>JBJXEX010000508.1:0-16553 GCA_046156195.1 Planctomycetaceae bacterium | reverse complement strand
ACCGTCAGGGAGCGTCCGACGCTGGCCGCTCCCTGACGGTCGCGGTACGGATGCTGTTGGCCCTTCAACGATCAACCCCCGTCGTTCCGCGACAGGAACTGCTCTTGCGGAGCGAAAGCCGACGCCGGTCAGCGCCGTCAGCACGGGCAACACCGCTGCGAGCTTCCACAACCGCTCGCGCACCACAGAACTGCGAGGCCGAACGATCTTCATCAGGCACCACGCCGACGCCAGCAACACCGTCGAGTGCAGCCCATACGCGATCAAGAAGTCCGTCATCATTCGGCCCCCTTCAGTTCTTGTTCCTTCTTGCGAATCAGCCGCTTGATCTCGGCGAGGTCATCCGGCGAGACATCGACCCCATCCAGCAAGCAGCAGACGAGGTCACCGACGTCTCCGGCAAACAACCGCTCGGCGAGGTCGGTCAGCATCCGCCGTTTGACTTGATCCGGCTTGATGGCGGGCTTGTAGATGTTGACTCGCGCATCGACGCGATGAGTCAACTGCCCTTTCAGCTCCATCTTGGAGAGCATCGTGCCGACCGTCGTGTAAGCCAGCTCGCGATCCGGCAGCAGCGACTCGCGGACTTGAGCGACCGTCGCCTCACCCTTCTCCCACAGCACCTGCATGATGGCCATTTGCAGATCGGCCAACCGATGCTTCTTGCTCATCGCGTCGTCTCCTCCTGAACGAAGTAGGTCAGCCTTTCCAGGCTGACTCGATTCCCTCTCGGCGTCGTTCGGAGCGACTGGGTCAGGCTGGAAAGCCTGACCTACGACTCCTACTGAAGTGGGAGCGAAGTCTACGAATCCGGTAGGAGGCGTCAAGATGAACTTGAGAGAACGGCACCAGTGATCCAGGTCCCGGCATTGGGGAGCGAGGAAGTTTGACTTCGACATTTTCAATGGCAGCCTCTGCGCTCTTCGCTTCTCGGCGGTGAATTGAACGGTTTAATTCACCGCAGAGAAGCGAAGAGCGCAGAGGTTGTTGTGGTGATTGGCAATGCAGTTGCTCGGATAAAGCGCATCAACACCGCGATCGGCAAACACGATTTTCCACGCACTCCACTCATACCGGCGAACGAGCCTCGCGGGATCGCCCAGCCAAGTGCGAAGCAGGGACTTGACAGGAAAGACAAAATGTCTAAAGTCGCCACCTGAATGTTTCGATCGGAGTGGTGCTTCGACGAATGGGATCGGTGCCGCTCGTCGTGCTGTTGGTTCGCGGAGGCAGTCAGCGATGTTCTTCAAAGCCACCTGCTTGATGTTGCTGTCCGTGTTGGTTGGCTCGGCATTCGTGAATGCGGAGGAACCGGCTGCCAAGCGGCCCGCTGATGCGCGTTTGACCTCGGACGAGTTGGCTCGCTGGATTGACGAGCGGTTCGCGGCGGCTTGGGAAGACTCGAAGATTGAGCCGCCCGCGGTGATTGATGATGCCACGTTTCTGAAGCGGACGTTTCTCGATCTGACCGGTTCGATTCCGAGCGTGTCGCAGGCTCGCGATTTCTTGGGATATGACGGCGAGCATCGTCGCGGGACGCTCGTCGATCGGTTGCTTAATGATCCGCGACGGCCGGAGAAACATGCCGAGCGAACGGCCGCGCATCTGGCGACCGTGTGGCGGCGGATGATGGTGCCGGGGAATTCTCAAGAAGCTCGGATGGCGGTCGGGCTGGAGCCTTGGCTGAAGGAGCAGTTCAACGCCAACGTGCCGTATGACGAGTTGGCTCGCAAGTTGGTCACGGCGACGAACGATGGGCAAGCGATGATGCCGGCGAATTCGCGGTTCGTCGTTCAAGGGGGCGGGCCGGCACTGTTCTTTCAGGCGATCGGCGGCAAGCCGGAGACGGCGGCCAGTTCGGTCTCTCGCGTCTTTCTCGGCGTCCGCATCGGTTGCGCGGAGTGCCACAATCACCCGTTTGCCGATTGGAAACAAAAAGACTTCTGGGGCATGGCGGCGTTCTTCTCCGGAGTCCGAGATGGAACGGTCAACGACACGCTGACCGCCTCGATTCGTCCGGCGAACAGCACGGTCGAATACACGGCGGCGTTTCTGGGTGGTGAGCAGGCGAAGATTCGAAAAGGAAAAACGGCGCGCGAGACGCTCGCCGATTGGATGGTCGCACCGAATAACTCGTTGTTCGCGGCGACGGCGGTGAATCGTGTTTGGCAGCATTTGCTCGGTCACGGGATGACGGAATCGGTGGATGATCTCGATAAGGCGTCTCCCGCCGAGCGGAAGATCTTGGATGACCTCGCGAAGCTGTTCGTCGAAGCGAAGTTTGATCTGCGCTGGCTGATCGCCGGCATCTGCAAGAGTCAGCTTTATCAGCGCGAGTGCATCGCGATGGACGACAATGATGGCGAGCCGCCTCCCGGATTGCGGCCGATCAAGACGCTGTCGCCGGAGCAGGTTTTCAATTCGCTCGAGCAAGCGTTGTCGCTGCCCGTCGCGCGAGCAGACGGGAGTGCTCGATTCAATGGACTGCGCGATCAGCTCATCTCGCGGATGAACGAAGCCGCGTCGAACAACCCGGAAGAATTCCGAGCCGGAATCCCGCAAGCTCTGCTGCTGATGAACGGCCGGTTGACGACCGAAGCCACGGACCTCGACCAAAGCCGCACGCTGAGAGGAGTGCTGGATGCACCGTTCCTCGACACGGAGGCGAAGCTGACGACGTTGTATCTGGCGACGTTCAGCCGCCCGCCTCGCGCCGACGAAAAAAAGTTTCTTTTGGAACATATCCGCAAACAGACCGACGGTGACAAACAAAAACAAGCCTATGCCGAGATCTTCTGGGGTCTGCTCAACAGCCCGGAGTTTGTGTTGGAGAAGTAAACGCCAAACCTCTGCGCTCTTCGCTTCTCTGCGGTGAATCAAGTCTTTGCTTTCACCGCAGAGAAGCGAAGACCTTGAGGCGGCCTTCGGCCGCAACCAAAGGAAGAAGTGAGTCAAAGGCGTCGTTGTTCGGTAAGTTGATGGTGTGTACGAGCCATCCTCTTCCCGGAGACAACGACGCCATGAACGAGTTTATCGACAAGCATCAGAAAGACATTCTCGGAGTCCTCAGTGGGTTTGATCGAGTTCGGTTTCGGGGGACGTTTCGAGTCCTCGCCGTGGTCAAGTTGTTGTTGGTGTGGCTGACGAATCAGCGAGTGCTCATCAAGGACTTTGGCGACTTTGCCGAATCGCTGACACAACGATTGAAGCAATCGATTGAGGAAGTGGCTCAAGTCCACGGTCGAGCGATTCAGTATTTGGTCAGTTCCCGGATCACCAAGGAGCAGCTCGTGGCGGAGTTGATTCGGCGTGAGGGATTGACCGAGGGGGTGGTCTGCGTGCTGAGTGCCGTGGAGTCGTGTCGTTCGTATGAGGTCCGTCGCAATCCGGAAACCAAGATGTTGGATTTGGAAGCCAAACCGCGGAAGTGCCTGCATTGGTACGTCTATTTTCTGGATGCCGTGCTCGGATTGTGTCATGTGCGGATTCAGTCGTGGCTGCCATTCACGGTGCATGTCTGTGTCAACGGCCGCGAACGGCTCTGCCGAGAGTTGACGAAGCAAGGCATCGGCTTTGAACGGCGCGACAACTGCCTGGCGCGTGTGGCTGACGTCGCGGCGGCGCAGCAGATTCTGGACTCGCAGCCGTGGGATGTGTGGAGCACTCGGTTGAACGACTTGGTGCGTCGTGCGTGTCCGGCGCTGTTGGAATTGCCCAGCTTCGGTGGCCGGCCGCACGAGTACTACTGGTCCGCCGACGAGACCGAGTGGGCCACCGACGTCATGTTCCGCTCGGAGAAGCAACTCGCCGAGCTGTATCCGTCGCTGATCACGCATGCGATGAGCACGTTCTCCAGCCGTGACGTGATGCGGTTCCTGGGGAAAGTCCGCATCCCCCGAAGCGGCGTGGATGTTCGCTTCAACGGCGAGGTCGTCACCAAGCACCTCGTCCGTCCCGAAGGGGTGTGCATCAAACATCGGCTGAACCGCAACACCCTGAAGATGTACGACAAACAAGGCTCGGTGCTGCGTGTCGAAACGACGATCAACGACACCTCGGACTTCGGCGTGCATCGGGCGTCGGAACAAGATCCCAGCGGCCCGAAGAAATGGCGGAAGCTCCGCAAAGGGGTGGCCGACCTGCCTCGCCGAGCGGCCATCTCGCAAGCTGCCAATGCGAGATACCTCGCCGCCCAAGCCGCCGTCGACAACCAGACACCGCTGGGAACCGTCGCGGACAAACTGGCGCAACCGGTGATCACAAAGAAGTCTCGTTCGCGCGGCCTGACACCACTGACCGGCATCGACTCGCAATTGATCACGATCTTCCTCCGCGGCGAGTTCGCCTTGAACGGCTTCCGCAACCGCGACATCCGCGACCTGTTGTTCGCCATCAGCCACAGCGCGGCTACCCACGATGCCGACGAAGTCACGTTGGCCGAACGGCGTCGCCAGTCGGGCCAAGTGACTCGGTTGCTGCGTCTGTTCCGCGCTCATGGTCTGATCCAAAAGATTCCACGCACTCATCGCTATCAACTGACCGCCAAGGGACGCCGAATCCTCCCCACCTTCCCCGCAGCGCGAGCCGCGAGTACACAAGCACTTAACCAAATCGCCGCCTAAAATCTTCTCACGAAAACAAGACATTCACCGTTTGCAGTGCAGAGAAGCTGAACGAGTCATCCAATTCAGGAGCAAACCATGTTTGATTATTCGCGTCGTGACTTCATGAAGTTCTCGCTCGCCAGCGCGTTCGGCGTGTCGTACTCCGGCTGGTTGCCGCGATTGGCTCAGGCGGCTGAAGCGAGCAAGGAAGCAGGGGCCAAGCACAAGGCTGTGATCCTGCTCTGGATGACTGGTGGTCCGACTCAAACGGACACGTTCGATTTGAAAATGGGGCACCCCAACGGCGGGCCGTCGAAGGCGATTGAGACCGCGGTCTCCGGCATTCGAATCAGCGAGCATCTGCCCGGCGTCGCCAAGCAGATGAAAGACATTGCGATCATTCGCAGTCTCTCGACGGCGGAGGGGGATCATGATCGTGGGACTCGGCTGATGCTGACCGGGCATCGGCCGGGGCAAGAGGGGATCAACTATCCGAGTCTCGGTTCGATCTTCGCGAAAGAACTTGGTGACGTGGAGAACGACTTGCCTCCTTATGTCAGCATTTCGCCGTCTCGATTCGGCGATGCGGGCGGGCCGGGCTTTCTGGGCCCGAACTACGCTCCGCTCGTTGTGTCGGGAGACAGTCGAGACCCGGAAGCTCGCGCGAACCTGTCGATCGAGAATCTCAAGGGACCGATTGGTGTCTCGAAGGAGTCGATGGAGAAGCGGTTCGAGATCTCCAAGTTTCTTCAAGACGATTTCGCGAACCGCGCGAAGGGGCCGTCCACGAAAGCTCACAAGGCGAACTTCGACCGCGCGATGCGGATGATCGCCTCGAATGCCAAGGGAGCGTTCAAGCTCGACGAAGAACCGGCGGCGCTGCGCGACAAGTACGGTCGCAGTCAGTTCGGGCAGGGATGTCTGCTGGCTCGGCGATTGGTCGAGCGAGGTGCCGCGTTCGTGGAAGTGACGCTCAATGGTTGGGACACGCACACCAACAACTTCGACGCCGTGAAGGGGCTCTGCGGTACGCTCGATCCGGCGTGGTCCACGCTGATGACCGACCTGCGCGAACGCGGACTGCTCGAATCAACGCTCATCGTGTGGATGGGTGAGTTCGGCCGGACTCCGAAGATCAACAACAACGGCGGCCGGGATCACTTCCCGCTGGCGTGGTCCACGGTGCTCGGCGGCGGCGGAGTCAAAGGGGGCCAAGTCGTCGGCAGCACCAACGACGGAGGAACCGAAGTCAAAGATCGCAAGGTCTCGATCTCCGATCTGTACGCGACGATGTGTGCCAGCATCGGTGTCAATCCGGAGACCGAAAACATCTCGCCGGAAGGCCGCCCGATCCCGCTGGCCGACCGCAGCGGCAAGATCATTGAGGAGATCGCAGCAGTGCCGGAGAAGAAAAAAGCGTGAGGCCAGAACGGAGTTCAGCCTGACAGCAAATGCGTCCTCACCGACCTAGTCTCATTGGCACCACACAATTTTGCGAACCCCATGAAAACGTGCCTCCCTTACCTCTGCGCTCTTCGCTTCTCTGCGGTAAAGGAGATGTTCCGATCGTTATTACCGCAGAGAAGCGAAGAGCGCAGAGAGGGCGAACAATTCGATCTGATTCAGACGATGTGCGAGCATGCGAGCCAAGTCGTTGATGTCGCCACGGCTCTGATCATTGCCGCACTGACCACTGCTTCCCTCTCCGCCGCCGATCCGGCACCCTCCGCCGAAGTTCGCGACGTGATGTTGATGCTCGAAAACGGGCCGTTGCATTTGCGGATTCATGTCGCGGTCGGTGGACTGTCTCCGCAGGACGCTCGGCAGGCGAGTTTGGATCGGTTGTTGAAGACGTTGGATGCCGACGGCGACGGCAAGCTGTCGCGGAAGGAGGCGGAACGGTCTCCGCTGTTTCGCGAGAAGCAACGCCCCAAGCAAGAAAAGTTCCTCGAAGAAATCGGAGCCGCTCCGACGCTCTCGCGACGCGGCATGGAGCAGCAGTTCGAGCGATTTGGTGGCGAGACGGTCGTCTATCGGCAGAACGCCAGCACTTCGGAAAGCGATACGACCGTTTTCAAATTGCTCGATGCGAACAAGGACGGAGTCGTCGATGCGACCGAGATGCAGGACTCGATCGATCTGCTGCTGGCGAAGGATGCGGACGACGACGAATGCGTGACGCTCGACGAACTCGCGCCGTCGCCGGTAACGCCGGTTGATCCCATCGCGGCGCAGATGGACCAACCTCGCAAGCCCACCGCGACGACGACCGAATTGCTGCTCGACACGAATCAGACGTTGCTGCCGCAACGGCTGCTGTTGAAGTACGACAAAGACCGCAATCGCAAGCTCTCGGCCGACGAACTCGGTTGGCCGAAAACACGAGTTGCGACATGCGACGCCGACAAGGATGGGGAGCTCAATCTGAAGGAACTCGGCGAATTGAAGAAGTCGCCGGTGGATGCGGAGTTGGCGGTCGACGTCGTTCGCAAAGAAGGCCAGCCGATGCTGCGAGCGCTCGCGTCTCAGGGAGACCGCACCGACGGTGACAAGTACCCCGACGTGGCGACGATCAGCCTGCCGACCGCCGTTGTCACGTTCTCGTCGCGCGAGGTCGATCCGTTCGAGGCGTCGATGACGATCGCGCTGCGAACGTTCAATGAACTCGATACGGACAACAACGGCTACCTCGACAAAGAGGAAACGATGTCTCGCGAGCGATTCGGCCGCGGCCTGTTCGACCAGATCGACGCGGACGGCGACGGAAAGATCTTCGGCGAGGAGATGAAGGAATTCATCCGCGCTCGGGGCGAGCCGGTCGCGACGACCTGTCAGATCACTGTCTTCGATGACGGAGCGGGATTCTTCTCGACATTGGACTCAAACGGCGACCGCCGCATCTCGATGCGCGAGATGCGCTACGCCGACAAGACGCTGGTCAAGATGCAGCGCGACGACAAACCGGGACTGGGCGAATTCGAACCCGCTCGGCGATACCGCATCGAGTTCGTGCGCGGCGTCTTCAATCCGTTCGGCAATCCCGACCGCCCGGCGAATCCACGAATGCCGCAAGCGGCCGTCGAAACCATCAAGCCCCGACCCGTCGGCCCGATCTGGTTTCAACGCTGGGACCGCAACAACGACGGTGACATCACCTGGCGCGAATTCCTCGGCCCCCGCGACGCCTTCGAACAACTCGACGCCGACCGCGATGAGCTGATCGATCCGAAAGAAGCAGCGGCAGAAATTCCAAGAACCAAAGAACCAAGAACCAATGAGTTGAGAAATGACGCAACAACGGAATGAGAAGGTGTTCGATTTGGAGGAGCGGACGTATTTGTTCGCAAAGGCGGTGCGTGCGTTCGTCCGGAGACTGCCGAGAACGATTTCTAACTATGAGGACGTGAAGCAAGTCGTCCGGTCATCGGGTTCAGTCGGAGCCAATTACATCGAAGCGAATGAAGGACTCGGAACCAAGGACTTCAAGATGCACGCCAAAATCTGCCGGAAGGAAGCCAAGGAATCTGTGTATTGGTTGCGGCTCCTATTCACGAACGACAATCCCGAGTTAGAAGCGGAACGCACTCGCCTCATCACCGAAGCTGAAGAACTGAAGCTCATTTTCAACGCCATCGTCCGCAAAGCCGAATCCGCCGGTTGAACCTTTGGTTCTTTGTGCTTCGTTCATTTTGGTTCTTTGGTTCTTTGGTTCTTTGGTTCTTTGGTTCTTGGTTCTTTGGTTCTTTGGTTCTTGGTTCTTTGGTTCTTGGTTCTTGGTTCTTTGGTTCTTGGTTCTTGGTTCTTTGGTTCTTGGTTCTTGGTTCTTTGGTTCTTGGTTCTTGGTTCTTGGTTCTTTGGTTCTTTGGTTCTTGGTTCTTGGTTCTTTGGTTCTTTGGTTCTTGGTTCTTTGGTTCTTGGTTCTTGGTTCTTGGTTCTTTGGTTCTTTGGTTCTTTGGTTCTTGGTTCTTGGTTCTTTGGTTCTTGGTTCTTTGGTTCTTGGTTCTTGGTTCTTTGGTTCTTGGAATTTCACCCGGAGACAACGATGTCAAACGCTCCCACGAACGACGATGCGGCAGCAGTCGCTAAGCTGCGTGATGCCCGAACGAAGATCAAAAAAGAACTGGCCAAGATCGTCATCGGTCAGGACGAGATCATCGACTCGCTGCTGATTGGAATGCTCTGCAAAGGGCACATCCTGCTGCATGGCGTGCCGGGGTTGGGCAAGACACTGATGGCTCGGACGCTGGCTCGGACGCTGCAAATGGAGTTTCGTCGCATCCAGTTCACTCCCGACTTGATGCCCGCCGACATCACCGGGACCGACGTCATGGAAGAGGATCACGCGACCGGCAAACACAAAGTCTCGTTCCTGCCGGGGCCGGTCTTCACGAACTTCCTGCTGGCAGACGAAATCAACCGCACGCCGCCGAAGACTCAGGCCGCGTTGTTGCAGGCGATGCAGGAAGCCGAGATCTCCGTCGGACGTGAGACCTACAAGCTCAAGCCGCCGTTCTTCGTCGTCGCGACACAGAACCCGATCGAGATGGAGGGAACCTACCCGCTGCCGGAAGCGCAACTCGACCGCTTCATGTTCAACCTGAAGATCAAGTACCCGTCGGTGGACGAAGAAGTGCTGATCATCAAGGGGACGACCAGCAACGTGACGGGCACCGCCGAAGCGGTCTTGCACGCCGAGGAAGTTCTCCGTCTGCAAGAGTTGGTTCGCGGCGTCCCCGTCGCCGACAGCGTCGTGCGATATGCCGCGCGGTTGGTCGCGGCAACTCGTCCCTCGCTGGCGGGCAAAGACACCGGCGCGAAGTCGCTCGACGCGATCCACAAATACATTTCCTACGGAGCCAGCCCGCGAGCCTCGCAGTTCCTGATCCTCGGCTCAAAGGCGCGAGCGATCCTGGCCGGCAAGTACCACGTTGATTTTGAAGACATCAAAGCGGTCGCGCATCCGGTGCTGCGGCATCGGCTGGTCCTCAACTTCCACGCGCGAGCTGACAACATCGACGCCGACGTGCTGGTCAATCGCCTCCTTGAAGCCGTACCGACTGAAGAGAAGAAGTGACATGCCCAGCGTTTCGCAACAACTTGTGGACCCGGCTTTTTTCTCGCGCCTCGACAACCTCGAGCTGCGGGCACGCGGCATCGTTGAAGGGTTTATGCACGGCCTGCATCGCAGCCCGTTTGTGGGGTTCAGCGTCGAGTTCGCTTCGCATCGCGAGTACGCGCAGGGGGACGATCTGCGGCATGTGAATTGGAAGCTGTATGCTCGGACGAAGCGGCTGTATGTGAAGGAGTTTGATGCCGAGACCAACATGAATCTGCATCTGTTGGTCGACATCAGCGGGTCGATGGAGTGCGCGAACACGGGACGGAGCAAGCTGTCGTATGCGACGACGCTCGCGGCGGCGTTGGCTCACTTGGCGCTCAAGCAGCATGACGCAGTCGGGATCACGTTGTTCGCCGATGAGGTGGTCGCGCATCTCGATCCCCGATCGAAGCCGCATCAGTTGGACGAGATCCTGGCGATGATCTCGACCACGAAGGCTCGACCAAAATCGGATGCTTCGCGGGCGCTGCATCAGGCGGCTGAACTGTGCAAGCATCGCGGGATGGTGGTGCTCATCAGCGACTTCTTCGACGACCTGCCGGCGATTACTCGCGGCTTGGATCAGTTGCGATATCGGCAGCACGAGGTGCTTGCGTTTCAAATTTGGGATCCGTGGGAGCGTTACCTGCCGCTGGACGGCAACATCTGCTTCAGCGACATGGAATCGCGTGAAGAGATCACAACGCACGCCGAAGGGGTCCGCGAGAAATATCTGTTGGCAATCGACGCATGGCGGGCGGAGCTGGCCCGCGAATGCTTGAACCGTGGTGTCGATCGGATTGAGATGACGACCGACGATCCGCTGGATCATGCGTTACTCGATTACTTGGTGAAACGAACCAAGGTATGACGGCGATTACCGACAACGCCTTCAGCGGCCGGACGCGACATTAAGACCTGCTCGACTTCTGTTGCCCATACTTCCTTTTTTCTTTGGGAAAAACGGAGGTTCTAACCAGTTGACAAGCAACATTGCGTTCGTGCGTAGTGTTCGCGATGGCCCACCACTTCTTCAGCACAGAACAGAACAGAACAGAACAGAACAGAACAGAACAGAACAGAACAGAACTTGTAACGACTGAAGCCGCCACGCCAGCCAACGAGAGAGCTTCTTCATGAGCAGCGACACTCGACCAACCGTTTCCGGTTCATCCTCGCATTGGTTCGTGCTGGTGGGGTTCGTCTTCGCGCTGACCGGGTTTGCCGCGTGGTATGGAGCGGTGAGGAGTTCGCAGGCGGCACCTCCCTTGGAGATCGAAGCGTCGGCGCTGAATGTTGGGTCTCAATGGGTCAAGAGCGTTTCAAATGGACTGTCCCCGTGAAAAACGTCTCATCACAGTCGATCAAGGTGACTGGAGTGCAGACCTCTTGCTCATGCGTTGATGTGCAGCCGAAGTCATTCAGCATTTCTGGAAATAGCTCTGCGAATTTGACGTTCACGCTCGATCTGACTGCCAACGTGAAGTGGGATGCTCCCGAAGTCGTCTTCAACCAGGAGTTCGGGTTAGTGCTTGGAGACGGCTCTGCGGTTCCCGTGCAGTCGTTTGGCCCCAAGATTGTGATTCAATGTCCATTGTTGGTTGCGAAATCGGCTTGGAAACTCGCGCCTGCGCCGGCCGGTGCCAGTGCTTGGTCGGTGCCGATCAAGGCGACTCGACCATTGAAGGGCATTCGGGTGCGAACCGACAGGTCAACCGCTTCCGCGTCGGTTCGTCGTGATTCCGCAGATTCACAAGAATGGTTTCTTGATCTTCGGCTTTCCTCCAGCGAGCGGCGACACACCGACATACCGATCTTCTTGCAACCCGAAGTGGCGGATGAGATTCAGATTCCGGAAGTTTCTTGGACATTTCGGGCGGAAGTTGTTTCGCCATTCCAAATCATTCCGGACGATGTGGACTTTGGAGTGATCGCTCGCAACACGGTTGTCAAGCAGCGTGTCACGTTGCGGCGATGTGACGGGAAGCCATGTCATGTCCGCGAACTTCGCGCGCCGCCGGGCATCGGAGCCAGCGTGTTGGAGACGGCTGACACAGGCATGGCCCGTATCGATGTCGAAGCCGAGTTTCAGACGGCAGGACTCCAGCAAACGGTGATCGAAGTCTCTGTGGGCGAAACGACTTCTGACCTTGAAACATTGCGGATTCCGGTACGGGCCTATGTGGAATCACAAAGTCTTGACGGGGCTTCCAAACCGTAAGTTCGATTCGCAAACTCATTCGAAATCTGACGAAGCACAGGGCTCTATGAAAATCGACGCGCAAAATGTCCTAAGAGTCGTTCGCTCGTGCGGAGTGTTTCTCGGCGTAGTGATCTTCGTCGTGACTTCGACGGAATCTTGCCGCGCTACCGACGACGAAGCGATCTTGGCTCAGGTCAAGGCCGCATGGACCGAGCGTGCCAATGCCATCGGAAAGGTGCGATATCACTTATCTGGCAATGCGACCTATTTGCCAGGATCATTGGTTCCCAGCGGCGACCCGAATCTTCCGGCGGACATGTCAGCAGCGAATGGGTTGCCCGAACGCGAAGCAACGCAACCGATACGCGTCGTCTGGACATTCGATTTCACGAAGAGTTTGTCGCGGAAGGAGTCCTGGGACTGGTCGTACCTAATCGACCGACAGACGTATCGGCCAATCGTGCGCACCGACGTTTTCAATGGCACGGAGTTGAAGGGGTTGATTCCGCGTGAAGCCAACACCGGGGGTGGCCATGTGCCCGGACCTCTCGACGCGGATTTCGAGATTGGGTCGGATTCCAAAATCCCTCGGTTCTTCAATCTCGCGGACAAACCGGTTCTTTTCGCGCACGGACTCTTTCAATTCGTTCCCAATCGCTTGCGTGAGGGCGGAACGTCCATACTGCCGCCGCTCACGGTCTTGTTACACGACGTGGGTACTCGCGACGAGCCAGTTGTCGTGCTCTCGGCCATGGCGGAACTACCAGGACGGAACAAAGAATCGTTCGTGGAACACGAGCAACGCTTCTGGGTGGATTTGACCAAGAATGCGGCGATTGTGCGTTGGGAAGACCGATTCAACTCCGAGGTCGCTCGTCGGGTCACGGCGCAGTGGCAGGAACACGGTCAAAATTGGTTACCGAAGTCTTGGACATACACCAAGTTTAATGTCACGAACTCGGGGGCGAACCCTACGATCTTTTATCATTATCGCGTCGACCGCGTGGAGCTTGAGCCGGAAGTCGGTCCCGCGAACTTCGATATTCACTACAAAGCGGGAATGATCGTCAGGCGACAGGCGGACAGCGCGCGATTTCAAGTCGCCGCCGACGGCTTGACTTTGAGAATGGTAGGGCCGCCACCAAGATCGAAAACTGGCACGGCGACAACAACACCAAGCGGAAATGGTTGGTGGCTGGTTGTATGCTTCGTCGTTGCCGGTCTTGGTCTGGCAGTGATCTACTTTCGGCTTCGAGTCAGGGAGTCCCATTGAGTTTCCGTCGAGGCCCTTTGGCCTCGTTGACTTTGCCCCGAACCACGTTGAAGGAGAGCTACGATGATCCGTCGAAACTGCTGTTTGAAAACTCTGTGTTTAGTGGGCAGCTTGGTGTGCCTCACTGCGGGGAGTTTCTGCTTCGGTTCGTGTCCCGGTTCCGGTGGTGCATGTCTCTTGAGCTATTGGGATGATACCCTGTTTGTCGCGGGCAGTTTCGGGGATGGAACACCTGTTTGTACAAGATGGAGCGAGCAAACTTGTCTGAACTTATATGACATCATCGACGTGAATGGTCTGCAGGCGGTCGCGTATGCCCCATCGATCACGATTACTTACGACCATATTGTTGGTGCTCAGGCACGACAGGCATGCGGTGATAACGCAGACCCTGGTTTGCCTTGCGACGGATGTCCGCCGGCGAAGGGCCAGGATGGTGGATCCGATTGGGGGGAACCCGGTACGGCGACGAGCTACAAAAAGTGTTGCCTGACATCGGGGAATTACGCTTGCCCCTGAAGGCACTCACTGCAATCGCCGATCAATTACGGATGTCCCCAGGTTGAGTGCTTTTCCAAAATGGTGTCGTTGGCGGGAGAACGGATCAGACTGCCGAAAGCTGTTGAAGCTTGAGACTGATTCGCGGCATGAACCACGAGAATGGAGGCGAGATGCAAACATTCGATTTATTTCCCGCAAGTTACGCCGCAAATAGTTTCCCACTTGTTCGATTGGTGTGTGCTGTTCGACACGCTGCACCAATTCAACGCGTGGTCGCGGACACCGCTCACCACGAAGCGCACAGCGTGTGGCGGTTACTAATCACTGTGGTGTTCTTGACTGTCGCACTATTGAGTTTGATGCCATTGCAGGCTGCGGAAAGAGATGGCGTGCTGCAGTGTGACACCGTCTTAGGAAGTGTCCCCGTCTTCACACCCGATGGTCGTTGGTTATTCGGGGTTGGATACAAAAAGACGAGCAAGACGGAAGGCGTGGGAACCTTGTGCGGATGGAATGTCGAATCCGAAAAGCTTGTGTTGAATCTCGCGCCCCACGGGACTTGGATGACGGACGTGGCGGTTTCGCAGGATGGCCGATGGTTGGTGATATTCGCCGGTCCGGAAAATGTTGGTAGCATCTGGAGCGTTCAAAGCACGGCGATCGGAAAGACCGGTCCGCTTTTGTTGGCGGGAAGTTTTCGGCACTACGTTTTGCCTTCCAATGTTCGTGCTTCGGGTAGCATTGCTGGACAGGTCGCCGTGGCCCCGTCCAGTCGTGAATTCGCCTCCGTCTGCGGCAAGAGAGTGAATAATTCGCGTTCCGATTTTGAAGTCTCGATCAAAGTGTGGCCGATGCCCGATGAGTCTGCATCGAAAACGAATCCACGAAGTTCTGCGAACGCCAAGGACAAATCAACAAGCAATGCCTTAAACAACTCTTCCCGTTCGCAGTCAGTCGCCACGGTCGAGAGTGACGCGGAGGCACAATCGGGTTATCAACCGCGGCTGAAAATTCCCGTTGATAATTATCCGATCGACATGACCTATTCGCCCGATGGGAAATTCCTTGTCGCCGGATTCTGGGCCGGTCCCCCTAGCCAACGGAATCAAGCCGAGGTTCATTTCTTGGACTCGGAAACCGGGGAACTTAAAAACAAATGGAAACTGAACGGCCAATTCAAAAGCCACTTTTATGGATACCGAGGTTCTCTTGCCTATTCTCCCGATGGAAAGCATCTGCTGATCTGCTTTGCTGGTGAGGCGATGGCTGAGGTTTGGGATGTACAGTCGGAGCGTGCGATTTGGAGCGGACAATCGCGGCTGGGATTCCGCAAGGGCGCGTTCTCTCCGGACGGCAAATTGCTGGCGCTCTCCTCGAAAGACTACGAGGTGCAGTTGCTGCGGTTTCCGGAGTGCGAAGTGATCTCTGTTGGCGTTACTCCCCAGAATGGAACAACCATCGCTTTTTCGCCCGACGGGAAATCGCTGGCAACCTTTTGGAAGTCCAACTCCTTCAAACTTTGGAATGTGGATGAACTCTTGGCGCAGAAACGCTGGTGGTTGGACAAGAAACCAGGACAAAGAAATGCCGAAATCACTCAACCGAAGTCAGCCCCTTAGGTGGCTACTGATAACAACGGCGCTGTTACTGGTCGTCGGTGCGTGTTCGTCACAGCCGCCCGCAATGGTGGCGTCGCGCGAATCGGCGACCGAATCAACGTCGGCTGACAACCAACACACATCGGCTGACTCCTCCGCAATCGAAGGATCAGATTTCTCGACGTGTCGTCGAGCGTTTGAGCAGCTCGACTCTCTGCCCTGCGAAGCGTGGGAAGGCTCAGTTCGAGAACTCGTCGACGATCTTCACCAACGCCTCAAGGCGTGTTTGAAGATTGACGATGACGCGCTGAGTGGCGAGGGACTTTCACAGGACTTAATGATCCACGTTGAGAATCACAGGAGCCTCTTGCTGGGCCTGCGAATGGCTCTTCGAACGGCCAAGTTGGATTTCATCATGCGTGACGGGTGTCTGCTCATCACTTCGGGGGCGCGTGCTGCGGACACTCAGTATCGCAGCACGCTTTTACTCACGCCGTTGTTGAACGGGGAAACGTCCTGGGGGACCGTCCTACGACAACTCCAAACAGCCGAGCCCGAATCCGTTTGGCAACAAGTCCATGGTGTGGGAGGAGAATTGATTTCGCAGCCGACTGAAAAAAAAGTCGAGGTGACTCAAACCGCCTGGGTCTTGTGGCAACTGGAAAAATGGCTGAAGTCGCAAGTCGATAAGTCCCATTGAGCCTGCTTTCGAGCACGAATCACCATGCGCCGCCTCCCCCCGATTCTCTGTCGCCATGTTGCGTTGCCGATGCGGTCAGGATTTACGATCGTCGAAATCTTGGTGGCGCTGAGCATCATCGGAGTTTTGACGTCATTGATTGCGCCTGCGGTCTTGAAGGCGCGGAGCGCGTCGCAACGAGTGGATTGCCAGAATCGGTTGCGGAATGTGGCGGTGGGGATGCAGGCGTTTGCGGATGCGAATCGGCGGTATCCGGCGACGGCGATGTTTGCGACCTCGGATGGGAATGATCTTCAGGGGAACTGGGTGGTGCAGTTGCTGCCGTATTTGGATCAGCCGAATGTGTTCAAGGCTTGGAATTTTGACCGGCCGGCGAGCGATCCGGTGAATCTGGCGGCGGGACGGCTTCCGCTGCCGGTGTTGACGTGTCCGGTCGATGTGACGTCTCGGCCGGGGTCGGCGAGTTTGAGTTATGTGGCCAACGGCGGCATTGGGTGGACGGAGCCGGTGGATTGTCCGGTGTGCTTGCACGCGACCTCTTCGCCCGCGTTTCAGCCGCTCGATCTGAACGGGAAT
>JBJXEX010000507.1:0-7205 GCA_046156195.1 Planctomycetaceae bacterium | reverse complement strand
ACATTCTCAAGATGATGGGGCTGTTCTTTGTGGAGAACTGGCCGGCGGGATCGGGGACTCAGCGGCATTATCGGATCGAACACGTCTTTGACGGGACGAGTCAAACGCTGTGCTTCGCGGAGAATGTCCGGACGGGATTTGATCCGGGGACGGGCGAGACTTGGAGTTCGGCGAACCCGCGGCGGATTTGTTTCTTTCTGAGCGGGCATGTGTGCGCGGGCGCGTCGTGTTCGCCGGGGAATGTCGATTACACGCGCGGGAACAATCGCGTCGATGCGACCTTCCAGCGGGAGGCGATCAATTCCAGTTTGAATCAAGCGGAGGGGGAAGCTCCGTGGCCGTCGTCGTATCACGATCATGGCGCAAACATGGCGTTCTGTGACGGGCATGTGAAGTTTGTGTCGGAGTCCATCGACGGGCGGGCGTATGCGAGCCTCATCAGACCGCAAGGGACGCGGTTGACCGGCGCGTTGACTCAAGGGGAGGTGTCGAACGGGGATTACTGAGAGGTGATCCGAGAAGTTCGTAGCCTGACTCTCCGAGTCGGGACTTCCGCGGGAAAACTCCCGACTCGGAGAGGTTGTGAAATTTTGGAGCCGCGACCGTGAGGGAGTGGTTATTTCAAGGACTTACGACCGCTCCCTTACGGTCGCGGCTCAAATCTTCACAGGCTTGGAGCGTTTGGTTACGGCGCACCGTGCCTACTCGGACAGTATCTAATACCGGCCCGAAAACCGTGTGTGATTTCAGCGAAAAGCCTCAGTATCCACACCTCGCAAACTACACGATGCTCCAGATTGCCATTTGACTTGAGGCGGCAGCGCCGCAACCAAATTCCGAGATCATGTTCTGTCGAACGGCAAGTCGAGAGGGCCTCGGACGTCATTCGCCTGTCCCCAATTCGTCTGTCATCTGGATTTGCCGGTTGATGACAGACGAATGGGGAACAGGCGAATGCGATCTGAATGCACTCTCCTTGGATTCAATGAACTTACGGCTCTGTGAGTCAAAACTCTTCTCAAGAAAACAAGACTTTCAATGTTTGCAGAACAGAGAACAGACAAACTGGCGAGGGACTGCTCGCCGTAATCCCAAATGGCAATCGCGGTAGCACCATTCGATCAGCACCCATTGCTGTAACCAGATTCTTTAGTTCTTGATTTTGTTACTTTTTGTGACCAGTGAACATTGAAATGCAAAACCTCGGCGGATACTTTACCCTCCCGTCTGTAGTGCCTCATGAATTGTGCTCATGGTTCGAGTTTTGGTTGATTGTGCTCATGGTTCACAGTTGGGTTCTGGCGGACTGCTGCTGGTCAGTGAGAACCTGTGCGTGGCTGGCCGCTGGTGGAATTTTGGCGGTTTGATTCTGGTCAGGGACGAGCTTGTGGATTCGGTTCCCGAGTGCATCTGACAGCGGAGGCGGCCCAATTCTCCACGGCCCAATTCTCCACGGCCCAATTCTCCACGGCCCGATTCTCGTTTTTGACGGCAATTTCAGTTACGCGTCTCGTAAGGGTGTTTCGTGGCTTTTCTTGGCAATCAATGTTTGAAGCTTCCTGTGTCCAATCGGTGTCGACGGTTCGTGCCGTGGATGATTTCCGTTTGTTGGATATTCGTGCTGATGGGGGTTGGTGTTTGGTTGGGAGCGATGTCGGTGCCAGTGCCGGCCGCGCCTTTGCGGATCGACCCGTCGGCGTTGCGCTTCGGTCGACAGTGGGCGCAGTCTCGGTTTGTGTGGTCTGTTCCCATTTACAATTCGTCAGCGGTGCCCGTCGAAGTTAAAGACGTGTTGACGACCTGTTCTTGCGTGGAACTCACGCCCAAGTCATTCATGGTTCCTGCGAACGGGTTCACGCAAGTGTCGTTCACGCTGGACCTGATCGCTAACGCCGGATGGGAAACTGAGGCAACGCCGTTTCAGAACGAGTTCACTCTTGTTCTCAACACTGACTCGGGCGAAGTTTCTCAGAGATATCAATTGCAAGGCGAGGTTCGATTTCCGGTTCGTGTCACCGCAGCGCAGCGTCGGCTTCCGCCCGTGCTGCCGCAGTCGGCTTTGTGGTCGATACCCGTGACGAGCGAGTTGTCGCTGAAGGCGATTCGGGTGAAGTCGTTAAAGGCGGGGGCGACAGCGTTTGTCAGGGCTGAGTCGGCTGAGTCACGGCGTTGGTATCTCGATCTTGCAATCAATGCGAACGATCGAGGTCCGTTTGAAATCCCCGTTGAGTTGCAGCCTGAAGCAGCGGATGGCGTGACGTTTCTGCCGAAGATTCGGTGGACGTTTCAGGGCACGTTCTTGCCTGTGGTTCAATCGGTTCCTGACGACGTCGATTTTCAAATCGTCGCGCGCGGCACGCCAGTTCGGCAAAACATCGTATTGCGACGCAGCGATGGCAAGGCCTGTCAGGTTCGGGAGTTTCTGCTGCCGTCTGGCATCACCGCGCGGCGTCTCGATTCGAATGCGTCCGACGCAGTGACGATTGAAATCGAAGCGACATTTCGCACCGAGGGACTGCAACAAACGTCATTGCAGGTCGTTTTGGAGGAATCCGAGACAGATCTGGAGACGGTCAACATTCCAGTTCGTGCCTACGTCAGAGCCGACGAGCGAAAGAGTCCCGAAACGATCATTCGCAGACGAAGTGGCTCGCCGACACTACCTGAAGGCGATGTCTCGCAAGATGTGCCAAAGTGAATTGCAAATTGCCGAGATGCTGTTCGGAGAAATCGTTCGTTGCGGAGTGAAATAATGTTGGTCGGGAATTTCTTAGTAGTGCTGAGGCGGACGTATGTGATTCCGGCCTGCGCCCTAATTGTGCTCGCCTTTTCCAACGCGGTGTGCCGTGCGACGGATGACAGCGAGACGATTTCACGAATTACCTTGATGTGGGCTCGGCGACTCGATGCGGTTCACAAGGTTCGATACCACCTGTCGGGTGACGCCACATATTTGAAAGGTGGATTGCTGCGCACGGGAGCCCCAGACATTCCCCGCGTTGAAGTGCCAGCGGCGGGATTGCCGGAGGCCGATAGCACGCATCCGTTGCGTGTCGTGTGGCTGTTTGATTTTGCCAGTGGCCTGTTACGGAAAGAGTCACGCGATTGGTCGTATGTCATCGACCGGCGTTCGTTTCGGCCCATTGTGCGGACGGATGTTTTCAATGGCCGAGAACTAAAGGGGCTGATCCCTCGTTCGGAGAATTCCGGCGGTGGTCATGTGCCCTTGGCGCTGGACGCAGATTTCGAGATAGGTTCGGAAAAGCATGTGCCGTGGTTCGTGAATCTCGCGGACACTCCAATCTTCTTTGCGCATGGACTGTTTCGCTTTCTGCCCACGCGTTTGCGCGACGGGGGGCACTCAAATCTGCCAACACTAACGGTCGTCGGGCACGATCCCACTGCCCCGAACGAAGACATAGTCATCTTGTCCGCAATCACTCGACACAACTCGCGTCCGGATGTTGTGGTGGAGCAGGATCAGCGTTTTTGGGTGGACTTGTCAAAGGGGGGCGCGATCGTCCGATGGGAAGACCGTTACGATTCTGAATTGGACTGTCGCGTGACAATTCAGTGGAAAACATACGGCAATCACTGGCTTCCGGCCGAATGGACCCACACCGAATATCAGAAGTCTAGGAGTCTCGGGAGCGTTTCTACTCCAAAGTTCTACTATCGCTATCAAGTCGAGCGTGTCGAACTCGAACCCGATGTTGAGCGGCAGGACTTCGATGTTCGATACGAGCCGGGGATGCTGATCCACCGTCTGGAAGACGATACTCGGCTGCGTGTCGCCGCCGATGGCCGAACTTTGGAACCGGTTGCAATTCCGGGAGTCGTGCCACCAGCCGCCAATCTCGTTCAGAAACGGACCACGATACCGCAACCGACCGTAACGTCGATGAGCCTATGGCTGGTCGTCGGTAACATGCTCGCCGTGGTCTATTTGCTTTTGCGTTTCAGGGTGTTTCCGTGGAAATCAGGAAGGAGCGAGTAGCTCCTGTTCAATTCCCTTCCCCGTGTTTTATTTGGAGGTTTGGATATGTTCGGATTCCATCGTGCGCTGAGTGTCGCTTGTCTGTCAGCAAGCGCCTTGTGTCTATTCTTGGGCTGTTACCAATTCGGCCATGCCGCTTGCAATGTGTTTCAGTTTTTCCAGCACGATACGGTGGCTAGCAGTTACGTTGACGGCACACCGACATGCACATGGTGGAACTCGTCAACATGCCTTCAACTGCACCGCCCCGAGGCTCCTGAAAACTCAGGGGAGGTCAATGTGAATGTTACAATCAAATTCTACCGGTGGTCCGGTGCGCAGGCGGGTATTCGTTGTATCTTGCCGGCAGGGTCTTGCAACCCGTTTGTTCATCGGCCGGCGTACTCAGACCGAAACTTGGCATTAGCGTTTCCCACGGCAGGAGTGGTGACATATTACAAAGACATTTGCATTCCGATTCCGCCAACCTGATAGTGATGCAGGTGTCGCTGTTGCTTTTTATTAAGCGTTTGTTGTGATACATGATGTGTAGTTGCCTGCGGTGTCGCGAAATTGATTGGCTGTGGAACGGTTCGAGCGTTGTGGCTCAGTATAATTGGACATGTTGTATGAGATATGCGATCTTGTGTTTGTCGTATTGTGTGTCGATATCGCAGATCGCGATAGGCAACGAATTGAATCTCCTTCAATGCAAGGGGGATATCGCATTAGGCTTTAAGTACTCGCCTAATGGTCGCTGGATCGTCGCAGGGGTCAGTGAGACGGGTGATTTGAGGCACCGTTTTGACGTTGGGATGATTTGCATTTGGGATGCGCAAACACGAAAAATGCGACCAGCCGTCAGATCGCATTGCCTAATAACGCAAGCTGTTATCTTCGCACCACAAGGGCAATCTTTTCTGAGTCTGGGTGGTGACACTGGGTTTTGTGTTTGGAGTATTCGTTCAGATCCTAATTCAAAAGTGGAGTTACTTGCTCCGATCGTAGCCGGTCACCACTACCCTATTCGATTGCCGCCTACCGGAAAAGGAGATCGGTCCAGAACATTCTTGATGCTCTCTGGCGCAGAGCACGCGGATTTTGCCCCTTTAACTCGCGAGTTCGCGACCTATTCCAGTCTTCCAATATTGGAGGACGGTCGAGCGGGTGAGCAATCGATCAAGTTTTGGGTGATTCCAGATTCTACGTCTTCGATTCATTCGACGCCGGCGTCGCGACGCGCGGTGGGCCAGCCGTCAACATCGATAGGCACGGCGACACCAAGTTCGAACGCATCGTTTCCAGAACCGATTGCCAACGGCGGCGAATCGTCATCGGGTGTGGGACTGAAGCCACGATTGACGATTCCACTCGACACACGGCCGGTTGCAATGATGACATACTCGCCGAATGGGAAAATGATTCTCGTTGGCGTTACTGGACATAAGACTGAACGCGTTACATCGGCGTTACCAGAGATTCGGTTTTACGATACTGAGTCTGGGAAACTGGAACGCACCTGGATCATTAGGGATAACGACACGATTTCCTCGGCAATCGGCGGTGCGTTGGATTTCGCACCCGATGGTCGCCATTTATTGGTGTGCTTTGCGGGCAAGGAGACAGTATCCGTGTGGAACGTGGAGTCCCAACAGATCGTTTGGACCTCACCGAAGGCTGATATGGGCTACTGTTCCGGCACATTTTCACCAGATGGAAAGTTACTGGCGTTAGCCACAAACGACCACGAGGTCCACCTGCGCCGTTATCCATCGTTCGAAATCGTCTCAGTCGGCGTCAATCAATCCTCGGCGACAACTTTGGCATTTTCACCGAACGCAGAAAAGTTGGTAACCCGTTGGAAATCCAATTCGCTGAGGGAATGGAGTGTCGGCGAATTGTTGACCCAGAAACGCTGGGGATTGGATAAGAAACCACGATCGAGGAGAAAAGATGAGTCGCCCATCCCAGCGGTTCCCTAAATGGTGGAATTGGTCGCGGTGTTCGATGCTTCTGTTCGTACTTGGCTGTTCTGACGCTGCGATGATCGCGCCCGAGGAGATTGGGGCGGTCCCCCAAGTGCGTCCAGCGCTGGTCACTGACGCTTCCGCGACTGACAACGAATATGCGTCATGTCGTCTGTTGTTTGAAAAACTAGCGTCATTCCCTTGCGAGAGCCGAATGCACTGGGCGTTGACTGAGGTTGTCCAGGAAGTAGGCGAACGGACGGGGCTTTGTGTCGTCTTAGATGCAGCGATGCTCCGTGAAAATGGTATCGAGACTAGCTTGGAGATCGACGTGGAGCGTCACAACAGCCTCTTGGACGGCATGCGACTAGGACTGCGGCAGAGCGGTCTCGATGTCATTGTGCGAGACGGTTGCATTGTTGTCACAACGGGAGCTTGCGCGTCAGATATGCAATACCGGGACACGCTTTCGCTTGCACAGGTCTTGACCAGCGAGCGGAACTTTGAGTGTCTGCTGCGCGAAATCCAAACCGTCGTACCGGAATCGGTCTGGAAACAAGTTGACGGCGTGGGCGGAGACTTGGTTCCGCATCCTGCGGAAAAAACCGTCGAGGTGACTCAGACGGCTTGGGTCTTGTGGCAACTGGAACAATGGCTGAAGTCAGAGGTTGATAAGTCCCGTTGAGGTTGCTTTCAAATACGAAATCATCATGCGTTGTCTTCCCCAGATTCTCTGTCGCCCTGCTGACTCGCCGATTCGGTCGGGATTGACGATCGTGGAACTTTTGGTCGGGATCAGCATCATCGCCGTTTTGATGGCATTGATTGCACCGGCGGTGTTGAAGGCGCGGAGTGCTTCGCAACGGGTGGATTGTCAGAGTCGTTTGCGGAATGTGGCGGTCGGGATGCAGGCGTTTGCGGATGCGAATCGGCGGTATCCGGCGACGGCGATGTTTGCGACCTCGGATGGGAATGATCTCCAAGGGAACTGGGTGGTGCAGTTGCTGCCGTATTTGGATCAGCCGAATGTTTTCAAAGCCTGGAATTTTGAGAGACCGGCGAGTGATCCGGTGAATCTGGCGGCGGGGCGGCTGCCGCTGCCGGTGTTGACCTGTCCGGTGGATGCGACGTGTCAGCCGGGGTCGGCGAGTTTGAGTTATGTGGCCAACGGCGGCATTGGGTGGACGGAGCCGGTGGATTGTCCGGTGTGCTTGCACGCGACCTCTTCGCCCGCGTTTCAGCCGCTCGATCTGAACGGGAAT
>JBJXEX010000505.1:0-6703 GCA_046156195.1 Planctomycetaceae bacterium | reverse complement strand
AATCCCGCCAATTTCAAAAAATCAAACACCCGACCCCTGATGGCCCCAGGCGACTGCGCAAACAGGTGCTGGAATTATCGGCCGAAGACATAGAAGGCCAGGGTTGTAGACCCCTTTTGGACCCCATCCGGAATCAGCCAGTCAGGAGATCACGGACGCGGGCTTGCGCGAGGCACGCCGCGACACCAGCTTCAGTTCCTGCTGCTCCTGGAAATCGCGGGGTCAGGCACTTCGGAATTTTGGAATTGGCTGGGGCCAATTCCGAAATGCCAGACCCCGGACCTCCCGACCTCTGAAAGGACATTATGCCTCGGCAACCTCGACTCAACATTGCTGAAGAGCCGCTCGCGCCGATGGCGTTGGCCCCCGCGTTCTCGCGTTTACTCGGCTGCGGTTCGTCGTGAGCGGCGGGGCGACTTGCGGGGCTGGGATTCACTTTCCGTCTGCTTCCAAAAGTCCTCGTGTGAGAGCCACTGTCCAGCGGCGATCTGGCGGCGCGATTTGTCGAGGATCGCTCGCAATCGCGGCGATTGAGCCAGTAGCGCCTCTTCCAGTTCGTCGTTGTTCTGAACGGCAATCAGCATCGCGACCGGACGTCCCTTTTTGGTGACGACAACAGGCGCTGTCTGGCTGTGCTTCAAGTATGCCGCGAACTGCGATTGCATTTCCGTGGCTGAGGCAGTCTTCCTTGAGCCCGCTGATCGTCACGAAACGTCCGACGGCTCAGGCACCAAGACTGTGGCTCATGCGGCTCGCGTGTGTTTCACGTCCGTCGCCAAGTTGGCAGAATGCTTGAGGGCCACACGCCTGTTGTCCACTCGGAACGACGATCATCTTACGAGAGAAAGAATCCGCATGCGCGTCGCATTGATTGGAGCGAACGGACAACTCGGCAGCGATCTGCTGCCGCGATTACAAGCGGCTGGCCACGAGGTGGTGCCGCTACGACACGCGGACCTCGAGCTCACGGACGCGACGAATGTTGCCGAGGCGCTCAAGCCGCTGCCGCTGGATCTGGTCATCAACGCGGCGGCGTACAACTTGGTCGATCGCGCGGAAGACGAGCCGGACGTCGCCTACTCGGTGAATGCGTTCGGCCCCCGCAACCTCGCGCGGGTGTGCGAGGCTCAGGGCTGGCGACTGTTGCACATCAGCACGGACTACGTCTTTGGGGGCGTTCCCGAACCTCCGGCCCGACCGTGGACCGAGTCCGACGTCCCGCAGCCAAACGGCGGCTACGCTATCAGCAAAC
This sequence comes from Planctomycetaceae bacterium, assembly GCA_046156195.1. GTDB lineage: Bacteria > Planctomycetota > Planctomycetia > Planctomycetales > Planctomycetaceae > SXKJ01. The sequence goes on along the minus strand of JBJXEX010000505.1, from coordinate 5,451 downwards.
TGGCTGGCGAGCATTTTGTTCAAGCCGAATGCTCGCGGCATTTCGTGGTGCGGACCTGCGGGCTGTATGGACTTGCGGCTCTGCGCGGAGCGGGCAAAGGTAACTTCGTGGAGACGATGCTGCGGCTCGGCCGCGAGCGGCGTCAGCTTCGTGTCGTGGACGATCAACGCTGCACACCGACGGCCACGTCAGACTTGGCCGACGCGCTCGTCCGTCTGATCGCGACCGACGCCTTCGGACTCTACCACGCGACAAACTCTGGAAGCATGACTTGGTGCGAGTTCGCGCGAGAGATCTTTCGGTTGGCGAAACTGGAAGTGGAAGTCGTCCCGATCACGACGGCGGAATTCGGAGCGAAGGCTCACCGGCCCAGCTTCAGCGTGCTCGACAGCCACAAGCTGGCAACCGTCATCGATGAGCCGCTCGCCGACTGGCACGAGGCTCTCGCCGGATACCTCGCCAGCCGCGACAAAAAGTAACCTGATGCGTCGGCGAGCGGGGCGGCGTTCCCACTTAAGGCAGTGGAGCCGCAAACCAAAGATCAAAGCATTTACAAGTTCCGACTGGGAAGACGCCAAGCAATCTCACAGCACTCTGCCCACTTATCATTCTGCTGACTTCCGGCGCGCAGGATGATGGGTGACCGGTCCATTCAGGCTCAAGAAGGCTCTCACGCACAAGCCGCATTTCATGGTCGGACTCTTTCGAGGCGGGAAACTCGTCTTGCCTGACTTTCGGGTGACGTGATAATCCACGCGGTTGATGTCCCTCCCCAACGTCGCTGGTGGCTCCCAGGAAGGGCGTGTCCAGCGGATTCGTGAATTGCTCTTCGCTGACAAGTCGGCTTTGGCCAAGGAAGGTCGGACCCGCACGTCTCGGGATTGCTTCGCGGTGATGATGCCGCGATCCCCTCGCTGCGTGAGACGCTCCGTCCCAGTTGGCCAATGTCTCGCTCGCCAGGCGAAGCTGAGTCGCGGGCCTCATTCGTTTGTCTTCGTCACCCTCTTTTGACCTCGTATCCCCCATTGATGAGCACTGAAGAACAACCCCCTTCCCGCTGTCGGCTCGTGATGCCGGCGGCGGCAAGCCCCTAACACGCCTTTTTTCTGCCTCACAAGGAACGGTGCTATGTCCACTGGTCGCGAACTCCTGCAAAACATTTCCGCAAAACATAGCCCCGAGGCCTTTCGCCAAGAGCACTGGGTCGGCACGTTTTCGGACTACCTCGACATCAGTTGCCAACAGCCCGGCGTGAACCGCACCGCCTATCAGCGGCTGTATGACATGGTGATGTCTTATGGCACTTACAAGGTCGAGAACTCCAAAGAGAATCTGATCCGCTACAAGTTCTTCGATGACCCGGATCACGGCGGCGAGGACGCCATCTTCGGCCTGACCAAGACGCTGATGGATCTGGTCAATGTCTTCAAATCGGCCGCTTTGAAATACGGCAGCGAGCGGCGCGTGTTGCTGTTGCACGGCCCAGTCGGAAGCTCGAAGAGCACGATTGCTCGGCAATTGAAGCGCGGCCTCGAACACTACAGTTGGACCGACGCCGGAGCGTTGTACTCGTTCGGCTGGAAGGAATCCGACGGCAGCATCACTTGGTGCCCGATGCACGAGTCGCCGTTGCAGCTCGTGCCGGAAGCTCAGCGAGATTCCATCCGCGAGTTCGTCGAGTTGAACCGCAAGGCCAAGGTGGGCGAGCACGAATATCCGCTCGAATTCACCGGCGAGCTGTGCCCGCTCTGCCGCTACGAATTCCGCGAGCGGCAGATGCAATACAACGGCGATTGGACCAAGGTGGTCGAAGACGTCGTCGTCAAACGCATCTTCCTGTCCGAGCAAGACCGCATCGGCATCGGTACGTTCCAGCCGAAGGACGAGAAGAACCAAGACAGCACCGAACTGACCGGCGACATCAACTATCGCAAGATCGCCGAATTCGGCAGCGAGTCCGATCCGCGAGCCTTCAACTTCGACGGCGAGTTCAACGTCTCGAACCGCGGCATGATCGAGTTCATCGAAGTGCTGAAGCTCGACGTGGCGTTCCTGTACGACCTGCTGGGCGCGTCGCAGGAGCACAAGATCAAGCCAAAGAAGTTCGCTCAGACCGACATCGACACGGTCATCATCGGCCACACCAACGAGCCGGAATACCGCAAGCTGCAGTCCAACGAGTTCATGGAAGCCCTGCGGGACCGGACCGTCAAGATCGACGTCCCGTACGTCACCCGGCTGGGCGACGAAGTGCGAATCTACGAAAAGGACTACAACGAAAAGCGGGTTCGCGGCAAGCACATCGCCCCGCATACGCTGGAGATCGCCGCCATGTGGGCCGTTCTCTCGCGGCTGGAAGAGTCGAAAAACGCGGGGCTGACGCTGTTGCAGAAGCTCAAGCTCTACAACGGCAAGACGCTGCCGGGCTTCACGCAGGACAACATCGAGCAACTGCGCAACGAAGCCAAGAGCGAAGGCATGCTGGGCATCTCGCCCCGCTACGTGCAGGACAAGATCTCCAACGCGCTGGTGATCAACACCAAGGCCACCAGCCTGAACCCGTTCATGGTTCTCAACGAACTGGAATCGGGCCTGCGGCACCATTCGCTCATCGCCAGCGAGGAAATCCGCGAGCACTTCCGCCAGCTCATCGCCGTGGTGAAGAACGAGTACACCGACGTGGTGAAGAACGAAGTCCAGCGGGCGATCGCCGCCGATGAAGAGGCCCTGACGCGGTTGTGCTCGAACTACATCGACAACGTCAAGGCGTACACGCAGAAGGAGAAGGTCAAGAACCGCTTCACCGGCCAGGCCGAGCCGCCCGACGAACGGCTGATGCGGTCGATCGAATCGCGGATCGACATTCCGGAGACCCGCAAGGACGACTTCCGCCGCGAGCTCATGAACTATATCGGCGCCCTGGCGCTCGACGGCAAGACGTTCAACTACAAGACCAACGAACGCCTGCAAAAGGCGCTCGAACTGAAGCTGTTCGAGGACCAGAAGGACACGATCAAGCTCACCAGCCTGGTCTCGAACGTGGTCGATGCCGAGACGCAGATGAAGATCGACATCGTCAAGGGCCGCCTGATCCGCGATTTCGACTACGACGACGAATCGGCCAACGACGTGCTGCAGTACGTGGCGAGCATTTTTGCGCGCGGGGATGCGAAGAACAACTGATACTCAGGATCGCTAAGGACCGAGACAACGAAATCGTGAGGCGCACGACATCCCAAACTCGCACGCCGCGCTCCCGCCGGGGGACACCCGTCTGGGAACTGGCGGAGTTATGGCCTGATCAGGGGGATTGGACCGAGGAACAGTATCTTGCGCTCGACACCAATCGCATGATCGAGTTCATCGATGGTGTGCTGGAGTTCGTACACGACCTCAATTACTCGCCATCGGGAACAGAGCCCGTTCCGCGATCTCGGCTGGGAACTCCGGTTTGGGAACTGGCGGATCTGTACCCCCTTCAGGGCGACTGGAGCCTGGACCAATACCTGGATCTCGACACCAACCGGTTGATCGAGTTTACCGATGGCTGTCTCGAGTTCCTGCCGATGCCCACTCGCTGGCACATGATCCTCGCCGAGCGGTTCTATCAATGGCTCTATGCGATCGTTGCATCACAGAGCCTTGGCGAGGTTCATCTGGCACCACTGCGAGTTAAGATTGGACGCAAGACGGTTCGGCAGCCCGACGTCGTCTGGGTTCGTCCCGAACACCTTCGTGGTTTGTTCAAACCCCCGGTGGGCGCGGCGCTTGCCATGGAGGTGGTCAGTCCCGGATCACAAAACCGTGCTCGCGACCTTGTTCAGAAGCGCAAAGAGTACGCACGCGGGGGAATCGAAGAGTACTGGATCGTCGATCCGGATCAGTCCCTGGTGTCCGTGCTCACTCTGGCTGGCAGCAAGTACGTCGTGCATGGGGAATTCGGGATGGGTACTCGGGCGACCAGCGTCATTCTCAAGGGGTTTGAAGTGTCCGTCGATGAACTGTTCAACCTTCCTGCTGGCGAATCGCTCGACCGCTGAAAGCCGCTAACCAATGTCCCGCGCCATCGACCGTGATCTGACCCGCTTCAAGGAAATTGTGCGGGGGAAGGTGCGGCAGCAGCTTCGCAAGTACATCACCCACGGCGAGATGCTCGGCCGCCAGGGGCGGAACGTCGTATCCATCCCCGTCCCCAGCATCGACATTCCCCACTTCCGCCACGGCCAGAAAGGTTCGGGGGGCGTCGGCCAGGGAGACGGCGACATCGGCCAGCCCATCGGACGGGGTCAGGACGACGCCGACGGCGAAGGCCAGGCCGGCGACCAGCCCGGCGACGAGCACTATCGCGAAGTCGAAGTCTCGCTCGAAGAGCTGGCCGAAATGCTTGGGCAGGAACTGGAACTGCCCAATATCCAGCCCAAGGGCAAGAACCAGATCTCGACCGAAGAGGACAAATACAACAGCATCCTCCGCACCGGTCCCGAGTCGTTGCGGCACCTCAAACGCACGTACAAGCGGGCTCTCAAGCGGCTCATTTCCACCGGTGAGTACAACCCCGACAACCCGCTGATCATTCCCGAACGGGACGACCGCCTGTACCGGAGCTGGAACACCACGGTCCAGCCGCAGACGAACGCCGCCATCGTCTACATGATGGACGTCTCCGGCTCGATGACCGACGACCAGAAGGAGATCGTCCGCATCGAATCGTTCTGGATCGACACATGGCTCCGCAGCCAGTACGACGGCGTCGAGATCCGCTACATCATCCACGATGCTGTCGCCAAGGAAGTCGACGAGGACACCTTCTACCACACCCGCGAGAGCGGCGGCACGCGGATCTCCTCGGCCTACAAAACGGCCCGCGAGATCGTCCAGAAGCACTACCCCTTCTCGGAATGGAACACCTACCTGTTCCAGTTCTCCGACGGCGACAACTGGGGCGAAGACAATAAAGCCTGCGTCGAGATCCTGGTCAACGACCTGTTGCCCAACTGCAACCTGTTCTGCTACGGCCAGGTCGAAAGCCCCTACGGCTCCGGCGACTTCATCCGCGAACTCCGCCGCCTCGACCAGTTCGAGAACCTGGTGCTCTCGGAAATCGACGGCAAGGAAGCGATCTACGACTCGATCAAGACGTTCCTGGGCAAGGGGCGGTGAACGCGGGCGCTCGCGGGTCTGATCTTGCCCGCGTGTCTCGGGTTGCGATACAACCCCGGCCCCCGCGGCGGATGCCGGTCGGGGTGCGCGGTGATTGCCAGGCAGGGATGCCATGATCGGGACGTTCAGGGGGCTGGCCTCGACGGTTGCGAGGGGGACGCTTGGGTCGCCGTCGGTGCGGCACGGCGCCGCGGCGGCGGCGTCGGCCGCGGCTACGCTCGTTCTGACCCATCAGGCGACGATTGCCGTTGCGGCCTCGGGCCCGATGCAATCGGGGATCCAGGTTGCCGT
>JBJXEX010000501.1:0-15067 GCA_046156195.1 Planctomycetaceae bacterium | reverse complement strand
TTGGCCAAGGCCAATTCCGAAATTCCGAAGTGCCTGACCCCGGTTGGACGCAACCTAAGAAAGGCAGACATCATGGCTAGTACTCGTGAAACCGACGTGGTCGTGATCGGCGGAGGCCCGGCTGGCTCGACCGCCTCGACGTTGATCGCTCAGAAGGGCCATCGAGTCCAACTCTTCGAGCGTGAGAAATTCCCTCGCTTCCACATCGGCGAGTCGCTGATCCCGGAGACGTACTGGGTGCTTGAGCGGCTCAATATGCTGCCGAAGATGCGGGCTAGTCGGTTCGTTCACAAGCACAGCGTGCAGTTCGTGAACGCGGCGGGCAAGCTGTCGGCTCCGTTTTATTTTTGGGACAACAAGCCGCACGAGTGCTCGCAGACGTGGCAGGTCGTCCGCAGCGAGTTCGATTTGATGATGCTCAACAACGCCCGCGAGCATGGCGTCGAAGCGCACGAAGGTGTGCGAGTGCTCGATGTGATCTTCGAGGAAGACCGAGCGGTCGGCGTGAAGATTCAAGAGCCAGATGGAACTCAATGCGAGGTCCGGGCCAAGGTCGTCGTCGATGCCAGCGGGCAGAGCGGGCTGTTGCAGAACAAGTTCAAACTGCGCGTCTGGGATCCGGTGCTCAACAAGGGAGCGATCTGGACTTATTGGGAAGGGGCGTATCGCGACGTCGGCCGCGACGAGGGAGCGACAATCGTCATTCAAACGCCGAACAAGCAGGGTTGGTTCTGGAACATCCCGCTGCACGACAATCGGCTCAGCTTGGGAGTCGTCGGCCCGTTCGACTACCTCTTCAAGGGACGGGGGACTCACGAGCAGACGTATCACGAGGAAGTCGAGAAGTGCCCCGCAGTCGTGGAGCGAATCGCCAACGCAAAGCGAGTCACCGGTTACTTTGCGACGAAAGATTATTCGTATCGCTCGACGCAGGCCGCTGGCGACGGCTGGGTGACGATCGGCGATGCGTTCGGGTTTCTCGACCCGCTGTATTCATCGGGCGTGCTGCTGGCGTTGAAGTCGGGCGAGATGGCGGCGGATGCGATTGTCGAAGGGTTGCAGTCGGGCGACGTGTCGGCCGGGCAACTCGGCAAATGGTCGGCGGTGCTCAATCAGGGCATCGACCGAATGCGGCGGTTGGTCTGCGAGTACTACGACGGCTTCAGCTTCGGCAACTTTGTGAAGAACTATCCGCAACTGAAAGGCAAAGTCACCGACTTGCTGATCGGCGACTTGTTCACGGACAAGGTCGATGTCGTTTGGAAGCCGATGGAGTCGTTATATCGCGATGGCAAACAGACGCCCGACGCCTGGGATGTTGGAACGCCAGCCGAAATCGCGGTAACGAAGGTCAACGAACTGTTTCTGCCAGAAGGACCGCGACCGTGACGCAACGTGTCCCATTGTTTTTCATTCCTTTGACCAGATTCCTTTGAGTATCTGAGCGTTCAAGAGTTGGTTTTCAGAGGAATCTGGTCAGGGGAATCATTCAAACTCAGAGGGTATTCATGCCGCCCGAACGATACTTAGCTCGACAAGACAAATTGCTGAATCTGATCCACGAGGCCGAGGTCGATGCGCTGCTCGTCACCGGCGTGTCGAATGTCCGCTATCTCACCGGCTTCTCCGGCGACAGCAGCGCGCTGTTGATCGGGCCGAGCGTGCGAGTGCTCATCTCGGACAGCCGGTATCAGACGCAGATCGCCGAAGAGTGTCCGGGCTTAGAGGCCGACATCCGAACGCAGAAGACGAAACCGCACGAGCAGATGGCGACCGTCGTGGCGAAAGCTCGACCGGGGAAGCTGGCCGTGGAGTCGCATATTCTGTCAGTGCATGAACTCGCCAAGGCGAAAGAGGCGATTGAAAAAACGGACGTCGGCAAGTCCATCGAGATCAAGCCGCTCGCCGAAACTGTTGAGAGGCTACGACAGATCAAAGACGACGATGAGATCGCCGAAACCCGCCTCGCCATCCGCGTTGCCGAACAAGCTTTCGTCGCGATGCGTGCGACGCTCAACAACGAACTGACCGAACGGCAGCTTGCTCACGAGCTAGAGCACACGATGCGACGGCTCGGTGCCGATCGCGCCGCGTTCGAGCCGATCATCGCTGTCGGCGACCGCTCGGCGCTGCCGCATTATCGTTCCGGCGAACGTCGAATTGGCGAATCAACCTTCGTGCTCGTGGACTGGGGAGCCGCTCTTCCGAGTGGTTATCGCAGTGACTTGACCCGTGTTTTTGCCACAGATACCGTCCCTCGCCAACTTCAGGAACTTCATGGAGTTGTGCGAACAGCTCAGCTTGCCGGCATCGCCGCGATTCATCCCGGAGCCAAGCTCGTGGACGTGGACTCGGCCGCCCGCAGGGTGATCGAAGAGGCGGGCTACGGCGAGTTCTTCGGCCACGGGTTAGGGCACGGCATCGGCCTGCACATTCACGAGGAACCCCGGATGAACAGCGTCGCCGAAGGCGAACTTCACGTCGGCAACATCGTGACCGTCGAACCGGGGATCTATCTGCCCGAGGTCGGCGGCGTGCGGATCGAAGACGACGTGCTCGTCACGCCGGACGGCCATGAGGTTCTGTCAAGTTTGCCGAAAGAACTTGGTGTGAATTGAGTTCGCCAATTACCATATTGCAGTGTTAGCAGAATTCTCATTGCGACCAATAAGCCGGTCGCTCATTCCAATTTGGAGCCAGACCATGACCTCCATCGTTCTTGACGAACAACAATCGCAGGTGGTTTCGGAGGCGAAAGGACCGATCGAGCTTCGAGACCAACGAGGGAACCGACTCGGGTTTTTCACGCTTGAAGTGCGACACGGTTTTACCGACGAGGACATCGAGTTGGCGAAACAGCGACGAGCGTCCAACTCCCGGTATTACACGACCAAAGAAGTGATCGAGCACCTCCAGAAGCTGGGGGAGGCGAAATGACTCGATTCACCGTCGTCTGGAAAGCAGATGCTCTGGACGACCTGGCGGATATTTGGCTGAAATCCGGCGATCGCGACCGTATTGTTTCCGTGGCGGAGTCGATCGATCTGGAACTGACCGTCGATCCCAATTGGAAAAGTGAAGAGTTGAGCGAAGGACTGCTGGCTCTGACGCTCCCACCACTTCGAATTATTTTTGCCATCAATGACGCGGATCGACAAGTTGAGGTCTATCAGATCAAAACACTTCCCACGGATCGAAAGTAACTCGAAGAAGACCAATGCGGTGATGACCCGCCGCACTCCAAAACTATGCCAATCAAACGACGAGGCACACCACGCATGGCAGTCAAACCCCCATCGACAGGTTCGTTCGATCTCGAACGGGTTCGCGAACTCATCGAGATGATGGAAAAACACGGCGTCACCGAAGTGAACCTTCGCAAAGCCGACGAACGCTGGGTGCTCCGGCGCGGCCCGGCCGAGGTCATCAACATGATGGCTCCCGGCGGTTATGCCCCGCCGCCACCGAATTACGCTCCGCCTCCGCAGGCTCATCACGCCCCCGCGCCGCAGGCGGCGGCTCCGAGTGCTCCGGCGGCAGCCCCGGCTGCGGTGGACGGCCCGGTGATCAAAAGCCCGACGGTCGGCACGTTCTATGGTGCTCCGTCGCCGGGCGAGCCGGCGTTTGTGAAAGTCGGCTCGACGGTGAAGGCCGACACGGTCGTCTGCATCATTGAGGCGATGAAAGTCTTCAACCAAATCCCCGCCGAGATCTCCGGCACGATCACCGAAGTCCTGGTCAACAACGGCGACGCCGTCGAGTACGGACAGCCGCTGTTCCGGGTGAAGACGTAGGTACGCATCCAAACCCAAATTTCAACATCGCGACTCTCCCAAGATGGACGCTGAATTCGTTAGCTATGCTTACAAAGACTTACCGCACAAGAAAATCAAGAAATACGCGGTGCAGTATGACGGCGTGGATATGACGAAATTCCTCGGTACGGACGAAGACAATTTCCCGTTTCTCCTCCGAGTCGGCTCAGACAACTTCAACGTGATGTTTTGGAATGCCTATAGCGGGTTCATGGATCACCTCGATGAAGACCAAGTCCGTGAATACGCGACAGTCAAATATCTGCTCGACCATGCCTATCCAGTGTTTGATTCGATGACTGCCGCTCAGAAATGGGCGGAGGATCATGATTGGCCGAGGAAACAACGCGGTGCTTATCAGGGGGCGAATAATGCCGAATCCATTTCCTGGCATGGACCCGTACCTGGAAGGGCCGAAGTGGTCCACGGTGCATTTCGATTTGATTGGGCAAATCGCTTGGCAGCTTGCTCCCAAGATTCAGCCGAAGTACCGCGCTTTCACGAATTCACAGGTCATCTTGGCATCGCTCGACCCTTTGGAGATTCCTCGTGTGCGTCTGCGATTGCCAGATGTTGGCATCTATGACAAAGGAGTCGCCGCCGCTACGGGACCAACGGCGACGGCGACGGCTCCGCTCAAACTCATCGCCGTCATGCCAGAAACGATCGAACAGAAGGTCTTGGAGATTCGCGAGTCCGAGTCCGACGCGCTGGTCACGGCGATTGAGGTCCTGTCCCCCTCCAACAAGCGGGGTGATGGCCTGATCGAATTTCAACAGAAGCGACGCGAGTACCTTGCGGGACCGGCACATTACTTGGAGATCGACCTGCTGCGCATCGGGAAACGGTTTCCCATCGCGACCACTTTGCCGTCGGTTCCGTACTTTGTTTTTCTCAGCCGTGCCGATCAACGGCCCTGCGTGGATACTTGGCCAATCGCGCTCGACCAACCGTTGCCAAAGATTCCGATTCCGTTGCTCGACGGTGATCCTGATGTCGAGTTCGATCTCCAGTCCGCCTGGAGTTCGATCTTTGACCACTACGGCTACGATCGACTCGCCGATCACTCCGGCCGTCCAACAGTGCCGCTTTCAGTGGAGCAGCAAGCTTGGGCCGACGAGCGATTGCGTGTAGCAGGGTTAAAGGAGGTCCAATAATGCCGAATCCATTTCCAGGCGTGGACCCGTACCTCGAAGGGCCGGATTGGCCGGGGGTGCATGACAATCTCGTCGTGCAGATCGCATTGCAACTGGGACCGAAGCTACGGCCCAAGTACGTTGCCGTGACGAGTTCGCGAATTGTCCTGGCGACACCCGATCCGATTGAGGCTCCCATGTTGCAGGTCCGAGTTCCTGATGTGCGTGTGCGAGCCTCTGGTCTCGAAGGAACGCCAGCGTCGGGAACAACCTTGGTCGCACCGCTGACCTACATGGGATTGATCCCCGAAGAGATGACGCAAAAGTTTGTGGAAATTCGGGAGACAGAGTCCAAGACGCTCGTTGCGGCCATTGAAGTGTTGTCGCCAACCAACAAACGAGGCGATGGATTGGACGAGTTTCGGAAGAAGCGACGCGAACTCCTGGCTGAGCCGACGCATTATGTGGAGATCGACTTGCTGCGAACGGGCGACCGGTTTCCGGTCACGGGCGTGTTGCCTTCGGTGCAATATTTCGTGTTCCTGAGCCGCGCGAATCGGCGGCCGTGCATCGAAACTTGGCCGATCGCGCTGGACCAGCCGCTTCCAGAGATTCCGATCCCGTTGCTTAAAGGCGATCCCGATGTTTCGCTGGATTTGCAACTCGCCTGGAACACCAACTACGAGGCGCTTTCGTACGACATCGCCACCAACCATGCCCAAAATCCAACGGTGCCATTGTCAGAAGAGCAGCAAGCTTGGGCAGACGAACGTCTGCGGCAAGCGGGATTGAAAACCTGATGACATTGACGAATGACAAGATTTTTTCCCAAACGACCAACACGAGAACTTCATGTTTCAACGCATCCTGATCGCCAATCGCGGCGAGATCGCCCTCCGAGTCATCCGCGCGTGCAAGGAACTCGGCATCGAGACCGTGGCCGTGTTTAGCGAGGGGGATCGCGGAGCCCACTACCTGTCGCTGGCGGATGACGCTTTCTGCATCGGGCCGGCGGCGGCGTCCGAAAGTTATCTGCAAATCAAGCGGATCATCAGCGCGTGCGAGGTCAGCGGCGCTCAGGCGATTCATCCCGGCTACGGGTTTCTCTCCGAGAACGCGCACTTCGCCGAGGTCTGCAAGGAGTGCAAGATCACGTTCATCGGCCCCAGCCACGAGGCGATGAGTCGGCTGGGCGACAAAGTCACAGCCCGCTCGGCCGCGATGGAGGCCAAAGTCCCGACCGTCCCCGGCACCGAGGGGCTCGTCACTGACGACAAGGCCGCGATCAAGACTGCCAAGCAGATCGGCTATCCGATTCTCATCAAAGCCACGGCCGGCGGCGGCGGCAAGGGGATGCGAGTCGCTCGCGATGAATCGGAACTCGTCAGCGGCCTGAAGCAGGCGGCTCAAGAAGCCGAGAAGGCGTTCAAAAACGCCGGTGTCTACATGGAGAAGTACGTCGAGAACCCGCGGCACGTCGAGGTGCAGTTCATCGCCGACACGCACGGCAACGTCGTCCACCTGTGGGAACGCGACTGCTCGATGCAACGCAAGCACCAAAAGCTGATCGAGGAATCTCCTAGCCCGAACCTGCCGAAAAAAGTCCGCGAAGAAATCTGTGCCGCCGCCGTCCGCTTGGCCAAAGCCGCGAACTACACGAACGCCGGCACCTGCGAGTTCATCGTCGATAAGGACAACAATTTCTACTTCATCGAAGTCAACGCCCGCATCCAGGTCGAGCACCCCGTCACCGAACTGGTCACCGACACCGACCTGATCCAAGCTCAAATCCGAGTCGCCGCCGGCGAAGAGTTGCCCTGGAAGCAGAAGGACATCGACTGCCGCGGCCACGCGATCGAAATCCGCATCAACGCCGAAGACCCGGACAACGACTTCCGAGGCTCCCCCGGCACGATCACGAAGCTGCGTTGGCCCGGCGGCCCCGGAGTGCGCATCGACTCGCACGTCTACGAAGGCTATCGCATCCCGCCGTATTACGACTCGATGATCGGCAAGCTGATCGTGCATCGTCCGACTCGACAAGCCGCCATCACCACGATGGTCCGAGCGCTCGACGAGTTCGTCATCGAAGGAGTGAAGACGACGATCCCACTGGCGAAGCGAATGCTGCGAGACGCGAACTTCGTGGCCGGCAATGTTCACACGAAGTACGTCGAGCAAACGCTGCTGGCAAAGTGAGTGCCATCATGACGAAGTTCCCATCATCAGTCGGGTTATTGGAAACCGCGACTGGCAAGATCCAATCTGCGATTCTGCACCAAGGAATCCACGAGCGACACATTGTGGATGTCGAGCAACTCTGGCAGCCGGCGTGCGGCCTTTTGGATCGCTGGTCTGCCGGAAAACACGTCGAGGAAAGCTCGCATTGGGATTGGCGAAAGAAGGTGCGTTCGGTTCGTCGGAACAGTCGACAAGATTCCTTCGCAATTGAATTCGGCGAACTCACTCAAGGGCTAATGATCGTTACGTCGGGCAAGCGATCTCGGATCGAAGTTGGTGAAAAGCGCGAATTGATTTACGTCGATTACGTTGAAGTCGCACCGTGGAATCGCAACGGTTGGAAGCCTCAGCGACTGTTCGCATCCATCGGTTCAGTTTTCGTTCGTGTTGCCATCGACTTTAGCTTTGATCGCGGCTTTGAGGGCCGAATTGGATTACATTCGTTGCCACAGGCCGACGGATTTTATCGTCGGATGGGACTTTTGGATTTGGGACCGGACACGGACTACGATGACCTGCGATATTTTGAGATGACCTCGACGAGGGCACATCAATCTAGTTAGGAGACCTTCGATGAATCTCAGTTTCAGTTTCTCGAAAGAGTGGCACAAAAAAATGGCGGCCATTGAGGCGGACGACGACGTCTGTGCGGGGCGGCAAATTTTTCCAAGAACGGTTGTTTCGGAACCGACTCCGGCCGCTAAACCCAAGAAGCCGCGCAAGCCAAAAGCAGGCAAGCCGGTTGCTCAGGCGCGAACAAGCAGACGCCGCTCAACGGCGCCGAAATCCAGCGGGTCGTGAGGGACATCATGGGGATGAACTCCAGAGGGAACCATGCTTCGAAGCCTGCGTCTCGTCATCAGGATGCTTGTGGTCGGCTCGGTATTGTCGGCGACCGGGATGGGACAAACGACGCAGCCGTTGTCGGACGCTCAGCGCGAGCAGTTCGAGCACGTCGCCAAGGCAATTCATAAGTCGCTTGCTAGCGAGTTTGATCAACACGCCATCGGATTCGATCCGAGCGTCATTGGATTGAAACCGCGCAATAAAGAATTCGACCCTCGTGATCTTGCGTGGGCGGACGCGGCAATTTTTGAGAAGGGATTATCGTGGGCGCTGCGGTACGACCGCGAGTTCACTCCCGCGGACATCGGGCTGCTGGAGAAAGCGGTGCGGCGCGTCGGAGAACGATTGCCGCGAGTGCAACAGCGGAATCCGACGTGGTTCGCTCGGCGAGGCAAGCTGGCGTTGGGATATGTGTCAAAGGTCGATGGCTCGGTGCAGCCTTACGGATTGATCGTGCCGAAGAGCTACGACCCGGAGAAGCGAATTCGATTGGATGTCGTGTTGCATGGCAGCACTCGGCCGGTCGGGATGAGCGAGTTGCGATTCATCGCTCGGTTCGACGAAGGGGATGACGAGAACCCGTCTCCGCCGGATCAGCCCTTCATCGAACTGCATCCGCTGGGACGGGTCGAAAACTGCTATCGCTGGGCGGGCGAGACCGATGTCTTTGAAGCGATCGCTGACGTCTGCCTGCGATACAAGATTGATCAAGACCGCATCGTGCTTCGCGGCATGTCGATGGGCGCGTCGGGGACGTGGCATCTCGGCTTGAAGCATCCCGGCAGCTTCGCCGCGCTTGGCCCGTACTGCGGCTATGTGGACACACACAAGTTTTCGGAGACGCCGCTGCCGAACTTCGTCAAAGTTGGGCCGTTGCCAGAGCATCAGGAACTCAGCCTGCACATGCTCGATTCGATCGACTACGCCGCCAATGCCGGAGTTGTCCCGGCCGCCGCCTGCATGGGCGAAAAGGATGTCTTCTTTCAAGCTCATGTCCTCATGGGCGAAGCGATGAAGCGTGAAGGGCTGACGATGACGAACCTCATCTCGCCTGGCACAGGTCACGTCATCGATCCGGTGACTCACGCCGAGCAAATGCGACGCATCGCCGAACACGTCGCCGCCTTTGATTTCCGGCCACGAGAAGTGCGATTCGTGACCTGGACGCTCAAGTACAGCGAGTGCAAATGGATTCAAATCCTCGGCATGGACCAGCATTACAGCCGCGCGGAAATCTCGGCCAAGGTTGTTGACGACAGGGTGGTCATCGACGAACTGCGAAATATCAATCGGTTTTCGATCAATATGTGGCGGCTCCCGGGACGCCCGAAGACGGTGAGGATTGGGACGTCCGAGTTGACGCTCCCGAATATCACCCAATCCGAGAGGACCGCCACGTTCTCGCGTCGCGGAGATCGGTGGGAACTTGCCGACGTGGTTGAAGACGCCAAGCTCACCCGAAAGCGGCCTCGCCTACAAGGCCCGATCGACGACGCTTTCACGTCGCCGTTCGTGTGCGTGCGCGGCACGGGCAAGCCTTGGAACCCGGCCGCCCAGGCTTATGCCGACGCGAGCCTGCGGCGTTTTGCCGACGAGTGGCAGCACTATTTCCGCGGCGAACTGCCGATCAAAAACGACACCGAGATCGCGGGCGATGATTGGGAGCTGCTGAAGAATCGCAATCTGATTCTCTTCGGCGATCCCGGCAGCAATTCCTGGATCGCCAAAGTCCTGCCCCAACTTCCAATCCAATGGTCGAAAGATTCACTCAAGATGGGCGGCCAGGAGTATTCCTCGGCGGACCACGTTCCCGCGCTGATCGCTCCGAATCCGCTGACGGCACACCATCGCTACATCGTGCTCAACAGCGGCCACACGTTTCGTGAGGCGGAATTAGCGAAGCTCAACTACCTGCTGTTTCCGCGCTGGGGCGATTGGGCGGTCTTGCAGATCGATCCGTCGCGTCCTGCGGGCGAGCCGTTGGAAGACAAAGTCCTGCGTGCCGGCTACTTTGACGAGCAGTGGTGATTCCCGATTCACACCGGGACGCCGTGACCGGCCGAAAGCCGATCGCCGACAGCCGAATGCCGTTATCCTTGTTATCGAGTTTGGAAAAAAGAGGGATAACGGCTTTCGGCCATCGGCTCGCGGCTGTCGGCCGGAGAACGACTTCGGACATCAATCTGTTGGAGAATCTGCGATGAAGTCTTCGTCTGCTCAACTGGTTTCTCGACGTGATCTGCTTGGGGCTGTTGGCGGACTTGCACTTTTGAACCACGCGGTCGCACAGGAGAACAACCCAGCCGCGCAGGTGGCCGACTCGGCGTCGAGCATTCGCATCACCGGGATGAAGACGCATCGCGTGCAGAGCAAGGTCTATCTCGAAATGATGACCAGCGCGAAAATCACAGGCTGGGGTGAGGTCAGCGCGCTCGTGCCGACGGCGGCGGAAGAACTGACGAAATCGCTGTTCGAGTTGCTTGATGGCGAGAACCCGACGCGCATCGAGCATCTGTGGCAAAAGCTGTATCGCGCTCATCGCGACATTCGCGGTGGGCCGTTCATGTGTCACACGCTGGCCGGGATCGATATGGCGTTGTGGGACATCACCGGCAAGTTGTGGGGGGTGCCGGTCTATCGGCTACTCGGCGGGCCGTGCCGGGACAAGATTCGCGTCTATCCCACCTCAAAGGCGCACAAGGTTCCGCCGCACGGGATCTACGATCATTCGGGGAGGCCCAACGAAATCGAACGCATGGTCAACGCGATCAAGCAGACTCGTGAGCGAGTCGGTCCCGACGGCACCGTGATGTTCGATGCGCATTGTGCCGTCCCGCCGGCCACGCTGATTCAGCTTGCGGCGGCGGTCAAAGCTTATGAGGTGTTGTTCTTTGAAGAGGTCGCTGTTCCGGGCAACATCGAAGTCTTCAAGCGGTTGAAGGAACAGATCGCGATCCCGATGGCGACAGGCGAACGGGACCACACGATTTGGGAATTCATCCCGTATCTGCACGAGCGGTGCATCGACATCCTGCAACCGGACGTCGCTCACTGCGGCGGCATCACGCAGATGCGCAAGATTGCGATCCTCGCCGAGGCGTATCACGTTCCGCTCGCCCCGCACTGCACGACCTCGCCGTTGGGCGCGACCGCGAGCCTCAGTGTCGGAGCGTCGATCCCGTTCTTGTTGATTCACGAGACCGCGCCGGGTGCGTTGCAGTGGGGGGAACAATTCATGAATCGTCCTTGGACGGTGGATGATAAGACCGGCTACGCAACGCTGCCCGAAGGCCCCGGCCTCGGTGTGAGCATCGACGTCGAGAAGATGACCAAGATCGCCGCCGATCCCAACTACAAGTGGAAGTTTCCGCGAGTCACGCTGCCGGATGGGTCGGTCGCCGATTATTGAACGACAAGAGCGTGTTCCAACCAACGAAGCGCGAAATTCAGATTTGCGCTTCATCATTCTGCAAACCCTGTCCGAGCAGAATGATGGCTGGGCAGAGTGATGGGGATTGTCTGCCGGAGAGCATTTCGATGTCAGCACGTTGGGTCTCTGTGATGGTTTTGTTGGTGTTTGTTTCGGAAGTCCGCTCTGAAGAGTGGCCCGCGCTGCCGGAGCAGAATGCCCTTGTCGAGATTCCCGCTCAGGAATGGCCGTTGCGGCCGGGGCCGCGTCGTGTGCGAGTCCTCGTGCATTATCCGGGCGGAAAGCTGGCGAACGTCGGCGAGCGAACCGGCTTCATGCTGACGCTGCATAACTGGGGCGGGACCGATTGCGTCGGCACGGCGAGTCCGACGGTGTTGGCCGAGCAGCTCAACGTCGTTGCACTGTGTGTGAACTATTTGCAGAGCGGTCCGAAGGATTCGATCGAAGGGCCGGAGCCTTATGACTTCGGCTACTTGCAGGCGCTCGACGCACTGCGGGCGTTGTGGTGGCTCGATCACGGATTGACGACGCGCAAGATCAAATTCGCACGCGGCCGAGTCTTTGCGACGGGCGGTTCTGGCGGAGGCAATGTCACGCTGATGTGTAACAAGCTCGCGCCGCGCACGTTCGCTTGCGTGGTCGATCTTTGTGGAATGAAGAAGCTGTCGGATGACATCGCTTTTCATTTGCCAGGTGGCAGCGATTTGGATGCTCGGTTCAGCCGCGATCCGGCGAGTCCGAATTACCTGTCGCTAGATCATCAGGAGTTGCGCTTCATCGGTAATCCGGATCATCTCGCGACGATGAAGGCTCTCGGCTCGGCCAGCAAGATCGTGACGGTTCACGGTGTCGATGACACGACCTGCCCGTATGCCGATGCCGTCGAAATGGTTGGCTGGATGAAGCGTGCGAGGCTGGATGTCGAACCTCAATTCGTCACCAAGGAACGGGTCGATGGCAAGGTCTTCACAACGACCGGCCATGCGCTCGGCAATCGCACCGAGATTGTGCTGCAAGTTCCCAGCCGCTCGCTTTCGCCGGATGCCAAGCGAAGCCCGATGATGCGGATCGGGCCGAGCGATTTTGATTTGGCCGAGACGATCCGCTTTCGCACGACAAATGGAGCGTTCGAGATCGACTACTCACAGGGCTTTCCCGTCGGTCGCTTTGTTCCCTATGAGCCGCTGCCCGAATATCCGAATCATCAAGACCTGTCGTTCGTACTCGGCCGCGACGGAATGAAACGGGACGTCAAAACTCTCGCCGATTCAGCCATTCGTCGCGAACACATCCTGCGGCATTTCCAACGGGTGACGGGGCCGCTGCCGAGCCAGTTGCGGCGAGTGCCGCTCGATGTGAAGGTGATCGAGGAGATCAAAGTTGGAAAGCTGATTCGGCGAAAGCTGACCTATCAGTCCGATCCGACCGATCGCGTCTCGGCGTATTTGTTTCTCCCTGTAGCTCCGGCGGCTCGCCTGAGTCCGAGCGAAAAGCCGAACTCAGGCGAGCCGCCTGAGCTACGGCGGCCCGCCATGCTCTGTCTCCAACAAACCACCAACGTCGGCAAG
This sequence comes from Planctomycetaceae bacterium, assembly GCA_046156195.1. Lineage (GTDB taxonomy): Bacteria > Planctomycetota > Planctomycetia > Planctomycetales > Planctomycetaceae > SXKJ01. The sequence continues at coordinate 2,031 of JBJXEX010000501.1, read as the reverse complement.
GATGAACCTGCGGGCGTGCGCGGTGATCCGGGGTTGAAGTACGCGCTCGAACTGGCCGAGCGCGGTTTCATCGCGATCGTTCCCGATTATCCGAGCTTCGGCGAACACGCCTACGACTTCGATCCAAGGCACGGTTACGTCAGCGGCACGATGAAGGCGGTTTGGGACAACATCCGCGCGGTCGATTTGCTCGAATCGCTGCCGGAAGTGGATGCGGAACGGATCGGCTGCATCGGGCATTCGCTGGGTGGACACAACGCGATTTTCACGGCGGTGTTTGAGCCGCGACTCAAAGCGATCGTCTCCAGTTGCGGGTTCTGCTCGATGCAAAAAGATGATGTGCCGAGCTGGACTGGACCGCGCTACATGCCACTGATCGCCAGCGAGTTCAAGAACGATCCGAAGCGGCTGCCGTTCGACTTCCACGAGTTGATTGCTGTGCTCGCTCCGCGTCCGTTCTTCGCATCGGCGGCAACGAAGGACAGTGATTTCGATGTGACCGGTGTGAAGGATGTGCTCGACGCTGCTCGGCCGATTTATGCGTTGCATGGCAAGGCCGATGATTTAGTAGGGCAATATCCAGAGGCAGGGCATTCGTTCCCGGAGGATGCGCGGCGGCGGGCCTATGAATTCTTGGATCGGGCTTTGGAGCCGCGGCGATAGAGGCACACTGACACAAACCCCGCCCGCCTACACCGCTTCGCTGGCGATTTGGGGCGGCGAACTTCGTCCGCAATCTCACCCACAGATCCTGGTGACGAGGCGGAAACAAAACGCTAGTCCCGCTTCCCGATCAAGCTCAGCAGCGCCGCATCGGCCAGTTCTCGCGCTCCCGACTCAGCTCGTTTGGCGAGCTGTTCCGCCAACTCGCGCAGCGATGCGTGGTCTGAGCAAGCGTGGGACAACAGCCAGTCGTCCCACACGCGCGTGCGTGTCGCCGAGTTGGTCTTGCCGGGCTGTGGTTCCCACAGAGTGATCTGCTGCCGCACCAAAGTCTCGGCGACGGCCGGAGCCTTGTTCGCGAAATGAATCAGCGCCAACAGGACATGAATCCGGTCGCTCGGCCGCTGCTTCATTTGCTCTTCGACGAAGGCATCCAGCTCCGCCAACCGATCACACTCGCGAGCCGCTTCGACCAACAAAAATGCCGTCGATTTAAGAGTCGCGCCGAGCGCGTCTGTTCCTATTCCCTTGACCCGATTCCTCTGATCAACCGCCGTGCTCCCCGACAGCATCCGCATCGACTTCACGCCGTCATTCGGCAGCGACCAAGTTCGCCACAGTTCATACCGTTCTTGAGCTGGCCGAGACTTGAGCTTCGCTTCGAGGATCGCCAACAGCTCCCCCGGATTCTCATCGGGATAGCGATCCGGCCACCGTGCGTCCGCCACTTGAGCCAGCAAGTCGATCGCCTCACGAGTCAGTCCGGCCGAGGCGTAGTCGGTCGCGATCGCAATCAACTCCAACCTCCGCAGGTGCTGACCGTCCATCGCTCCGGTCGCCGACCAGACTTGATCCATGTGTCGCAGATGAGCCGAGATCGTCTCTTTGGCTTTCTCCGTTTGCTGCTGATCGAGTTGCTGCTTCGCCAGCCATCTGCGGAGATCGGCCAGCGGATGCTCGTCGCGCGGATGAGCTTGGCTGACGGGCGCGATCCATTGCTCAAACAGCTTGGCAATCTGCTCGCGCCGTTCGGTCAGCGGTGTGAGTAGCAGAACAATCTGCGTGGCAATGCGGCTGCTCTGAAACGCAGGCTTCGACCAATCGTGTCGCGCGAGCTTTGTCAGTTCGACATCCAGCCGTTGCTCGTCGTTCGTCAGCCGCGCGAGCAGCAGATGAATCAGCCGCAAGGCGACCGGGTTGGTGGCCGTTTTCTCACGCTCAGCCAGTCGTTGCGTGAGTACGTCGATCCGTTTCTCGGCCACGGCCAGGTCGACAAGGCGGAGCGCGAGGCTCGCGTTGTGGCGCACGCGGCTCGCGTGCGTCACCGGCGATTCATTTACTGGCACGCGAGCCGCGTGCGCCACAGCG
>JBJXEX010000498.1:0-17619 GCA_046156195.1 Planctomycetaceae bacterium | reverse complement strand
CGGCGGGGTCGGCGGCTTCGATGATGTCGAGCAGTCCTTGAGGCGTTTCGGCTTGGCGAAGTTTCTCGCGCACGAACTCGCTCTTCGCGACGTTGGCCAACTGAGCCAAGAAGAAGACCTGCAAGTTCGGTCGATCGGCGGGCGTGACGAGCAGAAAGATCAACCGCACCGGCTCCGTGGCGGTCGGACTGAAGAGGATGCCAGCTTCTGATCGGCCGAAGAGCAACATCGGCTTCGCGAGCTTCGGACAACGTGCGTGCGGGATCGCGACGCCAAATCCGACGTCGGTCGTCAGGAGTTGTTCGCGTGCCAAGGCCAACGCCGCGACATCGACTCCCGTTGGCAGACTGTCGGCCGGGATCGTCGCGATGAGTTCGCGAATCGCACTCTCCGCCGTGGTCGCGGCGACGTTCAGTTGGATCGAACCGGATTCGAGAGCGTCCTTCAAAAACAGTCGCGGCAGTCGCGGGTACTCGTCTTCGATCTTGCCGACGATCTCTTCCAGAATGTCTTCCAGCGTGATGAGTCCAACCGGATGCGGGCCATCCATGACGACGGCCATGTTGGCTCCATCCCGTTGCAGTTCCTGCATCGTGAGTTCCAGGTTGTCTCCCGGAGCGACAATCCGCAGCGGACGCAGGATCCGTTGCCAATCGCGATCGTGTTCGTCCAGCAGGAGCAGGTCTTTCATCAGCAGATACTTGACCGGTTCGTGCGACTTGGGATTGAGCACAGGGATGCGTGAGAAGCGATGCTCGCGCACGGTTCGCAGGACTTCAGCCAGCGGCGTGTCGGCCAGCAGCGTCTTGACCTGCGGCCAGGCGATCATCGCGTCGCGCACCGTCTGCTTGCTGAGATCGAACAGGTTTTCGACCATCAGCAACTGATTGAACGAGAAGCTGCCGGTCGCCTGCGTGGCGAACAGCAACATCCGCAATTCCTGCTCGGTGTGAGCGACTTCGTGATGATCCGCCTCCATGCCCAGCAGCTTGAGGATGAAATCGCAGCCGGCATTGACCGCCAGCATCGGGATATAGAACAAGCGATAGCACCACATCATGGGAGCAGCGACTGCCAACGTGGTTTGCTCGGCCCGGCGGATCGCCAGAATTTTCGGAGCTTGCTCGCCGATCAAAATGTGCAAGAACGTGATCAAGCAGAACGACACGATCATCGCCAGGATGTGGCTGACTTTCGCAGTCATCCACGCCGGCCGGCCAATCAGGCTTTCCAACAGATGAGTAAACGCTGGCTCCCCCACCCAGCCGAGCGCCAAGCTGGCGATCGTGATGCCCAACTGCGTGGCCGAGAGAAACTCATCCAACTCGTCGAGCATTCCGCGAGCCAGCTTGGCTCGGCGATCGCCCGTGCGAGCCAACTCTTCAATGCGCGTGGACCGAACCTTGACGAGCGCAAACTCCGCCAGCACAAAGAAACCGTTGAGCAGTACCAGCACGAGGGCGAGAAGGAGCATCAGCCCGGTTGTAAGATCCATAGTGCGGGGGACTGTAAGCGGGTCGGTGCAGGCCGACAACGAGCACAAGGCCGCGTTACAGTCGCGTCTCCAACGTGAACTCTGGTTGTCCGAGTTCGTCGGCTTGACGAGTCAGACGGAACGACTGGCCGAAGACTTCCGACTTCATCCAGCCGCTGGATTTGCGAGTCACCGAGTAACCGCGACTCGTGTGACGGAGGATGTCGAACTCCAATCGTTCGCATCGACAGTCCACCAGCCAGTACTCGGCGATGCCGGCTTGCCAGTACAGGTCGCGCAGCCACTCGCCGTCCTTGCTGACTGAGCTACTACTCACGACTTCCAGAACCATGTTGGGAGTTCCCGCAAGTTCCACGAAGCCTTCCGGCACACCTTCGATCAACTGGACTCGTCCCGCATCGAATGCGTCTCTCGAAGCGAAAGTGCCATCCGGCTTCGAGGACAGGTCCGCGGCGATGTTGGTCTGGAACAGCCCATCGCTGAAATAGCGGCCCAATCGTTTTTGTTTGACGATGCCGGCTAAGACGCGGGCAAATTCCGTCTACACATGATTGTGCGAGTAGAGTTGCTCTTTGCTCATTTCCACCCACACCTCACCAGCGAGATAACAGACAGTCGCCTTTTCGGGAGACTCTTCCGAGTCCATCCAACGCCGGAAGGAGTCCAGATCGGACACCCACAGCGGGAGATGAACGGCATCGGTTTCAAACTGAATCGTGCTCATGCGGGACTCATCTTCCAGTCATGGAATTGGGGGCGCTCATCATGTCCACGGCGCTTTGAATCAATTCTTTCACAGGCATCGCACACCTCGTTTCAGGAATCGCAGCCGAACCGCCCGGCTGCTACCGAGCGACCGGCCTGCTGGACTAAGAGAGATTACCCCAAGCTCATCGTCACCGTCTTGGATTCGGTGTAGTTGGCCAGCGCGGCGGCTCCGAGTTCGCGGCCCATGCCGCTCATTTTGAAGCCGCCGAAGGGGGCGGCGGCGTCGAACACGTCGTAGCAATTCACCCACACTGTTCCCGCACGGACGCTGGCGGCGAAGCGATGTGCTTTCTGAACGTCTTTCGTCCAGACAGCGGCGGCCAGGCCGTACTGCGTGTTGTTCGCGCGAGTGATGATCTCGTCCATGCCTTTGAACGGCAGGATGCTCATCACCGGGCCGAAGATTTCATCCTTTGCAATCGCCATCTCGTCGGTCACGCCGGTGAAGATGGTCGGTTCAATAAAGTAGCCCTTGTTGCCGAATCGGTTGCCGCCGGTCAGGCACTTCGCGCCTTCCGATTTGCCCTTGTCGATGTACGACATGATTTTATTGAACTGGTCCGAATCGACTTGCGGGCCTTGCGTCGTGTTCGGATCGAATGGGTCGCCGAGCCGTCTGGCCTTCGCGCTGGTGAGCATCTTGTCGACGAACTTGTCGTGGACCGATTGCTCGACAAACAGCCGCGAGCCGGCGCAGCAGCACTGGCCTTGATTGAAGAACAAACCGAACTCGGCCCCGGCGACGGCGGCATCGAGGTCGGCGTCGGCGAAGACCACGTTCGGGCTTTTGCCCCCCAACTCAAACGTCAGCCGCTTCAGCGTGGCGGCGGCATCGACCATGATTTTCTGAGCGGTCTCGAAGTGGCCGGTGAAGGCGATCTTGTCGATGCCCGGATGCTTCACCATCGCGGCTCCGGTCGCTCCGAAACCGGGAATGACGTTGATGACGCCATCGGGGATGCCCGCCTCTTGAGCGAGTTCGGCCAATCGCAAGCATGTGAGCGGCGTTTGCTCGGCTGGCTTCATGATGATCGTGCAGCCGGCGGCCAAAGCCGGCCCCCACTTCCACGCGGCCATCAGCAGTGGGAAATTCCAGGGGATGATTTGGCCGACAACGCCAACCGGCTCGCGACGTGTGTAGCAGAAATAGTTGCCGCGAATCGGAATCGTGTCCCCCGTCAGCTTGTCGGCCCAGCCGGCGTAATAACGAATGCAGTCGATGGAAAGGGGCAAGTCGGCCGCGCGAGAGTCGGCGATCGGCTTGCCGTTGTCGAGCGTTTCGAGCGCGGCCAACTCGTCGAGATTCGCTTCCATCAAGTCGGCCAGTTTGTTCATCAAGCGGCCTCGGTCGCGAGCGTCCATCTTGGACCACGGCCCGGATTCAAACGCGGCTCGCGCGGCTTTCACAGCCGCATCGACGTCAGCGGGATCTCCCTCGGCGACCTCGGCGATCACTTGTTCGTTGACCGGATTGATCGTCGGGAACCGCTTGCCACTGAGCGACTCGACCCACTTGCCTCCGATCAGCAGATTGGTTTGACGAACTTTCGGCGGAGCAAATTTCAGTTCAGCAATCGCGGCCATGATTCGGTCTCCTGAAACGAGAGTGGTGAGAGTGAGCCTCAATGGAAAAGAGGCTAACAACCGAGATGAAGTCGCTCCAGCGGCGACAACCGAAGAGTCCCCGGCCGAAAGCCGACCGCCGAAAGCCGATGGCCGTAATACCGTTTTTCCGAACTCGTCAAAAACGGTATTACGGCTGTCGGCGATCGGCTCTCGGCGATCGGCCGGACTCGTTGGGAATGAGTGGATCGGCCGAAAGCCGACTGCCGAAAGCCGATGGCCGTGATACCGTTTTTCCGAATTCGTAAAAACGGTATCACGGCTGTCGGCGATCGGCTGTCAGCCGGTCAGAGCCAGAGCTGGAATCGCGACCTTCGCGGTTGAACGTCTTTGTGAGCCTTGTTCTGATGCGACCACGCTGACATTTCTTCTGGAGAATTTCGATGCCCGACTACACCCGCATGGAATTGATGATCTGCTCAGCCGCTCGATGGTTGGAGGACGGCGCGATGGTCGTGGTCGGCACCGGTGCTCCGTGTGCGGCGGCGATGTTGGCTCAGAAGACGACCGCTCCGAACCTGACGTTGCTGTTCGAGGCGGGGGGCGTCGGGCCGATCTTGCCCCGGATGCCGATCAGCGTGGGGGACTCACGCACGTTTTATCGCGGGCTAATGGCGACCAGCATGGCCGACATCATGGAGACGTGCCAACGCGGCATGGTCGAATACACGTTTCTCGGCGGAGCACAGATTGACCGCTTCGGGAATTTGAATTCGACTCAGATTGGCGACGACTATCAGCATCCCAAAGTTCGCTTGCCCGGCAGCGGCGGAGCGAATGATCTGGCGTCGTTCTGCTGGCGGATTCTCGTGCTGACGCCGCATGATCGACGTCGGTTTGTCGAACGCTGCGATTTCGTCACGACCCCCGGATTTCTCACCGGCCCCGGTGCTCGCGAGGCGGCCGGACTGCCGCCAGGGACCGGGCCGTACAAGGTCATCACCGATCTAGCGGTGCTCGGCTTTGATGACGTCACCAAGCGGATGCAGGTCGAGTCGCTGCATCCGGGAGTCACCCTGCAAGAGGTCCGTGATCGCACCGGCTTTGAGTTACTCGTGCGCGATCCGCTCGAAGCGACACCGCCGCCGGATCAAACCGCACTGGAGATTCTGCGGAACGAAGTCGATCCACAGCGGTACATCATCGGCCGCGGGGTTCAACGCGCCCAATGACAGAATCCGGCGGGTGGGCCGACACTGCCGGGCGTGCTGCCGGATGGGGCGGAACGGCAACGATCACGGCGGGATTCCTCCGAGCGTTCTGCGCGATCGTCACAACCGCGCTGGGCTGTTTGCTCGGCGCGTGGCATTTCGGCAACGTGGGACGATTTGTGGGCTATGTTCCGTCGGTGCCGATTCGGAAGTCGATAGACAACCTCGCTTCATTCCTGAAGGCTGCCGCAGCACTCATTCCCTGACGGCCTGCATTACATCCATGACGCACTCACCCTCCCGTATCACCGCCTGGTTTGTTTCGTTTGGCGTGGCACTGGCAGCGTTGATGGGGCTGCCGAGATTGCTCGGAGCAGACCCCACCTCGTGGCCGCGCCGACTCGATCGCCCTCGCGCCGTGTTGCTCGGCATCAATCCATTGCCTGAAGAGGTCATCCTCAAAGAGGTCTCCACTCCCAGCGAGTTGCAGTCGCTCATCCCCTCCCCAGCGGAACCAAAACCGAACGTCGAGGAAGCACGAACCAGAGCGACGCTGCTGCCAGAGCTCCTCTCGGTTGCCGATGCGGACGACAGTGATTCGTCTCAGTCGCTCCTCCTCAAGCTGACACCCTTGGAGCAGCCCCCCCCGTCGATCGAAGAATCGTTGCCCGGCCAACCGGCTCCGACGCGGTCGGAATCGTCGCTGAAGATCGTCCCGCAGCTTGAGGCATTGCCTGCCTCCGAGTTGGCGGTCCCGACGAATCCAACGGCACCCGCAGCGGGGACGACTCGCATGATTGGACCGGCTGTGAAGTATTGGATTGTCAGCTCGCGTGACTGTCGCCAATCGCCTCACCAATGTGGACTCAATTGCCGTTTTGCCTGTCATGCGATCTCCGCGGATGGCCAGTGCCGACCGGTCGAATACGAGCAGATGCTGGCCTCGCAAATTCCCGGAGCACCGACCTGCGTGCTGGTGCATGGCAGCTTCACTCGGATGCAAGATGTCGGGCCGGACGCGGAATGCACCTACAACTGGCTTCAGAATGCCTGCCCGCAAGTCCCGATCAACTTCATCTATTACACCTGGCCGAGCGAAGGACCGTTCGCCGTTCTGCCTCACAATTACCTCACGACCCCCGTGCCGAATCTGGACTTCGGCATCCTGGGGCATCGAGCGGAATGGAATGGCATTTATGTGGCAGACCTCATCGGCTCATTGCCTCCGACGACCACGGTCAGCGTGATCGGGCACAGTTTGGGAGCACGCGCCGTCGTCTCCGCACTGCATCTTTTGGGTGGAGGCCGCGTGCGTGGCCAAGCTCGTTGGAACCCGGTGGATGGCGGACAGCGAATCCGCGTAGTGCTGGCCGCCGCCGCCATCGAACACGACTGGCTCAATCCTGAGGGTCGCTTTGGCTGCGCGCTGCATCGGGTCGAATGCCTGCTCAATCTGCGAAACGAATCCGATCTGGCGTTGTCGTTGTTTCCGCTGCGGCGACCGTTTTCCAGCCGCTCGTTGGCTCGTGTCGGATTCACGAATCAGGATCAACGTGAACTCGGTGACCGGCTGCTGCAAGTTTCGGAACTCGACGTCACCGAACTGATCGGCCGAGGTCACGGCTGGCCCAACTACTGTCGCCAGCAAGGCATCGCCAACATCATCGCGCCGTATGTCTTCTTCGAAGCGGCCGGAGCGAACGCGCCAGGGCATCCGTGAGACATCCCAACACGCCATATCTTCTCAAAGCCCTGAATTCATTCCTCTGACCAGATTCCTCTGATCTCATCCCTCAAGAGGAGACAAGATCAAAGGAATCTGGTCAAAGGCATGAAATGCCACAGAGACTCAAGGTCGGTGTTGATCTTCAAGCTATCTGACGGGTGGTCCAACTCGCAGGTTGCGAAACTTTACTTCGGTGCTGTGGTTTTGCAGGCCGAGGTAGCCGTTGAGTTGCCGCAGTTTGATCAGCGGATGCGATTCGGCGTTGATGTCGGTGACGGTCACGCCGTTGTGCCGAGTGATCACTCGGTCGCCATCGCAGACGATTTCCAGTGAGTTCCATTCGCCGAGCGGTCGGGTGTTGCGCGGGTTGGCACCGGCGATGTCGTAGATCGACGCCGAGTATTGATAGTCCTTCAGCTTCGCGTGCTGCGGAGCGGTATCGTCGAGAACTTGTACCTCGAAACCGGCGGGTGGCTTGGTGTCGTTCTCGCGATGATGGTTGCCGTCTTGGGGGACTCGCACATAGACGCCGCTGTTGCCGCCGGCGGCCAGCAGGTAATCGAATCGCATCGAAAAATTGTCGTACTCACGGCAGGTCCGCAGCCACGGACCTTTCTGACCGGTGCAGATGAGCAAACCGTTCTCGATCTTCCAGCAGGTTTCGGCCGGTTGCCCCGCCCCTTCCCAGCCTGCGAAGTTCTGGCCGTTGAACATCGACGCGAATCCGAGTTCCGTGATGCTGAGGTTGCGCAACAGGAACTGGCCCCCCTTGGGAACCTCGACTTGAATGCCGATATGTCCGACCGGCTCTTTGATGCCGACGACCGAGTACGCTTGGCAACCGTTGATGACCATCGTGACTCGATCGCCGACGACGGTGATGTCGAACGCATTCCACTCACCCGGCTTTACGAGACCGTGGCTTTCGGCACCCGGCAGGCTGCCGATGTTCCCTTCTTTGCCTTTCAAGAGATTGGCTTGATAGCCCTTCTTGGGGAACGGCTCACCGCCCGGTTGTGCTCGGAGGTAAATGCCCGCGTCGTAGGTTTCGGCTTGCAACGCTTTCCATTCGACGTGCAGTTGGAAGTCGGCATAGACGTGATGCGATCGGAGCCATCCGTTGCCGTCCTTGAGCAACAACTGGCCGTCTTGGATTTCGACCTTGGCTCCGTTCTCGACTGTCCAACCTTCGAGCGACTTGCCGTCGAAGAGTCGGGACGTGTGACCGCAAACGGGCGGCGGAGTCTGAGCGGTCAGCGACGCGACACACACGGCCAACAACAGCACGGCACAAGTGAGGGAGGACCGATTGAGGAATCGCATGTGTTTGTTCCTTTGAGTTTGTCCCATCCGTTTGTGTGCCAATCCGTGTGTGTGCCAATCCGTGTGTGAAGCGCGTTCTCTGATCTCAGGTAGAACTTGCTTCGATCCGCGGATCGGGTGACACATCACTCATGACGCTGGCTTGAAGACGCGCTGCAGCTCTTCCAGCGATGTGACTCCCTTGGCGACGTGTCGCAGGGCGTCCTTGGAGAACGTCATCATCCCCTGTTGGCGAGCCAGTGTACGGATTGCGTTCGCGTCACCACCTTGGATCACGCACTCCTTGATCGGGTCTGTCATCTCGATGCACTCGAAGATGCCGGTACGGCCGAAGTAGCCGGTGTCTCCGCACTTTTCGCACGGGGGCGGTTCCTCGACTTCCCCTTCTTCGTTTTCGGTGGCGACCGGTTTGCGATACAGCGTCTTGGTGTCGGTCGGCAGTCCGACCTTGGCGATGAGCTTGGGATTGGGGCGGTACGCTTGCCTGCAATCGGGGCAGATTTTGCGGATCAGCTTCGCGTTGATGACTCCCATCAAGCCATTCGCCACGACGCTGGCGTCGCCGATCCACTGCACCAGTTGGACGATCGCGCTGGCACAATCCTTCGCAGGCATCTCGCTGAGCAGAGAAATCTGGGCCTGCATCTGAAACGCGATCTTCGCCTCTTCCGCCGTCAGCAGCGGTTCCATGAAGACGACATCCGACTCGATCCGAATGACACGCGTCAAACTATGTTCCAGCGTGTCATCCTTGTTGACCTCAAAGACGGAGACGTTGTTGACTTCACGAGTGCCGAAGTCCCGCAGCGTGTGGATTTGAAACATGTAGCAATCGACGCCCTTGAGCATTCCAAACGCGGTCGTCGTGACGCCGCTGTTGGGAGCGCCGACCGCCAGGCTCAGTCCTTTGTGCAGGCTGGTCCACTCGCGGATTTTCTTCTTGAGCAATTCCGACATGCCGAGTTCATCGGGCGAGAGGAGCTTGTCTTTGAGGTTGCGGACCTTGATCGAGAGGACTTCGCTGCCGTCTGGCTGCGGCTTGGTTTGGACGACGAGTTCATACGGCAATTCGTTGAACTGTGCCTTGAGTCCGCCCGACTGCGGTTGATCGCGGACCTTGATGTCCAACCCGGCCAACAGCTTGAGCATTTGCGTGATCGCCAGCCCTTGCGGCTTGGTGAGCTTGCCGCCGGCATAGGGCATCCCGTCCACGACGAATGCGACCTGCGAGCGTTCCCCTTTCGGCTCGACGCGAATGGTTTCCGCGCGTCGCGAGAGTCCGTCCGTGACCAGTTCCTTGGCCGGGTTCAAGCCCGCCTGAACCAGCCGCTGGTTCTCCTTCATGTTCGGCTCTTTGCCGTTCAGCGCGCCCTGAAACAAGACGAGTTCAATTTCTTCTTCTTCGTCTTCGTCTTCATCTTCATCTTTGCGACCACCAAACATTCCCACGATGCGATCTCCTGACGTAGCACAGGCGGCTCGCCTGTGAGTTTTCAAACAAGTTCTGAAGCGGAACGGCGCGAGCCGTCCGGTGCCGGCAAAGCAACGCCCAAAACCGGAGGGCTTGCGCCCTGCCGCTACATCGAATTCGGAAAATTATTTCGGGCCGATTCCTACAATCACAGTAACCCGTAAGTTTTCAACGTCACCGCCAAGCTGGCTTGCTGCTGGGCGTCCAACGGTGTGAGCGGCAATCGCACCTCGCCCGTGTCGCGGCCGAGCATCTGCATCGCGGCTTTCACCGGAATCGGATTCGTCGAAAGCCCCAGCATGTCGCGGCACAGCGGGAACAACTTGCGATGCCAGCTTTGAGCTGACGCGACGTCCCCTTTCTCCCACGCGGCCAGCATGGCTTTGACGTCTCGCGGCACAATGTTGCCGACAACCGACACGACTCCTCGGCCACCCAGCGACAGCAACGGCAGAGTCAAACTGTCGTCTCCCGAGAGGACAGTCAGATTGCTCAGGGCGATGATCTGCGAGGCCGCGTCCATCGAGCCGGTCGATTCTTTGACCGCCACGACGCTCGGCAATTCGCCGATGCGGACGATCGTTTCCGGCTCGATGTTCTTAGCCGTGCGACCGGGAATGTTGTAAAGGACGATCGGCAAATCACACGCCTCGGTGATTGCTCGGAAGTGCTGATAGAAGCCTTCCATCGTCGGCTTGTTGTAGTACGGCCCGACGATGAGCGCCCCGTCGGCTCCCGATTTCTTGGCGGCGACCGTCAGCTCAATCGCTTCGGCCGTGCTGTTCGAGCCGGTCCCTGCGACAACCTGAATGCGCCCGCGAGCCTGCTCGCAAACGATGTCGATCACCCGATGATGCTCGTCGTGTGAGAGTGTCGGACTCTCCCCCGTGGTGCCGACCGGACAGACCGTGTCGGTCCCCTGTTCGACGTGCCAGTCCACCAGCTTTCGCAGAGCCGGTTCGTCGAGCTTTCCATTTCGAAACGGCGTGACCATCGCAACGGTCAGCCCAGCAAACTTCTCACCTTTGGTCGCCATGTCATTTCCTTGTGGTTTTTGCATGCGTAGCCGCGTTCGCCAAAACGAGGGCTTGGGCACCCCGCGTTCTGGCGAACGCGGCTACGAAGAGGTCCAGTCGTGTTAGCCGCGTCCCTTCCAATCGACTTCCGACATCCGCGACAGCGCCAGTTGCAGCGCGTGCGTGCCGAGTCGTCCGCCTCCCTGAGCTTTCAGCGACAGATACAACTGATTCGCCAACGCCAAGCCGGGCAGAGCCAAATTCATCCGCTTTGCTTCCTCCAGCGCGATCCCCATGTCCTTAATGAAGTGCTCGACGAAGAAGCCCGGATCGAAGTTGTTGGCCATGATCCGCGGGCCGAGATTCGCCAGCGACCAGCTTCCCGCCGCGCCGACGGACACCGACTTCATCACGGTCTCCAAATCGAGGCCCGACTTGTAGCCATACAACAATGCCTCGCAGACGCCAACCATGTTATTGGCGATCAGAATTTGATTGACCATCTTGGTGTGCTGACCCGCTCCGGGACCGCCTTGATGGATGATGGTTTTGCCCATGACTCCGAAGCCGGGCAGCAACGCATCGACCACCTCTTGATCCCCGCCGACCATGATCGACAGCGCCGCATTCTTGGCTCCGATGTCACCGCCAGAGACCGGGGCATCGACGCTGAAGACTCCTTTGGTCTTCGCGGCCGCGGCGATCTCGACCGCCAGTGACGGCTCGCTGGTCGTCATATCCACGAGCACATTGCCGGGCTTCGATCCCGCCAGTGCTCCGTTCGGGCCGAGCATCACTTCGCGGACATCGCTCGGAAAGCCGACGATGGCGAAGATCACATCGCTCTGCTCGGCGAGTGCCTTCGGAGACTCCGTCCAGGCGGCTCCTTTGCTGAGCAGCGGCTCGGCCTTGGACTTTGTTCGCGAGAAAACCGACACGGCATAACCAGCAGCGAGCAAGTGCCCGGCCATGCTGTTGCCCATCACCCCGGTGCCAATCCAACCCACCCGCGTCTTGCCCGGAGCCATCACCGGAACCGTCATCGTGTCACCTTTGTTGTTCATCACAAAAAATTCTGGCGAGCGGCAAGCGTCTCATCAATGACCGCGCGAGGTACAACTCATCTACCGCCGTCGCACGGGCGGGGCAGTCTATCGGCGAGACTTCGCCAACTCCACAAAGTCGCCTCACTCGCGGCCTGCTTGCGGCGTACTGCCGCGCCGAACACAATCCCGCGCGAACTCGATCTCGGTGATGAGTAGAGATGTTTAACCGCAACGCCATCGGCGTGCGCGCGAGGGACAACCGACTCGCGCCCACTCCGATGGCGCTGGGGTTAAACATCTCAACGAAGTTGCCGAGAACACTCACTCACACGGAGGCGGCATGTCTTTGGTGCTCGACAACCTTAAGAAGAGCTATCGCGAGCCGGGCGGCGGACGGATTCCCGTGCTGAATGTCGCTCGCTTTGAATTGAAAACCGCCGAGCAAGTCGCCCTGATCGGCTCCAGCGGCGGCGGCAAGACAACACTGCTCAACGTGATTGCCGGCATCACCGCGCCCGACAGCGGCCGAGTCGTCATCGACAACATTGATGTCACCGCTCTCAATGAACCGAGCCGCGATCGCTTCCGTGCTTTGAAGATCGGCTTCGTCTTTCAGACGTTCAACCTGTTGCCGGCTTTCACCGCGCTGGAGAACGTCTTGCTCGGCATGTGCTTCTCCGGCAAGGGGACCGATTCACATCGCGCGACCGATTTGCTCAATCGTGTCGGACTCGGCCACCGACTCAACCACCGTCCGCCACAGCTTTCGGTCGGTGAGCAACAACGTGTCGCCGTCGCCCGAGCGCTCGCCAATCGCCCTTCGCTGCTGCTGGCCGATGAGCCAACCGCCAGCGTCGATCTCGCCAACCAAAACACAATCCTCGAACTGATCCGCGATGCCTGCCATGAGAATAACGTCTCGTTATTGCTGGTGACGCACGCCGCTGATGTCGCCGCTCGGTTCGGCCGCATTGAAAAGCTCAGCGACTTCAATCGACCGTAGCCCGCTCGCCAAAGCGTAGACTCCTTCTGTTCCAGACCTGTGTTTTGAACCGAAGGTCGCAGAGAACGCGAAGTGGATTCGAGGAACACGGCGACTCGTCATTCATTGGGTCGTGGGCAACGTCCGCTTTACGAACTGAGTGCAGAACTGACGATCCTGCGAAAGGAGACTGTCCCATGCCGACATCGAAACTCAGGTTCTCGTTCTTGGCCGTTGTTCTCTTCAGCCTTGCCGTGCCGGTGCGATCGGCCGAGCCGTTGCTGGAAAAGCTCGACTTGTTCGAGGCAGGCAAAGAAGACTACGCGCTGTATCGCATTCCGGGACTCGTCGTGACCAAGCGAGGAACGGTGTTGGCGTACTGTGAGGCTCGGCGGACGGGAAAGAGCGATTGGGACACGATCGACATCCTGCTTCGCCGGAGCACTGATGGCGGCAAGACGTGGTCTCCGCGAGTGAAGATCGCCGACGTGCCGGGACCGAAGTCCAAGAACCCGGTCGCCCTGGCTCAGAAGCTCGCGAACCCCGAGGACGTGACCTACAACAATCCGGTCGCGTTTGCCAATCGAGATGGCTCGGTGCAGTTTCTGTTCTGTCTGGAATACTACCGCTGCTTCTCGATGCGCAGCGACGACGACGGAGTGACTTGGACCAAGCCGGTCGAGATCACGGCGACGTTCGACAAGTTTCGGCCGGAGTACGATTGGAAGGTGCTGGCGACCGGGCCGGGACACGGGATTCAACTCCGGACGGGCCGGCTGGTCGTGCCGGTGTGGCTATCTTTGGGTACGGGAGGTCATGCCCATCGGCCCTCCGTAACATCCGTCATCTTCAGTGACGACAACGGACAGACGTGGCAGCGCGGCGACATCGCGTTGCCGGATACTCCCGAATGGATCTTTCCGAACGAGACCGTCGCCGTCGAACTCTTGGGCGGCAAGTTGATGCTCAACGCTCGCTCCGAATCGAAAGCTCACCGCCGATTGATCACCTTCAGCCGCGACGGCGCGACGCAGTGGAGCCAGCCGCGCTTTGATGACGCACTGCTCGAACCGATTTGCATGGCGAGCATCGTGCGGTACTCGGAGCGACCGGCGGCCGAGAAGAACCGCATCTTGTTCGCGAACCCACACAACCTCGACCGAGCCGACGGCAAACCGATCCCAGGCAAGTCGCGCGATCGCAAGAATCTCTCGATCAAGCTCACCTACGACGAGGGCCAAACTTGGCCGATCAACAAGACTCTCGAACCTGGCATGAGTGCTTACAGCGATCTCGCCGTGCTGCCCGACGGGACCGCGTTGTGCTTTTACGAACGAGGTCGCGAAGCCGACACCGATCAAAAGAAGCCGACCAGCTATGCCTCATTGACGCTGGCTCGGTTCAACTTGGAGTGGCTGACTGATGGCAAAGACAAGCAGAGTGGTCCGGTTGCCGGTCTGAGCGACTTCGGCGCGCGACGCGAAGATTTTCAGATCGCGGGCTGCGCGGCGTTCGTCATTCATCCCACCAAGCCCGCACCCGGCGGAGCGAAACCGTGGGTCTGGTACGCTCCGACCATCGGCCCGCATCCCGCTCGCGAAAATGCTTGGCTGCTGACTCGTCTGCTGGAGCGCGGCTTTTCGGTCGCGGGCATCTACGTCGGCGAGACCTTCGCCAATCCCAAGAGCCGCGAGCAATACGCCGAGTTCTACAAGCACGTCATCAAGACCTACGACCTCGCACCGAAGGTCTGCTTGCTCGCACAGAGTCGGGGCGGGTTGAATCAATACAACTTCGCCGCCGATCATCCCGATTGGGTGCGGTGCATCGCGGGCATCTATGCGGTTGCCGATCTGCGAAGTTATCCGGGCCTCGCCCGCGCTGCTCCGGCTTACGGGCTGAGCGAGTCGGAACTCGCCGCCGAACTGGCGAAGCACAATCCCGTCGATCGTCTCGCGCCGATCGCCAAGGCCAAGATCCCCGCCCTGCACATCCACGGCGACTCTGACAAAGTCGTTCCGCTGGAACTCAACGCGGGCGCGATCGCCGAGCGTTACAAAGCACTGGGTGCCCCGATGGAACTCATCGTCGTTCCGGGCAAAGGCCATCAAGTCGATCCCGCGTTCTTCGAGTCGCAAGCGATGCTGGACTTCTTGTTGCAGCACGGGCTGACGGGGACTGAATGACAGAAGTTTGATCCCATCCGCCGCGTCGCACCAAAATGTTCGCGTTCCTGGTTCAGTCCCACCACAGGCGGATGAGTTGCATTCCGGGTTGGAGTTCCGGGGCACCCTTGGGAGGTTGGTTGTTGCGCCAGTGAGTCAGCGAGACGGTGTCTGGTTGGAGCTTAGCGGCCCATTTCTCCACCTCGGCCGGGGATGACGAGGTCAGCACATAGACCTCATCGCTGTAGGGCCAGTCGTCGTCCTCGAATTCACCGTCGTCCGTTTCGGGGAGCATCGGACTATCGCCGATCACGATCAACACGTCCTGCACCGTCTCCTTGCCGCGAATCCGTTTCAGCACCTCGCGAAAAACTTTGAGTCCCGGATGCGGCGAAAGATTCGCCGCAATCGACTGATCGACGGTGTTCCCTGGGAAGAATTCGTCAATCGTGACCACCGGCCGCTCCGCCCCCTCTTCGCCGTATCGTTCTTCGAGCACTCGTAGCAACGCGATTAACTTCTTGCGACCGGGTTTCGGCTTTGCAGCCGCCGCGCTTTCAGCCAACTGCTTTTCTCTGGCGTCGTGCAACAATGTCATCACCGCCAGGGTATCGCGGCGTAGCATGAGCCGAGCGCTGACAAGCTGATCACGGACGGCTGGAATGTCATTGGGACTGACACTCCACAGCATGATGTCATCCGTCAATTTCGTTAATGATCCGCGTTGAGGACTCTCCGCAATCCAGTCCGGAAGGAATTGTCCGTTAACCGTTCGCAGCAAAAAGGGCTGCGATAAGAAATTCATTTCGTAGAGATCTCGAAAGTAGCCATGTTTGTAGACACCACACGGCCACCAATACGCGCCCCAGTCTGCAATCAAATCTTCGGCGGCGCGATGTTCCCCTCCTTGCAGGACAGAAAAGGTTCCAAAGGCATACAAAAGCGGGCCGAGCCGCGCACTGCGCTGATACATAATTCCGTAGGCAGGGCGCAAGACCTGACAAATGCGCTGTGCGGCCGAAATCAGCCAGTCACGATCTGATTTCAGGGTCGAAAACACGAAAAAACCCAGATCACGCGAGAAAACGGCTCTCCGCGAGAACATAGACGCGGCTGGGGTCGAGCCACCAATTGCTTCCGTGGTCGTGTCGTGTGCCGCGATGGAAATACTGTTCACAGAGGAATAGTCAAGCTTTTGCATACGACGGTGGCCCTTGGCGAAATCCACATATTTTCCACCCGTTTTTGTGGTGGAAATTGATATGAGGGCAGGTTGGTGTCCAGCTTCGGCGTGCAGTTCCAAGCTCAACTGATAGCACTTCTCGGCCGCCGATGGCGTTTTAGGAAAACCATAAAACGCTAACCCCGAATAAGAAGTATCTGGGAGTGGCATTGGAGTCCCCAGCGATTACGGACCGATTGGATTCAAGTTGAGGTCAAACAATTGTTTCGTGGTGGCGGGAATGATCGCCGACGTAAAAGAACTGATGCCTGCGTCCAGCCTCGCATGCAAGTCTAAGGGGTCTTGTCCGGGCGACTGAATTTCGATGGCGAGAATACTTCCATCGCGACGAATCGCGATGATGTCGGGCCTGTTTGTAGACTGGGCACGTCGGCCGGTGACTGTTCGCCACGACAAATCCATCGCGACCATTTCGAAGTCACCGGTGGTGACCAATTCTTGCACTTTCAAATTGACCGCCACCGCGTGTGGGTCATTGTTGGGATCAGCGGCATGTGTCGTGTTTTGCGGCTCGCCATAGACCAACACGCCGTTCCAATTCTCCTTGAGGATTTTGCGTCGATTGACGATCTCTTTGAGCTTGTCCTTATCGACGGTGTCTTCGTCGCCTTGCATTTGTGCCTCCGCTTGGATTTGCGCTGCTTGCAACTGTTCCCTGGAAAAGCGGACTATGTCGGACGCCAGCACCAATTTGGGAATGTGCGGTTTGATTTGCGGAATCAGCAGCAATAACGCCTGAATCGCGGCCCGTTGGTTGGCGATGCCAATCGGGACCACGGCCGGGGGAGGCCCCAACATCACGAAGCCTGTGAGGAGCGGCGGCAAGGTCGCTAGCCGCGCGTCTTCGGCGAGGAGCAGCCCTTCGAGGCCGTTGAGCGTAGTCGTGATATTCGCGATCGTGTCCAGATCGGCGTTCTCGCCAAACGCGGCCAGCACCAGGTTTTCGATATTCAGCAGAAACGCTTCTTCCTTGGCGAGTTCCAAATGTTGCAAGACATTGAATTCGCCGATCGGGTCTTCGATGTAGTCGGCCAGCTCTTCGAGCCGCTTGTCGTTGGAGTCGCGAATCGTATTGATCGCGTAGTCCATGATCGCCTTGACCACTTTTTGCCGGGCTTGGGCCATGAGACTGTCGGCCAGAGTCTTGAGCGCCGTTTCGTCCATCGGGCCGGTGAGATACTTCACGGCCATTAAGACGTCCCCCGCGTTGTCGCGAATGCCCTTCATCAGTTGGGTTTGCCAGCCGGGATTCGCCACCCCGTTCCCCGCCAGTTCGGCGCGATCACGATCCCGTTGCTGAGTCATGAGCTGCGTGTGCAAGTCGGCACCCTCGATCACCGCCAGCGCGGAACTCACGAGGTTGCCCAGCGCGCCGAGCTGTTGCAGGGCTTGATGAGCCAACCCCGCGTTGTCTGTGTAGGAGGCTCCGGCCGCTTTTAGCGCTTCCCCATAGACGTCGTCACTCACCCCTGGATCGCCCGTGTAGAGCCAACGGTGCCAGCGCGTGGGACTCAAGCCGGCTGTCACCAAGTTGTCGAAGAACGAGGTCACTCCCGATGAGCTGCCCGGTGCGGTTCCGGGAGGGGACCATGTTGCCAACCCGGTTTGCC
>JBJXEX010000497.1:0-19939 GCA_046156195.1 Planctomycetaceae bacterium | reverse complement strand
GGCGTTGAAACGATCTGGAAAGGACTTCAACGGATGCACGACATGGCCCTCTGCTGGGACGCCTTCGGCCCAACCAATACCGGATGATTCAAAAAGATGTGTGGAACAACGAGGCCATCGGCCTGGGCTATCGAGTCACACACCTTCGGTGCTGAAACATTGGTGATGAGCGTCATTGAGCGGGCCGCTCCCTGACGGTTTCAACGTCTTTCAACGATGAAATGAGGAATGCCAGAATGCAGACGGATCATCTCACAAAAAAAGTGGATCACCTGTTGGAGTGGAAGCGAGCGAACATGCTTTCCTCCAACCCGGAATACCAACGCGGCTCTGTTTGGACCACACCACAGAAAAAGCGGCTGGTGGATTCGGTCATGCGGGGCTACCCAATCCCGCTGATTTACTTGCATCACATCCGGAAAGAAGTGGCGGGGGCTCAACGAGACGATTTTGAGATTATCGACGGTGATGAAGGCGAGGAAAAAGAACCGCGGAGATTACCGGCAGCTTGCCGCGCAGATGTTTCTGCTGTTGATGGCCATCTGAAGAAGATTGTTGGACATGAGGCGATCCACCTCATGCTGTTGGTTGATCGTCTGCTCGATCACGACCAGCAAGAATTGGCCGTGAATTTATCCAGCGCCTTGGAAACCTTCCGCCTCAACGTCACTCAGGATCGGAAGGCTCGGCGCACGGACACGCATCAGTTGCTGATCGAGTCAGGCTTCGCGTTTCCTGGAAACAGCGACGTGCCCAATCCGCCTTGCGAGCGCTCTCCACCGCACGTCGCACGATTTCGCTCACGGCGACCCGTTCGCGGCGAGGCTGAACCCGGCCAGTCGTGATGCGGGAAACTTCAAGCACTCAGACGCGAATCGGTTGGTCGCCGGACTGCTTGAGCAACTTGGGGAACACCTCGCGCTGCAGCACGTCAAACATTTCCGGGTTGCCGCTGATATCGAGCGACTGCAACGTGGGAAGCTCGGTCAGATGGGCGAGGCCCCGATCGGTAAAGTTGTTGGTGGGCATCCGGTCCCAGCCGCTTCTCACGTCCAGTTTGCTAACGGTCAGCGTTTTCAAATTCTTTAGCTGCTTCAGCTCGGCGATGCCTGCATCGGTCACCTGAGCACGCCGTCCTTGGTCACGAAATCCGCCTCACGACGAATCACGAACGTGCCGGCGAGGTCTCCCCCGCAAGCGACATGGGTGACGTCCGAGCTGGTGAGGATTTTGGTGGTCACCACGACCCCGTGACCCGTCTTGCCGCTCTCCAATCGAATCGCGTCGGAAGCTTCGACGACGACCTCGAAGTCGCCACCGCCTGTCCGGCTTGACCGCCACTCGATCGGCTTGTCGCCTCGGTCGATCGGCACGACCAAGTCATGCGACGAGTCGATCTTGCCTTGGATGTGTACTCGTCCTGCTTCGACCGTCGATATGCCGATGTCCGCGCTGGCCGTTGTGTGGACTGCGACCGTCAGACCGAGAGCCAAACCGAGAGCAAGAACTAGATCCATCCCTTTAAGCTTGACCGTTCTCCTGAGTGAATTTGTCTCGACGTCACCGTTTGAGTCCACGCCAGTCCGAGTTGACCCTCGAGTCCGAACAAGTTCCGAGCAGATGGAGCGTCCGGTCGCCCTTGGAGTGGGCACCGTTTGTTCTTTCTTCAGACCTGTCCGGAAAAACAACGGTTCCTAACAGCTCTGTTGTCCCCGTTGTTCTCTCCGGCTGGTCACTCAGCGGGGGCCGGTCATCACCGGCAGAAGGAAGGTCCAGACCATGACCGCGGTGCCCATCAAATTCGCGCCAACCACCATGCCCCAAGTCAGATGCTTGGAAGAAAAATACTTTCCCCGCGTGGAGTGCGTGTGTTCCTCATTCTTTTGTTCCCGCTCTTGTCGATGGGACTGATCCTGTTCGTGTTCGTGGCTCATATCGTCTCCTTGTTTCTGACGCCGCACTGATCACCTGGCAGGACCGTCTCATTCGCGGGAGGGGCATCGATGGTGTGCGGACGCCTGCCGCGATTTGTCTTACTCCGCCGAGCGACCAAGCTCACCTGTGGCCGCCGCTTTGGGCAGCCGCAGGCGCAGCGCCTTGGTTCGACCTGTCTTTGCTGCGTGCGACCAATCGCCCGCCCACGGCTCAAAAAGTAAAAAACTAAAACGCCCTTTGCTCCAGTCCGGCCTTGAATTTCAACGTCGTGATCCGTCAATTGAGTCACAGGCTCGGAGAGCCTGCGAAGATTTAGAGCCGCGACCGAGAGGGCGTGGTTGTTTTACGGACTTAGGACCGCTCCCTGACGGTCGGGGCTTTACAAAGTTCACAGCCCCGGAGCGTGGGAACGAAAAGGTGCGTCATGCTGAGCTGGTTAGTTTCGACATCTCTGAAGCTGCGAGTGGTCGTAGTCGCGATGTGCGTCGTGCTGATGGTCTATGGCGTGCGAGCGACTCGGACGGCTCCGCTGGATGTGTTTCCCGAATTCGCGCCGCCGAAGGTCGAGATTCAAACCGAAGCGCCGGGGCTTTCCACGGAAGAGGTCGAGAGTCTGGTGACGATGCCGTTGGAGAACGCACTCAATGGCACGCCGGGCCTGAAGACATTGCGGTCGAAGTCGGTGCTCGGATTGTCATCGGTCGTCTTGCTGTTCGATGAGGGAACCGACTTGCATCGCGTGCGGCAGTTCGTGCAAGAACGAGTCTCGACCGAAGCGGCGCGGTTGCCGACGGTGTCGCGCCCTCCCGTCATCTTGCAGCCGCTGTCGTCGCTGAGTCGCGTGATGAAAATCGGCGTCTCGTCCGCAAAACTCTCGCAGCGCGATCTTACGGTTCTGGCGCTCTGGACGATTCGACCGAAGCTGATGTCCGTGCCGGGGGTCGCCAACGTCGCGATCTGGGGACAGCGGGATAAGCAGTTTCAAGTGCTGGTCGATCCCGATCGGCTGCGAGCACATGCCGTCACGCTGGAGCAAGTGGTGCGAGCGGCCGGAGACGCGACCGTGTTGGATGCGGGCGGATTTGTGGACACTCCGAATCAGCGACTCGCCGTGCGACACGCGGCGGCGATCATCGAGCCGGAGGACTTGGCGCGATCGGTGGTCGATTTTCGCGACGGGACACCGATTCGGTTGGGCGATGTCGCGGATGTCGTCATCGGTTCTCCTCCGCCGATCGGCGACGCGATCATCAACGATGGGCCGGGGCTGTTGTTGATCGTCGAGAAGCAACCGGAGGGGAACACGCTGGAGGTAACGCGGCGCGTTGAAGCGGCGCTCGACGCGCTGCGGCCGGGACTGACGGACGTTGACGTTGATCCGACCATCTTCCGACCGGCGACGTTCATCGAGCGGGCGTTGAACAATCTCAGTCACGCACTGTTGATCGGTTGCGTGTTGGTCGTCGTGATTCTGATTGTGTTCTTGTTTGACTGGCGCACGGCGCTCATCAGCCTGACGGCGATTCCGTTGTCGTTGATGGCGGCGGTGGTCGTGTTGACGGCGAGCGGAGCGACGATCAACACAATGGTGCTGGCCGGATTGGTCATCGCGCTGGGTGAAGTCGTGGACGATGCGATCATCGACGTCGAAAACATCGTGCGCCGACTGAGACTGGCTCGTGAGACCGGCTCGAAGGAATCGCCGTTTCAGATCGTGCTGGCCGCGTCGTTGGAGGTTCGCAGCGCGGTGGTCTACGCCAGCTTGATCGTGATGCTGGTGTTTTTGCCGGTGTTCTTTTTGGATGGCATCGCTGGCTCGTTCTTTCGGCCGCTGGCTCTGGCCTACATCTTGGCGATTCTCGCCTCGCTGCTGGTCGCGCTGATTGTCACTCCCGCACTGTCGCTGATCCTGTTGGCTGGTCGAACGAGTCAGCGTTCGGAAGCGCCGATCTCACACGGACTGCGGCGGATGTACGGTGCTCTGTTGCCCAAGTTTGTCGGTCGTCCGGGGCTGAGCGTCATCGTGTTGCTCGCGGCCTTCCTGTTGGCGGGAGCCGCCACGACTCGCTTGGGCCGTGAGTTCTTGCCGGAATTTCAAGAGACCGATTTCCTCATGCACTTCTTGGAACGGCCGGGCACCTCGATCGAAGCAATGGACCGCATGACCGTGCTCGCCAGCCGCGAACTGCGAGCGATCCCCGGCGTTCGCAACTTCGGCTCGCACATCGGCCGAGCCGAGGTGGCCGACGAAGTCTACGGGCCGAACTTCACCGAACTCTGGATCAGCATCGACGACACGGTCGATTACGCCTCGACCGTCGCCCGCATTCAGGCCGCGATGGACGGCTACCCCGGCATGTCCTGCGACGTGCAAACGTATCTGAAGGAACGGAGCAAAGAGGTGCTCTCGGGGGCCAGCGCGAGCATCGTCGTGCGGCTGTTCGGTCCCGACTTGGCTCGCTTGCGATTGAAGGCCAAAGAAGTCGAAGAGGTCATGAAGAAAGTGGACGGCGTGAAGGATCTGAAAGTCGAGCCGCAATCCTTGGTCCCTCAAGTTCTCGTGCGAACGAGACCGGAACTGGCCGAGCGATTTGGTTTGACCGCCGGTCATGTGCGTCGTGCGACGACGACGTTGTTACGCGGCAGCAAAGTGGGCGAGGTTTACGAAGGTCAGAAGCGCTTCGATGTCGTCGTCTGGGGCGTCCCGGAATTGCGAACCGATCTGACGTCGCTCCGAGGACTCGCGCTGCAATCGCCGTCGGGTGCGCTGATTCGACTGGGTGATGTGGCCGATGTCTCCGTGATCGCGATGCCCAACGAAATCAAACGGGAATCGGCCTCGCGGCGGTTGGACATCACCTGCAACGTCGGCGATCGTGACTTGGGAACCGTGGCCGCCGAGATCGAAGCGAAGGTGCGAGCGATGTCGTTCGATCGCGAGTATCACCCGGAGTTCCTCGGCGAGTTCGTCGCGCGGCAAGAGTCGTTGCGGCGTCTCGCCGGACTGGCGGGCCTCGCGCTGGTCGGCATCGTGCTGTTGTTGTATGTCGATTTCCAATCGTGGCGGCTGACGCTGTTGGTGGCGCTGACGATCCCGTTCGCGCTGATCGGGGGAGTGGTCGGCGTCGTGCTCAGCGGCGGAGTGTTATCGCTCGGCTCACTGGTCGGCTTCGTGACGGTGCTGGGGATCGCGGCTCGCAACGGCATCATGCTCGTCAGCCATTATCGCCATTTGCGAGACGTCGAAGGGGAACCGTTCGGTCTGCCGCTGGTCCTGCGCGGAGCGGAAGAACGACTCGCCCCGATCCTGATGACCGCGCTGGCCACGGGCTTAGCGCTGCTGCCGCTGGTGATCAACGGCAATCGGCCGGGCCACGAGATCGAATACCCGCTGGCGGTCGTGATCCTCGGCGGGCTGTGCTCCTCGACGCTGTTGAATCTGTTCGTGCTCCCGCCGCTCTATGCGCGCTTTGGCCGCGAGGCGATTCCGGTCGCGGAGAGGCTGTGAAGATTTGGAGCCGCTTAGTAAGCTCCGCCCCCCGTTGAGAACCTGCCACTGCCTTCGTCGGCTTCATGGTTATGCTAAGAGTTCTGCTAACACTGGCTTCGTCTTATATCCCGGCTGCCGCTGCTCGGCCGGGCTTCACCTGACTGCGCACCTCTTTGTAACTGCGTGCCAGTTGTCTTGAGCCTCGTTTGGCTCCACTCGCTTCATCACCGCCACGTTGGCGTGATGGTTCCCTTGGTTTTCACCGGCCGCTCCGCATTTCCGTGGGCGATCCGGATAAGCATTGTGGCTCGACGCTCCGGGTCGAGAATCGCGACGCGGAGCGTCACGCCACAATCCATGCACGCCGATGGCGTGGCGATTCAACAACTCCACTGAAACTTTTTCGCAAGAGGAAAACAACATGAAACGTCTTCATACTCGCAACCAATCCCACGCTCGGTCCGGCTTCACGTTGATCGAACTGCTGGTGGTGATTGCCATCATCGCCGTGTTGATCTCCTTGCTCTTGCCCGCCGTGCAACAGGCGCGTGAGGCGGGGCGACGCAGCCAATGTCGGAACAACCTCAAGCAGATTGGCTTGGCCGTTCAAAACTTCCATGACGTGAAGGGGACTCTGCCTTCCAGCCGCCTGGGACCGCAGCACGCGAGTTGGTTCGTCCAGATCCTCCCCTACATTGATCAGACCCCGCTCTACAAACAGTGGAGCCTCAACGACACTTACTATTTGCAGACGGCCTCCGCCAGAACGACCTCGGTGCCGATGTTCTATTGTCCGAGCCGACGAACTCACATGTTGAGTTCGCAGTTCGAGATCTCCACGACCAGTCTGCCCGACACGCAGCCCTATCCGGGAGCTTTGGGCGACTTTGCCGCCAACGGTGGTCAGCACGTCAATGCCATCGTGGATAATCCGCTGTGCAACGGTGCTCTGTGCGAAGCGCAGTCACAGCTTTTCGGTACCCAAAATCAAATCGTGAGCACTCAGTCGCGGACAGGACTGCGTGACCTGAAGGATGGGACGAGTCACATCTTCTTGGCGGGCGAGAAGCATGTGCCCGAAAGCAAATACGGACAGAGCGGCGGGCAAGGGGACGGCGCGATTTACAACGGCGACTTTCCTCGTAGCTACAACCGGCTCGCCGGACGTGACGTCCTGGGGCAACCGCGGTTCAAGCTGGCGGCTCATGGCGAAGACCTGAGCGGCCCGTGGCATTGCCGCTTCGGGAGCCATCATGCCGGAATGGTTCAGTTCGTCTTTGCGGACGGCCATGTGGCGGCGGTGAATGTGACAACCGACATCGACGTGCTCCATAAGCTGGCCGTGCGAAACGACGGCAAGCCCGTGGAAGATTTCTAGTGTCGGGAATGTTTGCTCGTTCCCACGCTCCGCGTGCGAACGAGCCAAACGTCATCCACCGAGGCCCGTGGCTAGCGCCATCGGCTCACGAGTTGAGATTTTCTGGAGTTCCATCGTGTCTCTTCGCGGATTGTTTGTGTTGGTGGCCTTGTGCCTTGTCGGCTGCAAGCAGGAAGCCAAAGTCGCCGTCGATCTCACACCCCCTCCACCAATCGAGACCAACTTCGATCGTCTGCCAACAGTTCTGGCGGGCATTCCGAAAATGGGAGCCGCGCTGCTCTACGAAGGTCTTCCGAGCGAATTCTGGGAACCCCAGTTGTTGGAGCAGGAGGTGGCACGGACGAAGACCGTTCGGCTTCATGGCTATCCGTTCTATGAGGAACTGCTGGCATGGCAGGAGACCGACGGCGAGCAACTCACGGCCTTGCTCGCCGCTCGGAATTCCTTCGCGAAGTTCACCGATGGGAAGAAAGGTGGCGGCTTTCATGCCGACTACTGCTTGGAGTGGAAGACCGGCGAGGGAACCACTCATGTCGTGGTGAGCCTGGAAGGTGGGGAGGTGAAGATGTACGGCCCCAAGAGCCAATTGCATTGTGACCTCAGCCCAGAGGCCGCGGCGAAACTCCGGCCAATGCTGGCTCGCTATCGCAAGAATCGCCCGGCTGAGCCGCCGAGTCCATGAGACCTAACGCGGCTACGGAGATTCGACCTTGTATCGCGTTCTTAATTGCCGAGCGGCGTTCATCATCGCCGCGAACTTCGCCGTGGCCACTTGAGCGGACGCCACCGGGTTGTCGGCGAACGTCGCGAAGCCGCAGTCGGGATTCAGCAACACGCGGTGCGGACCAAAGACGCGGATGGCCGACTCGGCCTTGGCGATGATCTCTTCGACGCTCTCGATCACATCGAGCTTTTGATTCACGACCCCCACGCCGATGCGGCAGTCGTCCGGGAGTGAGGCCAACACGTCGATCTCGCCGGCGCGCGGAGTACACAGCTCCAGAAAAAAGGTTCCCACTTTGAGCGATCGCAATAACGGCACGAGCGGTTGATAGCTGCCGGCCAGAGCGACCGATTCATCGCGCGTCCAATTGCCACGGCAGATGTGCAACGCGATCCGCTCGCGCGGAAGCCCCTCGACCACGCGATTGATCAGCTCGCCCGCGAACGCCAACTCTTCCGCCGTGCCGAGCTTCTCGCTGAGCGCGCCGCACATGAAGCTGCGGTTGCCGACGGGTTGGCCGAAGACCACTTCGGTCAGCACCGGTTCGTCGAACTGAACAAGTGCCGCTCCGGCTGCGAGCAGTTCCTGCAACTCTTCGCGCAGCACGCGCACCACATCGTCGGCCAGTTTCTCACGAGTCTCGTACGCGCGATCGGTGATGCAGTCCATCCACATCGTGCGAGTCAACAGGTACGGGCCGGGCAGAGCGATTTTGATTGGCCGCTCGGTCAGCGTCTTCGCGAACTCGATCTCATGAACGGCGAGCGGTCGGCTGCGACGGATCGGCCCGAACACCGCCGGATGCCGCACGCTGCCGGCGGGAACATCGAGCGCTCGCAACTCCGCTTCAAACTTGACGGGGTCATCGACGTAGGGCAGCAGATCGGTGATCGGAATCAACTGGCAGCCATCGAGTAGTCCGCCGACGAAACTGGCGTAGCTGTCGCGGCGCTGCTCGCCATCGGTCACGACATCGACACCCGCCTTGAGTTGCGAATCCACGGCGAGCCGCACCGCATCGTTGCCGACTTCTTGGAACTCTTGGTCTGACAGCCGACCTTCCATGTGTTCGTGAATCGCTTGCAGCATCCAGCGCGGCCGCGGCCAACTTCCGATGCCCATCACCGACAGCGGCGCGATCGACGGTGCAGGAGCGAGGGGCAACGTGACTGTCGCCGATGGCGTGAGACTTCGATCCGAACTCTCACGAGTTCGGCTACGCGGAATACTCGCCGGTTCTCGATCCGTCATCGCTCCCTTGCAAACCAGGAATCGCCACTCCGAATCCGCTCGCACGCACGACACCAATTCGTTCTTGGTCATCCGGCACCAAGCGGGCAGATCCTCTTCGACACTCGATTCGGTCGAGCGGATTTCCAGAAGACCGCCAACTCGCAGCGGGTCCATGTGCCGACGAATCAGCAACAGCAGCCCGCTGCCACAGTCCATGTCACCGCCGTCAAAGCTGACGTCGGGGTCGAAGGCGTGTTGATCGACGTACGGCATGTGGTGTCTCTCAGTCGCTCGCGGAAGAGAGGTCGTAGCCGCGTTCGCCAGAACGCGGGGCGTTCAAGCCCGCGTTTTGGCGAACGCGGCTACAACGCGCTGCAGAATTAGTACGACACGCAGGGCGCGCCGTCCGAGAGGAACTCCACCAGCTTTGCTCCGCCGCCGATCACCGCTCCGGCGATCAGTTTTTGGTCATCGAGTTTGCGGCGTTTGAAGCAGGGTGAGCAGACATAAATCTTCCCACCGCTCGCTGCGAAGTTCGCCATCAGATCCTTCAGCGGAGCGAAGCCCTCCTCATGGATGTCGTCCGCATAGCCCTGTTGAGCGAGTCGGACCCCTTCGACACTCAGGAAGACGAGCGTTTCTTTCTCGCTGCCGAGCGCGGCGTTGGCGATGACGAAACCGACTGTCGCTTTGTCGGCGTTGTCTTTGGCGTGAGTGATACTGACACAGAATTGACCGGCCATGACTCAGTTCTCTTTTCGTTGAATGAAGAAGACCGGCGGCGACATCGCCACCAGACGGTTTTTCGTGACCCGGCACCAAGCCCCGATGTCGATTCGAGCCGCCGGATCGGTGGCAATCAGCTTGAGCACGGCACCGGGAGGCAACGCGCGCACTCTCTGGAGTAATTCCAACACCAAGTCTCCGCAGGCCAAGTCCCCCGCGTCCCACTCGGCGTCGGCGGACAGGGAGTCCGTCGGAAGGTTGTTGGCGTTCGTTGGATTCATCATGACTTTGACCTCGTTCCCACGCGGTGAGGCTGTGAAGATTTAGAGCCGCGACTGTGAGGGAGCGGGTGTAACTCCTTGAAGCAACCGCTCCCTCACGGTCGCGGCTCCGAAAAGTTCACAGCTTCGGAGCGTGGGATCGCGATGTCTTATGGACTCGGCAGCGGCACTTGATCGGGCGACATCAGGTAGCCGATCAAGTCGCGGACTTGGTCCTCGGTCAGCGTTTGAAACAGGCCATCGGGCATCAGCGAGAGCGTCGAAACCTTTTGCTCTTCGATGTCGGCGCGTTGGATCGTGACGCGGTCGGTTTGCGTTTGGACGGTCAGCGTCTTCTCGGATTGCTCGACGGTGACGCCGTTGATGACTCGGCCGTCTTTCATCGCGAAGACCGACATGCGGAAGTCGGCGGCGACGGTCGCGCTGGGATCGAGGATGTTCTCCAGCAAGTAATCGAGATTGCGACGGTTGCCGCCGGTCAGATCCGGGCCGGCAGATTTGCCGCTGCCGAACAGGACGTGGCAATTCGCGCAGCTCTTGGCGAACAACGCTCGGCCTTCGCTGAGTCTCGCCGTCTTCATTCGTTCGGCAGTGAGCGACGTCTTCCACTTGGCGGCGAGTTGCTGCTTCTCGGCATTGCTCGATCGGGCCTCGCCCCAAACTTTCGTGAGTTGCTTCGTCAGCTCGTCATCGCCGAAGCTCAGAATCTGCCGTGCATGAAACGCGGAGATTTCTCGGCGCGGCATCTGTTCGGCGGCGACCGCGTTCAACAGCTCCTTCGCGTAGCTGGGACGTGAGACGAGCGTGCTGATCGCGATCAACTTTCCTTCCGGCGTCAGCCGCGCGAAACGGTCGAGCACTCGTTTGGGAGTCTCCGCGTGATCGACCGTCGCCAGTCCCCGAATCGCCTCGACGATCAGTTCTCGATCGTCGAGCAGCTTGTGCAGCAACGGAATCAATCCCTCCGGCTTCGCGGTCACGAGCGTCCGCAGCGCTTGCTGTCGAGCGGACACATCCGCTCCGCCGTTCGTGATCAGCGCCTTGAGTTCATCCATCGCCCGACCGTCGCCGAAGACGACCGACAACTCGCGAGTCAGCGTCTTGAGTTCTTCCGATCCACTCTTCGAGGCCGCCGCAGCGACCGCCGTCCAACCTTTCGGCGGCGCGACCTTCGTCCAACCGCTCATCGCTTGCGACATGCCTAGCAGGATGTCGTGACGAATCTCTTCGCTCTGGCTGGCTGCCGCCAACTCCAGCAGCGATTCGAGCGCGGCCGGCTGACGTTCCAATTCCAGTGTGATTCGCCGCGCGGCAAATTGGCGGACGCGATCCATCTTGCTGGACTCAATCAGCTTCACGGCTCGACCGGGATCGCGTCCCACGGACGGCTCGATGCCGTACCAAATCAGCAGAGGCAGCATGTTGTCATGCTCGAACTCGTCGCGGCTGGCGAGCGATTCCGCCAACTTCCAGCGCTGAGCGACCGGAATGCGCGGTAAGGCGGACGCCAGATAGAGCTGCACCAACCCCGAAGTCTCACGGCTCGCCAGCGCTTCCAATTGCGAGACGCTCGACTCCGAGAGGTCGCCCCGATCGCACAGCAGTCGCACCCCCCACGCACGCACGCGGTCGAAACTGTGACTCAACTGCGTCTGCAAGAAATGTTCGTCGGCCGCTCCGCAGGCGTTGAGCAGCCAGAGCGCGCGAAGCGTCTTCGTCCGATCCGCCTCGACTCCAAAAAACGAGTGCAGCACTAAGCGTTCTGGTTCGCTCAGAGGCTTCTCCGCGGTTCGCTCCTGCAAGACTCGGCGAGACTGTCGCACCCACCAATCATTCGCGTGCGATTGCAGGCGAATCAGTTCGACGTTCGTTTTCTTCGTCAGGTCGAGATTCGCGACCGGCTTCGGAGTTCCATAAGTGATCTTGAAGATGCGACCCGACGAGCGATGCACGCCGTCGTTCTCGTGGCACTCGCCGATGTCAGACCAGTCGGCCAGATACACGCCTCCGTCCGGGCCGCTGATGAGATCGACCGCGCGGAACCACGGATCGCCCGTGCTCAGCAGATCGGGTTCATGCTTGGCGATGAATCCCGCTTCGTGACGTTCCAGCCGATCGCAGTTCAACCGGCGGCCGTGCAGGTTCACGGTGAAGGCTTTGCCGTGATACTGCTTCGGCCAGTTGTCCCCTTGATAGATCATCAAGCCGGAATGCGCGTGGCCGCCGCCCGCTGCCGAGGTCGTGTCGGTCACGCCCAGTTTGCGGATTTCGTGCCATTGCTCCTTCGTGTCCCAGTGGAAATGGTCAGCAGTCTGTTCCATGACCGCGAACAGGTACGGATTGAAATGCGTGCCGTACATCCGCCGCCAATGCCCGTTCGGGACGACATGCCAGAGATGGCCGATGACCGTGTTGATCAAAAACATCTCGCCGTGCTGATCAAAATCGAAGCCCCACGGATTGGTTGTCCCATGAGCGACCGCCTCGAACACTTTGCGAGTCGGGTGATACCGCCAGACCCCGCAGTTGATCTTCGTCCGCTGCGACTCGCTCGCGCCGGGAGCACCGACGACCGACGTCGCGAGGATGCCATGCCGCCCATACAGCCAACCGTCCGGTCCCCACTTCAGGCCGTTGACGATGTTGTGCCGCACCGCGTTCCCATCCCAACCGTCGAGCACCACGATCGGCGGTCCATCCGGTTTGTCGTCGCGGTTCTTGTCCGGGAAGAACAACAGGTTCGGAGCGGCCAAGGCCCACACGCCGCCGAAGCCGACTTCAACGCTCGTCAGCTTGTCGAGTCCGCTGGCGAAGACCGTCCGCTTGTCTGACTTGCCGTCGCCGTTCGTGTCTTCCAGCACGACGATCCGGTCTTTCTGCGTCGCATCGAAATTCACTTTGCTCTCGGCGTAGGTGTAGCACTCGGCCACCCACAGCCGGCCACGCTCATCGGTCGTGATCGAAATCGGCTGTTGCACGTCCGGCTCGTGAGCGAACAGTTCGACGCGAAAGCCCTCCGGCACTTTCATCTGAGCGAGAGCTTCCTGTGGAGTGAGCAGCGGAGTCGTGATCTCCTGCGTGTTCTTCGGAGCAGGGGTCTCGTCGGTTTGCCCGACCGCGCACATCCCCAACATCACAACCGCGGCACACACGACACGTCGATTGACGCTCATCCTCAAACTCCTTCGCCAAGTGAACTCGTGGACTCAAACATTGAAGCGGCGGATTGAATCGACTGACTCATTCCGAGAAAAGGCAGCCGCTCGCGCCAGTCTGTCCGGCCGAAAGCCGAGAGCCGAAAGCCGATGGCCGTTATCCTTTTTCAAAAAACGGTATCACGGCTGTCGGCGATCGGCTGTCGGCAATCGGCCGGACGCATCGCTCAGTCCGGCCGAAAGCCGATCGCCGAAAGCCGATGGCCGTGATCCTTTTTTCAAAAACGGTATCACGGCCATCGGCGATCGGCTGGCGGCTGTTGGCCGGACGCAGCAGAGACCGGTTCCGATGCGACAAACTCACCGACGTCTTGATTCGAGCGTCGCCGCCAGATGAATCCATCCAGGACGTAGTGCGTGATCTGCGGCACCGCCAACAACGGCACGAGCACTTGATCCCAGTCACCGATCTCCCACGCGGGACCGAACAGCCACGATCGGTCATGCCAGATGCCGCAGTCCCAGAGCAACTCCTCGGCATAAGCCAGCAGCCACACGCAGCCGACGAATTGCCACCAGCGCCAGCCGGGTCGTTTGATGACGGCAGGCTCGGCGCGGCCTCCCGATTGGAACCATGCGACCAAGACCATGTACGGCACACCGTGCGTGATGACGTTCGTCACGGTGAAGGCGTAGTCCGAGTTCAATGCGACGATACCGACATACCAACACAACGCGGTCGTCGCGACGACGAGGTCTTTGCCCGGATTGAATTGCCGCAATCGGATCGCTCGGTAGGCCGAGCGTGCGGCATACAGAGCCAACGAGGTCCAATAGATCGGAGCCAGAATCTTTTCCGCGAGCACCGGCACCTGGACGAAATCGGACGCCACGAACCACGAGAAGCGACGCGAATGCGAATGCCAAAAGACCAACGGATAGATCGTCGCCAGATAGATCGCCGCCGAGTCGATCGCTCGGCCAAGTCGGTCCCGTTCGCCAGCTTTCGCTCGGTACAGCGCGACCCAGCCGTATTGCTGGCGGACGAAATGAAAGACCGCGACGTAGGCCAGCGTCCGCCAAAACAGACTCGAACCTTCCGAATACAACGCCGCTCCGATCCCGAACGACAACAGCGGCACCAGTGCGTACAGCCAAGCTCGGCGACGCAACTCCGCACGATCGAAGTACACGCGGAACCCGGTCGAGTAGACATGAGCGACATCGACCAACAGCACCGATGCCACCCACAACCAATCCGGCGTGTCACGTTCGAGCCAGCCCAACGGCCAACCAACCGCCACCAACAGCAACGCCACGACCGCGCTCCCGCCGAATGTCAGCAAGTCGGTCTTCGCGTTGAACAGCCAAGGTGGTGACATGATTTGGAAGTACCCAATGACGAAGTGCCCAGCGAGGCTGCGACTCAGACCAAAGTCCAGGACGATTTTCATCCTTACCAACGCCCGCAGGACATCGGCGACTGATCATTGGGAAGATGCCAAGCCATTTCACATCATTCTGCCCACCCATCATTCTGGTGACTTCCGGCGAGCAAAATGATGAAAGGGGAGAATGATGGGAAAGCGGAAACAAAGACACGGTGGATTTTGGAGTGATCCCGCAGTTCGGCTCACAGCTTCTTGAGGATCTCGGCGACTCGGGTCTCGAACAGACCCTGCCATTCCGGGGCCAGGATGCAGTCGCTGTCCTCTTGGGCTCCGCCGACATTCAGGAGCTGTTCCGTCGTGGGGGCGTAGTAGATGTAGCCGTTGGTGTAGCCCGCCACGAAGGTTTGCGCGTGCGGCGATGCCTTCTTGATGTTCAATCCAATCCGCACGGTCAGCTCGCCGGGAAACGTCACGAGCACGCAGTCGCCGATTCGCAGGCCGAGTACTTCGACGTCGATCGTTCTCTTGCCGGCCGCGACGTTCTGCGCCTGATGCTTTCGTAATAGCGCGAGGTTTGTTTGCGTCCGCGTCAGTTGCTCCATCGTATGGATGTTATCGATGTATTGCTGCATGTTGCGGCGGTTTTCCGCATCCAGCTTGCTCCAATCGTCTCGGCCGAGCTTCTTGTCGTGCAGGTATCGGTGCGAGTAATAAGACGGAAACTCCTCCGACAGGTTGTACTTCACGACCAACGGCAAGAACGTCTTGAGATTGAGGCTGGTCCCCGTCAGTGATTTCAGCAGCTTGGTTTGCTCGGCTTCGAGAGCGGTGATGCGTTCGGCCACATCGGCTCGAGGGAGCGTGAGCCTCTCGTTGATGACGCTGAGCCGCTCGTCGGCCTTGCTGCGAATTTTTCGCAGTCCTTGCAATGTGCTAAGTCCCAGCAGGTTTCCGAGCGGCTCGGCGCTGCGCGGATGTTCGACGTCCTTATACATCACCGGATTGATATCGCCGCCGCAACCTTGCAAGAACAAGGCGATCGTCCCTTCGCTGAGGTTGTCTTCGATGACCTGTGAGGCGAAGCCGGTCACGTCCGCCGTATTGCCGCCGTTGGGGACTCCCATAATCGGATGACAGGCGAAGTTGTAAACGACGGCCAGCGTCCGTCCGTCGAGGCGATCAAATCGCAAGAGTCCAATCTCTGGATCGATCGGCCCGACTTCCGCCACGTCTTCATCGGCCGGCATCGAGTACGCATGGCGAACATCGAGTTCCTTGCCGTTCTTCAGCTTGAGCCGGCGGTTCTCCATGATCCGATCTTCGTGGCCGGTGCCGACACCGACTTGAACGGGAACCAAGCTTTCCGTGGCGGCCTGCACAGCCTGAAACGTCCGCTCGTCCACGTCCGAGCAGACAGTCCCGTGACAATGGCTGGCGTTCACCAGCACGTTGGCGGGCTTGATGCCCAGTTCCTTCTCGATGCGCGTCCGAACTTTTTCGAGGTAATCGTTCTTGATGTGTCCGATCTCGCCGATCGCGACGGCATCGACGGTGACCAGTACGGCGGTCGTCGTGTCGCTCTTGATAACGAGCGCTTTGACCCACAGCGGATCGTTGACCGGGCCAGCCTCGCGGTTGGTGATCTCGACCTTGGCTGCTCCCGCCTGAAGCTGCGCCGCCTGAGCGGCATCGGGCAGGAGTGCTCCGACGACGACTGCGATCACGAGCGCGAGACGCGAACTCACCGTGGCGAGTTCGCGTTGGACTGAAAGTGACATGTTGGTCCTTTTTCAATAATCATGGTGCCAGGAAGATGGTCCGACTGGACGGCGGATGATGAGTTCCGACACGGACGAATTCAAACCGAGTGAAGTTCCACATCCGTGCGCGTCATGGCGAGCGGGGCGGCGTCAGCTCAATGGCACTCGCTTTGTGAGCCGAACGCGCTAGCGTCGGGCGATTCGCCGTCAAACGTCATCTACCGAGGCCCGTGGCTAGCGCCATTGGCTCACAAAGCGATGCTGGTTCACGAACAGGCTGGCGAAAAATGGGAACGCAGGAAACTCCACTGACGACCGAAGTCCCGGACGGAACGCTCCGCTGGCAGGAGCACACCCCCGCTCGGCTGTGGACTGGCCGAGCGGGGGTGTCGTATCGCACGAGCACTTCTCTGGAGCTGCGCCGCGATCATTCGGCGGCTGTCGATGCCGTGCAGGCGGAGCTTGATTTGACTCGCGATCTCGGTGCGGAATTCGTGCGGCAGTTCGGGTTGTTCGAGGTCTCGACGGAAGCGACATCGAAAACCAGTTACCTCGCGCGTCCGGACCTCGGCCGCTGCTTGAACGACGAGGCGCACGATCGGCTTTGGAAATGCTGCCCGCGCGGTGCGGAGTTGCAAGTCGTCATCGGCGACGGACTCTCGGCCACTGCCGTTGCCGCGCAAGTGCCGAGGCTGTTGCCGCTGTTGTTCGACACGGCGGCGGATCGCGGTTGGCGAATCGGTCAGCCGTTCGTCGTTCGTCATTGCCGAGTCGGAGTGCTCAACGACATCGGCGAGCAACTCGATCCGCAAGTGGTTGTGCTCTTGATCGGCGAACGTCCCGGCCTCGCGACGGCCGAGAGTCTGTCGGCGTATCTCGCCTATCGACCTCGCCCCGGCGACACCGATGCGAGACGGAATCTGATCTCCAACATTCACGCGGCAGGAGTCTCACACGCGGAAGCGGTGGAACGAATCCTGTCGCTCGCGGATCAACTGCGAACCGGACAACGCAGCGGAGTCGAGGTCAAAGAAGTCTGGTCGCGAACGCTCTCCGCAGCGGGAACGGGGACTGATCCGAAAGGAGCTAATGAAGAACACGAAACCTCGCTAATCTCCGCGCACGAGCCGCCGGTTTGCGGCTCGGTTCCGTCAATCCACTGAGCCGCAGGAGGCAGGCATGGCGATCAAGCAACTGACCGAAGAACAAATCCGCGAATGGTCCGTCGAGCAAAAAGATCGCTGGTGGTTGGAGAACGTCTATCGCGGCAACATGCCGCAGCTCACACTGCGAGCGGCTCTGACCGGCTTCCTGCTGGGTGGCTTGCTCTCGGCGACGAACCTCTACATCGGAGCCAAAACCGGCTGGTCGCTGGGAGTCGGCATCACTTCGGTGATCCTCGCGTTCGCGTTCTTCAAGGCGTTGCAGAAGGTCGGCGTCAGCGAGTTCACGATCCTCGAAAACAACGCGATGCAATCGATCGCGACATCGGCCGGCTACATGACCGCGCCGCTCACGTCGTCACTCGTGGCGTACATGATCGCCAATAAAGTGCTGCTGCCGTGGTGGCAAATCATCGCGTGGAACACGGTGATTTCGATCCTCGGAGTCTTGTTCGCCTTCCCGATGAAGCGGCGATTCATCAACGACGAACAGCATCCCTTCCCCGAAGGCCAAGCGGCGGGCGTCGTGATGGACACGCTCCACTCGTCGGATGCCGCCGTGGGAATCTTCAAAGCGAAAGTGCTCGCCATTTCGGCGGGGACGGCAGCGTTCATCAAGTTCTTGCAGGGGGAGAGCCTGCAACAGTTCTTGCAGGTAAAGTTGCTCGGTGCCAAGAAAGTGTTGTGGCACTTGCCGGAAGATCTTTTCGATTTCTTGGAACGCTGGAAGCTCCGCGTTCCCACGATGCACGGCACCGACGTGCGGCAGCTTTCGATCTCGCCCGGTTTGGACGTGATGATGATGGGGGCGGGAGGCTTGATGGGCATTCGTGCGGCCTCGTCGTTGATGCTCGGAGCCTGTTTGAATTACTTGGTGCTCGCGCCGTGGATGTTGAGCCTCGGCGAGATCAAGCCGAACAACGATGGAGAGTTCACCGACAAACAAATCCTCCTGTGGTCGCTGTGGCCCGGCGTGGCCGCGATGGTTGTCGTGTCACTCGTGGCGTTGTTCTCGAAGCCCGAACTCTTCACGAGCCTCTTCCGGCGAGGCCATAAGTCCGACCAGCGCGAGGATGTCTTGAAAGAGATCGAATTCCCGTTCTGGATTTCCGCCGTCGGCATTCCCGTGATGAGCCTCGTGACGGCCGGCATGGCGACCGCGTTTTTCGGAATCCCGTTTTGGGTCTCGCTCGTCGGACTGCCGCTGACCTATCTCCTCTCGATGGTCGCCGCGAACTCGACCGCTCTGACCAGTACGACGCCCGTCGGTGCCACCAGCAAGATCACGCAATTGTTCTACGGCATGGTCCGGCCGCACGACATCAAGTCCAACCTCGCGACCGCCGGCATCACCGCTGAGATTGTCAGCAACTCCTCCAACCTGCTGATGGACATTAAGCCGGGCTACATGCTGGGAGCCAAACCGCGACAACAGGCGATCGGCCACATTATCGGCATCTTCAGCGGAGCCATCTTCAGCACGTTCCTGTTCTTCGCGTTGTTTACGAGAGGCGTGGACCCGAATGTCCCCTCAAGCATCGAGACGATTCAGTCCAAAGATTTCCGTATGCCGTCCGCGACCGTCTGGATGGGGGTCGCCAAATTATTGACCGAGGGTTTGCACAATCTCTCGCCGTCGATCGTGAAGGCGGTCATCGTCGCCAGCATCGCCGGGCTGATTCTGGAGGTGCTGCGAATCCTCTCGAAGAACCGACTGCCGTTGTCGCCGATCGCGATCGGGCTGGCGTTCGTGCTGGATTTCAAATCGGCCTTCTGCATGTTTGCCGGAGCCTTCTTGTTCTGGCTGCTGGGCGTCGGCCGCATCAAAGAGGAAAAAGCTCACCGCAACGTGGCCACGAATCGGGACGCACTGGCGTCAGCCGGTCCCCTCAACAACGAAACCGCCCACGGCAACCTCTGGGTCGAAAACCACGAACCGATCTGTGCGGGCATCATCGCCGGAGCCAGCCTGATGGGCATCCTCGACATCCTGGTCAAGGTGTTTCTGTTGTGATGCCGTCGAGGCGTGACTCTCCCAAGCTGCGAAACAATGGACGCGAAGGCGAGCGGGGCGGCGTCGGCCCCCCCGGTATTCAGCGGACGACGAGATCACGCTTCGAGTGACTTTTGGTTGCGGCATCGCCGCGTTGGTTTACCATGCCGGTCATCGCTTCAGTCTCTGAATAGGAATCGCCACCCATGATCCGCCGCCGCCACGAACGCCCGCCCGCCACGAACGAATTCCTGCGAATGATTGAAGGTCAAGTGGCGCTCATTGAGGAAGAAAATCGCCGGACGCTTCACGAATGGCAGACGAAATCGCTGGAAGAGCGGGGTGAAGGCATCATCGCGTGCTGCCAATCCGCCGCTGCGATCATGGAGACTCGCCGACAAATGGGAATGCCGCCCTATCCGCGCGAACCGTGGCCGCCGCACATCTGGGAGATGTTAAGAAAGCACATGACCGAGACTCGAAATGAATCACGCGACGCCACCTGATGACTCTCTCGGTTGCTTTCGACTGTTATGCGGGAGCGATGCGGTTTATGTTGATGACCGATTCTTGCCGTCCGCTTCGCTAGTGGTCCACCAACTTTGAAACGATGGGATCGAGGACTGGATAGAGTCTTTTGAGCTTGATTCGAGCATCGCCTGTGGTGAATTGCCAGTTGACTCGGACTTTTTGTTCGTCGCGGCGCTCGT
>JBJXEX010000492.1:0-3950 GCA_046156195.1 Planctomycetaceae bacterium | reverse complement strand
GGCCTAGGCCAATTCCGAAATTCCGAAGTGCCTGACCCCTGAGCGGTAGGGCCTGTATGGTCATCGGCCCAGCACATGCCGCAACGCGCCTTCCAAAGTTGGGCAGCGGAACTGATATCCCGTTTCTTGCAGTCGATTCGGCAGGACGCGCGTGCTGGCGAGCAACAGCTCATCACCCATTTCGCCGAGCATCAGTTTCACGACGAACGCCGGCAACGGAGCAATCGTGGGGCGATGTAGGACTCGGCCCAGAATCTTGGTGAAGGCGGCATTCGCCAGCGGTTCCGGCGAGACCGCGTTGACGGGCCCGGAAAGTTCGTCGTGCGTAATCGCGTGATGAATGGCTCCCACAACATCGTCGAGTGCGATCCAACTCCAATACTGTCTGCCAGTGCCAACGACTCCGCCGACACACAGCTTGAACGGAGTCAGCATCTTCGCGAGTGCCCCGCCTCGCGGAGTCAGCACGACGCCGATTCGCAGATTGACCACGCGAATGCCGGCTTGCCGCGCCGGTTCAGTCGCGGCTTCCCAGTCGCGGCAGACGGTGGAAATAAACGTCAGTCCCGGCGGACTGCTCTCCGTCATCACTTCGTCACCGCGATGGCCGTAGTATCCGATGGCCGACGCACACACGAAGACTCGCGGCTTGCGGTTCAGTTTTGCCAGCGCGGTACTCAGCAGACGTGTGCCTAAGACTCGGCTGTCGCGGATGCGAGCCTTCTTCGCAGCGGACCAGCGTCCGTGCGCGATGTTGTCGCCGGCGAGATGCACGACCGCATCCACACCTTCCAACTTGTCGGCGTCGATCGTGCCAGCGGTCGGGTTCCAAGCGATCTCGTCCGCGTTGCGCGGTGCGATGCGAACGAGCCGCAGCACGCGATGTCCGCCCGTCGTCAAAAACTGCACAACCGCTGAGCCGACCAAGCCAGTCGATCCCGTCACGAGAATGTTCATCGGTTTGATTCCTTATCATTGAGGCGGCAACAAATTCCACTTCCGTGCTCCGGCCCTGCCATCCGTGCGGCAACCCTTTGAGTGAGTTGCCGCACGGATGGCAGGGCCGGAGCACGGATACGGCCAACGGTGATCTGCACATCGACACGGACGCGGTTCGGGATTGATCACCGCCGTCTCGAACGTGGATTCATCGCATCGGACGGATCGTATCGGCTGAGTCGCGAAACTCGACCGGCGGAGCCAGTTCTCTCCGCAGGACTCTGCTTGCTGGTGCCGATTTTCACCGATAGCATCGCCCCGCCTTGAAGTGGTTGTCACCCGAAGCGTCAGCGAGGGAGTCGGGAAGTCCAGCGTGGAATCGACCCTCGCTCACGCTTCGGGTTACTTTTGAAACGGCCTTCACCATGCTGCGAGTTCTCAGTCATCCCCGACAGTTATGTACTGGCCTCACGCGGCGCGATCTGTTGCAAGTCGGGGGGCTGGGGACGATGGGCCTGGGCCTCGGCAATCTGCTGTCACATGAGGCGGCGAACGCGGCCAGCGGCCCGCGAATTCAAGGCGAACTCAGCAACTCGTTCGGTCAGGCGAAGCGTTGCCTCGTCCTCTTTTTATACGGATCGCCGAGCCAATTAGAGACGTTCGACATGAAGCCGAACGCCCCGGTCGAGATTCGCGGCACGATGCAGTCGATCCCGTCCTCTCTGTCCGGTTGCGATGTCTGCGAGCATCTGCCGCACATGGCCAAGATCATGGATCGCACGACCGTCGTGAGGTCGTTGACTCACCCGCATCCGATTCACGGCGTCGCGTATGCGATGACCGGCGCGTCGGCTCTTGATGTGAATGCGGAACTCGAACCGAACGACCCGCGGCATCATCCGTACTTCGGCTCGGTGGTTGAGTACTTCGATCGACAGCGTCGCGGCGGCAAGCTCGGTGACTTCGTGCAGAACGCCGCCCTGCCCTTCCCGTTCAGCAGTCAGCGTGTCGATCAGCCGTTCCGAGCCGGTCCTTACGCCGCGTTTCTCGGAGGCGCGTACAACCCGACCTGGACCGAGTTCATCGGCCAAGGGACCAAGTCGCTCACGAAAGCTCGGCCCGGCTTTTCGTGGACGGGACTCGAACCGTATCTCGGCTGCACTCCCGATTCGCACTTCCGCATGGCCGCGACAGACGCTCCGAAAGACATGACCGTCGATCGTCTGAGCCGTCGCCGTTCGCTGCTGCAACAGTTCGAGGATCAGCGCCGCGACCTCGAACGCTCACTGGCCGGAACGTCGCACAGCAAGATGCAGGAGATGGCGTTCAACTTAATCAGCTCAACGAAGGTCGCCGATGCGCTCGATGTCCGCAAAGAGTCGCCGGAGACGCGCGAGTCTTACGGCATGACGCTCTTCGGTCAGTCGTGTCTCGCCGCGCGACGAATGCTCGAAGCGGGGACGCGATTAGTCTCGGTCTTCTGGGACGAATATGGACTGGCTGGCGATGCCTGGGATACGCACTACGAACACTTCCCACGCATGATCGACCAACTGCTTCCGGGTCTCGACAAAGCGTATGCCGGGTTGATCCTCGATCTCGAACGCCGAGGAATGCTCGAAGACACGCTCGTCGTTTGCCTCAGCGAGCATGGTCGCACGCCGAAGATCAACAAAGCGAACTTCGGTGGACGCGATCATTGGTCGCAAGCCTATTCCGCCCAGTTTGCTGGCGGCGGCATCGCGAAAGGCCGAGTCATCGGGGCCACGGACGCCATCGCTGCGGAAGTGACCGATCATCCGCTTTCGCCAAAAGACATCCTTGCCACGATGTATCACCTGCTGGGGATCGATCCTCACGGAGCGATTCCCGATCGCACCGGACGAATGCTGCCGATGCTGCCGGAAGGAAGCCACGTCGTCACCGAGATGCTGGCGTGATTGGTGCGTCTGTTTGGGTTTGATAACGACAGCGAATCAAAAATAGGCAGCGAATATGAGCCACTTATTCGCTGCCTAATTTTGATTCGCTGTCTTCATTTGCCACATCCTCAAAAGAGCGTGCCCTGAGGTTGTCCGCTTCAGCGAGTCGTGTCTATTGCTTGGGCGAATTCGTTCGTCGCGCCGGGACGGCGTTGAGTAACTCATTCGCTTGTCGCAGGTCGGGACGCAACGCTCCCAATGTCGCCGCGAATGCTGTTTGCAATTTGGGATCCGCTTCTTGTCGAGCGGCTTTGTTGAGTTCTGCGGTCTGAGTTTCTGTCAGCAGCACGCCATGATGCTGAATGTGACCGGCCAGTTGAGCGAGTGCTCGTTCGCGGATAGCCACTGGTCGCGAGGCGGTGACGGCGATCTCAAACAACTTCGTTTGAGCCGAAGATGTCCCGATCGCGCCCAGAGAGAAGACCGCAGAGTCAGCCAGGCTGGCATCGTTCACGGCGTTGAACAACGCGTTCTCGGCAGGGGTAAGATCGAAGCGATTCGCTTGGCGTCGGTCGGCTAGTTGTGTGAGCCAGAACATCGCTGACTTCTTGAGGGCCGTTCGCTGAGGCTGAGTCATTGATTCGGCTTGCCAACGTTTTAAGAACGGGGCGACTTGCCGCTTCATGTCTTCGCCGGAGCTGACCTGTGTCACGAATTCCACACGAGCGTACGAAGCAGCCGCTCGTTCAACGCGCGTTCGCAGGCGATCGTCGCCGTAAATCACAATCGGGATGTAAGCCGTTCGAGCGTCGGCTCGAAGATTGGCGAGCGTTTGCGACAGTTCCCAGCGTGCGACGTTCGCTTCGATCAAGAACAACGCGACATCACCTCGTTCGATCGCTTGTTTGAAACCTTCTTGGCCCGTTTGTGCCATGTCTGCTTCGAAGCCCATTTCTTTCAGGGCGGACGACATGGAGGTCGCTCGCTGTTCGTTCGCGTCGATGGCGATGCCGCGAGCTTTTCCTGAATCGAGCAAGCTGCGCGTCAGCACTTCAACGATTCGTGACGAACCCCGAAATGACGTTTGCG
>JBJXEX010000483.1:0-7845 GCA_046156195.1 Planctomycetaceae bacterium | reverse complement strand
CCGAGCGGCCAATTCCGAATTCCGAAGTGCCTGACCCCTGACCTGGGGACTCTCTCCCAGCGGCAACGCCACCAACTGCGTCAGCACATCAAGTTCGCGTTTGACCGACTCATCGTCGGCCGACTCGTCTCTCCGTTTGTTCTGACCTTCGACCGGCAGCACGTCGATCGCGAACACTCGCCGGCCATCGCTCGACAACGTGCGGCAGGCCGAGTTCACCACCAGCGTCTCTCGCACCGCGCCGATTCGATTCGACTCCCCCACCTGAGCCATCACGCGCGGCAACCACTCGCTCTGAGGCAACGCCGACGGATAACTCCACCGTCGTCGTCCGCTGCGCAAATCGAACGCGACGAGACCATTCATGTCCCGCACGATCACTTGACCGCGCACCACCAGCGGCTCGGCCGCGACCGCAAATTGCTGAGTGTTGTACTCGTCTTGAGAGGTCAGCCATTCGCGAATCACCGAACGATCCGTCGTCAGCGAGACCGGCGGCCACAACGGTTTCAACCAGGGCAGACTGCCGGTCGAAACCGCGCTGCGACCGAATCCCCCGCCCGCGGCCAGCCACTCGCGCGACGGTCCCGGCTTCGGTGCCGCCTCCGTACGCCGCGCGATCAGTGGCTCGACCCACTGTGTCGCGACTCGCTCTTCCTCGCCGATGCGGATGCGTGTCTCGCCCAACAGAGCGAAGAGTTCTCTCGCACGCAGGTCATTCCCCGCGATCCGCTGCGCGACCGCCGCTTGCACCATTAAGTTCGGCGTGACTCGATCGTGATGCACGCGATCCGTCAGCAATCGCTCGAACAACCGGGCCGCCATGCGCGGCTCTCCTTTGTCGAGCCAGCGAGCCGCCAACCACTTCGAGGCGTCGAATCCGGCCGCCGTGTGGAAGTACCGCCGCAGCGTCTCGCTGGCGAACACCGGTCGCCCCGAGGTCACGCTCTGTTCCAACAAATGTCGCGCGGCGGTGCCGAAGAGCCGTTCGTAGACCGCCTGGCCCTCCGGTGACAATTCGCTCAGGCCACGCTGCACTTCATAGCGGACTTCCAACCAAGGTCCGTTGGACCGCAACCGCACGAAGCCGTCATCGCCACGATCCAGAATCCGCTGCCACAGCGTCAGACCTTCAATGAACTGTCCCGCGTCGATCCGCGACCGCCCCTCTTTCAACCACCGCCGCAGGATCGCGTCGTTGTTGAAATGAAACGCCGCATCGGGCGATGTTGGAATCAAAGGTTCGGCATCGGGGTGATCCGGCCG
Source organism: Planctomycetaceae bacterium (assembly GCA_046156195.1). Taxonomy (GTDB): domain Bacteria; phylum Planctomycetota; class Planctomycetia; order Planctomycetales; family Planctomycetaceae; genus SXKJ01. Next base: position 6,579 of record JBJXEX010000483.1, on the reverse strand, counting down.
CAGCACTCGCCGCGGCTCGACTGGCTCCTGAGAAATCCCGCACATCGCCGCGCTCAGCAAGCACGCGAGCGTCACCGCGAGACACACCAACCATCTCCACCAACCTGCGACGCGACTCATCATCGACGCCTTTCGCAGAGAGAACTGAAAACCGGTGAAAGCCTCATACTCGCACCAAGACCCACGAGCGGCGGGCAGTGTGCCGCGCATCCGCAAACCTGCCAATGCCGAATGCCGTAGCCTCAGAACTTCGCTTCGGCATCCGTCACATGCCAGCGAGCCGGGTCCAACAACTCGACTTGGCGATCGCGGTAGTTTGGATGCAGATAGGCCAGCAATCGAAAGTCGCTCTCGCGGCGGAAGAACTGGAAGCGACGGAGCGCCGACTCAATCAACGACGATCCGAAGTAGAGCATCTGCACTCCGACCGCACCTTCGAGGCGCAGATGTCGGCACAGTGTGCCCAACAGGACGTGCATCGCCGCCGCATCGGCCGGGAGCAGATCCACGATCGTCGCCAGCGGCAGTGAGGCTTCCGGATCGGGAAATAAATACACCGCCGAGCCGCGCAGCCGTCCCTCCGAGTCCTGCACCGCCAATGTGCGATACTGAAGCTGCGGGTCGCGACCGAATCGCCACTGGAGATACTCGCTCGTCCGTTCGGTCGCGATCACGAAGTTGGTCGAGGCCGCTTGCCACAAGTCATCGAAACGCTCGTCGAACGGAGGATCGAAGAGCACTTGCCAGCCAGCGGGAATTCGTTGATAGGTCTCGGCCGCTCGAAGTCGCAGTCCCAGGTCAACCACTGAGGCGACCGCTCGACGTGGCAGTGACCACGGAATCCAGCGAGTCAGTTTGTGCTCGGTGCGAAAAAATTTGATCCAGCGCGAGAACCCGCCGAGATCGCGATACCCCGCTCGGCACAGGACGGCCACGGCGTTGCGTGTGATGCCAAACGCCAGAGCCATGTCGCTCTGGTCGATATGCGACACCACCGCGCGTTGCAGTTTGACCGCCGCCAGAGCGTTGCGATGCTCGGCCGACACGTTGAGATTCGCCGCTTGTCCCGTCTCACAAATCTGCTTGCCGACTTTCATTCGCCGAGGCATCAATGACGTGAAGCCGACTCGCTCACGAGCCTCGGTCTCGACCAGCCAGCAGACGTTGGGTCGATACGGCGATTGCTCATAGCCCCAGCGATACCAGAGAGCGGCTTGATGCCCCCAAGGGAAATTCGACTGCATCAATCGGAGCAGGTCGTCTTTCACGTCGTCGGCAGTCGTGGGGGCGGCAATGGTGTAGTTCATGGGGACTCAAACAAGTGCTGAGTGTTCGGTTTTTCTTGTTTAACCCCAACGCCAACGGCGTGGGCGTTTTCGCGGTTGACGACACGCCGCGCGCACGCCGATGGCGTAGCGGTTAAACGGCTGGCGAGAAGTTTTGTTCGCGAATGACGCCACCTCCGGCCAATTTCAAAAAAACGAACCCCCGACCCCGGCAACGAAACGTAACTGCCGGATCGACCGTCGCGACCGTCGCAGTCGCACGATTCGCTCAGGGGTCTGGCATTTCGGAATTTCGAAATTGGCCCCAGCCAATTCCGAATTTCCGAAGTGCCTGACCCCGGCCGCGCGCACGGCACGACAACTCCAATTGGCACGTCTGTCGGTACTGAGCTACAAACCCGCCCGAATTCAGGAGCCTCTCGGATTGTCCCACGAAGGAGCGTCCCGTGTCCGTGGTTGATCGTGCATTTCATTTGGTCAAAGGTGGCGGGCGGCCGATCCCCTCGCGACTGTCGCGGTGGCGAGCAGTCGCTCGCTCGATCGGACGGCGCATCGAACAACTCAAGAAGCTGGACGATCGCGAATTGCTACAAGCCAGCTTGGAAGTCCGCTGGCGAGCCAAGGCGGGAGTCACGCTGCTCAAACTGATGCCGGAAGCGTATGCGTTGGTCGTCGAGTCCTCGCGCCGCACGACCGGCATGACGCACTATCCCGTGCAGATCATGGGAGGCATCGGCCTGTTTGAAGGGGGCATCGCCGAGATGCAGACCGGCGAAGGCAAAACGCTGACTGCCGTGCTCCCGTCGTATCTCCGAGCACTCCCCGGCAAGGGCTATCACGTCATCACCGTCAACGATTACCTCGCCAAACGCGACTGCGAGGAAATGGCTCCGATCTATGCCGCGCTGGGCATGACGGTCGGCTGTGTTCAATCTCAGGACGAGACCGATCAGCGCCGCCAAGCCTACGCTCAGGACATCACCTACGGGACCGCGAAGGAATTCGGATTCGACTATCTGCGCGATCGACTGCGGCTGGGGGTCGGTGCTCAAGACGCTCGCAAGCCAAACGTCTTCGTCCAACGCGGCCCCGGCAGTGCGAACGAAGAACGACCCGTGCAGCGCGGTCATTACGGAGTGCTCATCGACGAGGCGGACAGCATCCTCATCGATGAAGCTCGAACGCCGCTGATCATCGGACTGACAATGCCCAATGACGCGGCCACCGTCAGCCTCTTCCGCTGGTGCCAGCGAGCCATCTCACATCTGACCGCCAACGACGATTTCGTTTACGAGCCGCAACGCCGCTCGGCCTATCTCACCGACGCCGGATGCCGCAAGGTGCTGCTGCTGGCCAAGCCCGCGCTCATCGACTGCGTCGATACCGAACGCATCTACAAACACGTCGAGCAAGCTCTGACCGCCCGGTTCGCGTTCATTCGCGACAAGGACTATGTCATCGTCAACAACGAAGTGAAGATCGTTGACGAGGGGACCGGCCGCGTCATGGACGGTCGCAAATGGCAAGACGGACTACATCAAGCGATCGAGGCCAAGGAACTCGTCCCGGTCACGGCCGCATCGGGCGAGGCGGCCCGCATCACCGTGCAGAGTTATTTCCGACTCTACAACTACATCAGCGGCATGACCGGCACCGCCGTCCAAGGGATCGGCGAGATCAAACGGACCTACGGCCTGACGGTGACTCCGATTCCAACCAACAAGCCGTGCATCCGTGTCGGCTGGCCCACGCGAGTCTTCTACTCGATTGACGCCAAACGAACCGCGATCCTCAAGAGCATCGAAGAGTTAATCTCCGTCGGCCGAGCAGTCCTCGTCGGCACCCCCTCGGTCGAAGCCTCCGAAGCGCTGGGCAAACTGCTGACCGACAAAGGGATCGAGTTTGAAATCCTCAACGCACACTTCCACGAGAAGGAAGCGGAGATCGTCTCCCGCGCCGGCCGAGTCGGCAAAGTCACCGTCGCCACGAACATGGCCGGCCGAGGGACCGACATCAAGCTGGACGAGCAGCTCATCAAGAACGGCGGCCTGCACGTCATCGCGACGGAGATGCACAGCTCCGCCCGCATCGACCGCCAGCTCATCGGCCGAGCGGCTCGGCAGGGTGACCCCGGCAGTTATCAGTTCTTCCTGTCGCTGGAAGACGAATTGCTCCGCTGCCTGGAACCCGAAGACCTCGACTCCGAACGCAGGCAAGCTCGGCCCGATGCCAACGGCGAGCTGTCCCGCGTCTGGATCGCGTTCTTCAAGAAGACGCAGAAGTTCCTGGAGAAAACGCATCTCCGCCAACGCAAAGACTTGCTCAAGGGAGAGCGTCATCGCATGGACATGTACCGCCGCATGGGCCTCGACCCGTGCCTGGAGCTGACGGAATAACCGCGCTCGTAGTGACCCCATTCATGGGGTCTCGTTTGGCCTCGTTCCCACGCGGAGCGTGGGAACGAGAAATCCTCGACCACAACGAGAAACTGAAACATGAGTTACTCGCACATGTTCTACGGAGTTGATCTGACGCGGTTAAAAGCGGTTTACGGATCAAAGGACGAGCGGTTGATTGCGGACGTTTTGAAGGAGCGGGCGGAGGAACTCCAAAACAACGACGGCTTCTTTGAAGACGAACTCGAAGCCGGAACCATTCCCAATTCCGAGGCGGCCCTGCGCGAAATCGTCGCTGGCACTATCCGCAAGTACGAAGGTGCCGAACCCTTATTTGGCTATGTGCTCAAAATCTTATGCGAGCATATCGGAGAGTTCATCGGCGGCGGTGAGGTCGCAGCGATTCGCGACCACTCGTACAAGTCTCAGCTACTCGCTTCGGGAGTGCCTATTCCGATTCCCTACACAGGGCAAAACTTTCCCGAGATTGGCTTCCTCGCATCCCACGAGATTCCCGCAGAATTGCAGCGGATCGATCGCGCACCGCCGAAAGCCAAGCGATCCTTCAAGATGACCCTGCTCTCATGGCTAACTCGCGGATTGATTGGTCGCCAGATGAGCGATGCCGAAGCCGTGGAAGACATGCAGGCTTATCGCGCGACGTTGCAGGCAGCACTCGACAAAGGCCTGTCGGTGGTCTCATTCCGGCATTAGAGAATCTCTCCCAAAACAAATCTGTCGGCGAATCCTGAGCTATGGTTTCTCGCTGGAGAAACCAAAATGCCCACCACCGAATGCACATCCTCGACCAAGACCGTCAGCTCTACCGCCAACCGTGTGGCCGTCGCAGCCGCACCGGCCGCGCCGCGCCCGCACCGATTGCTCGGCGCGCAGTTGGGCGATTTCCTGATTCAAGAACGCATCGCCAAAGGGAGCATGGGTGAGGTCTTCCTTGCCACGCAGTTGAGCCTGGACCGCAAGGTCGCGGTAAAGACGGTCTCGTCGAAGATCGCTCGGAACGCCGAAATGGTGCAGCGATTCCTCCGCGAGATGCGCTGGCTCGCCCAACTCGATCATCCTCAGATCGTGAAGGTCTACGCGGCTGGCGAGCACGAGAAGACCCCCTACGCCGCACTCGAATTCGTCGATGGTCGCAACCTGCAAGACTGGCTGAACGAGCGGAAAACCCTGTCCATGTCGGACGCCGTGCATGTCACGCTGCTCTGTGCGGAAGCACTCTCACACGCGCACTCGAAAGGGATCGTCCATCGCGATGTGAAGCCAGCCAATATCCTGATTGGCAAACTCGGCGAGGTGAAGTTGACCGACTTCGGACTGGTGAAAGCCGCCATCGAAGACGTGTCACTGACGAGTACCGGTGTCGGACTCGGCTCGCCGCAGTACATGGCTCCCGAACAGATTCAGGATGCCAAGCACTCCGACGCACGCACCGACATCTATGCCCTCGGCTCGACGCTGTACCAACAGGTGACCGGGAAGTTTCCCTTTCCTCAAACCGATTTGGTCGACCTCCTGAAAGCCAAACTCCACGGCCAAATCACCCCGGCGCGTGAGATCAATCCGCTCATCCCAGAGAAGCTGAACCTGGTCATCTCCAAAATGCTGGAGAAGAACCCGGACTTCCGCTACCAGACTTGCCAAGAACTGGTCAACGAATTGGGATCGCTCGGTATGGCTCGCGAATCGTTGGACTTCATCGAGTCGCCGAACAAGGTGAAAGTGCAACGTGCGTGGACGAATCAAGCGGCTGTGAGCGTCGCCGCTGCCGTCGCCAGACTGCGGGACGAGGGACGAAGTCTGCGCGGTTCGGCAAACTCGGCACCGCCGGAAGAGCGACCAGAACGCCGTTCCAAGCCTCGCCGACCGATCGCTCCCAGCGGTTGCTCCGCGACCGTGGTCGCCACCGAGGCGCAATGGTTCGTGCGCCACAAAGGTGCTCAAGGCGCGTTGGTCATCCATCGCATGACCACCGACGAAGTGCTACGCGGGATTGAAACCAAATACTTGGACGTCAACGCCACCGCCAAGGCCGATGCGAAAGACCCCTTCCGCCATCTCCGCGAATTCGAGCCGTTCCAAAAACTGATGGACAAGCGGCTCTCGAAGTGTCGAGTCATCCGCCTCAACCCGCGCGGAGCCAGACGCTGGTGGTCAAGCCGCAGTCTGTGGGTCACGCTCGCCGCAATGCTCGCCGCCGCCGCGTTCGTCGCGTGGGAAAAGCTGTAGGACACGCTCTGTTTTCTCGGTGCTTTCGATCGGTATCCGAAGACAGGCACTCGGCCCCCCGTTGGCTCGTGACACAGTTGCTAAACGACAGCAACCAACGCCATCTTATCGTCACCGATAGCGCAGGCTCGGACGTCGGTAAGATCGAATGGTCCGAGTTCATTCCCGTCGCTTCGCAAGCTCAGGGGAGCCTTCGTCATGCCATCGCCGTTTCCAGGAATGGACCCGTATTTTGAGAGTGGGCGATGGTCGGGATTCCATGCGGCGTTCCTCTATCAGATCCAATGGGAATTGTCGGAGCGTTTGCCGCCGGGATACGTCGCGCTCGCTGAAGAGCAGTTGATGGTCGAAGAATCGGATGAGTTCTCGATGGACTCGCGCAGGCCCCGCGAGACATATCCCGATGTGAGCGTGCTGCAACGCCGAACTCGGCGCAAGACCTCCGGCGGAACGGCAACTTTGGAGCCACCGCTCCGCTTGGAGACAGTCTCTCCTGAGCAGCGTCCGCAAAGGCACGTTGAAATTCGCTGACTCTAACGGAATCTAGGTACTAAAAACTGGGTTCGCAAAACTGGGCCAAGATCTCGATCCTTTCTCTTTCTCACGGAGGAGGGAGCGAGCATGGAAGCTCAGGGACGAACCCAGCGTGG
>JBJXEX010000472.1:0-4881 GCA_046156195.1 Planctomycetaceae bacterium | reverse complement strand
CCATGACCTTGTTGCCGTCGCGCTTGTGCTGATGAAACGCGGTCAGCAGCAGTTCGCCGCCGGGCAACCTCGCGATGCAGGGCTTGTAGTCGTCCGGTTCGCCCAACGGGATTCGCTCGGCGACGAGTTTGGCCGTCGTCAGTGACTTTTGATCGGTGACGGCGATGTCGGCCGCGGCCAGTCGGAACGAGTCCATCACGATCGACTGATCGGCCTTGCCATAGGCGTCGTCGCCGCCAACGTGGCCGAAAACGAAAATCCGGCCGTCCTGCGTTTGCACCGAGCGGGGATAATAGGCTGTGCCCGGAACGTTGAGCTTGTTCCAAGTCTGACCCGCGTCGCTCGTCCAATGAATGCCGCTGGTCGCGACATGCAGGATCGGTCCTTCGCGCGTCGCCAGCAATTCCGGTTGTCCACTGTGTGGCAACACCGATGGGACGGCCTGCTGTGCGATCCAGGTGTCGTCTGATTTCTTCAGCGTACTCTGCCAGCGTTTCGTGTCGCTTGCGCGGCGGTAGATCGCCAACAAGTCGCCGTTCGTCAGTTCCGCAATGTCGAACTCCTCGGTCCAGCCCCCACGCTGCTCGGCGACAGTCGCTGGCACGGGGCCTTTCCAGGTACGGCCCTGATCGGACGAGATCAACAGCGCCGGTGCGACCATCGCACTGAACTCCGCCCGCGTCTGGCTGCCGGCCGGTGCGGATGCAACACCAGCCAGCAACACGATCCGTCCGTCTCGCAACACGCGGATGCGCCGCGGCCATGTTGAGAACTTTGCCGGGTCGATCGGCACTTCTGATTTGCTCCATGTCTTCGAGCCGTCACGCGACCGCTGCAAGAAGCCGGTCTGCGGCAAATCCGGATCGTAGGGCAAATAGAAGCCGAACACGCCGCGGAGAATCGAGCCATCGGCCAGCGCCGTTTGAGCTTCATTCGTGACGCCATTCATGCACGACTTGAACCCGTCGGCACTCACTTGCTGCCACGTCTTCCCCGCGTCAGTGGAAACGAGATGGACGTTGCGCAGATCAAGCCCCGTCATGTCGTATCCCGGATGTCCCGGAGGTGGCCACGTCAGTTTGTGTTGAACTTCTTTCGGTGCTTTCGGACGCCCCTCAACTGGACCTGTCGCCTGCGTGAAGCTGACCATCAGACTGCCGTCCGGCATCGTCCAAGCCCCGACCCAACTCGTAAACCCCGGCTTTTGCGGCGAGCGATAAATCGTCTGCCGTTGGTGTTCGACAGCGGAGAATTCGTCGGCGCGGGCCGGGGTGTCGATTGCGAACCATGAGAACGCGGCCAGCAGTATTGCCGACGACAAGAACGATTGCATGATGATCTCCAATGTCAGCGCCGCCGCCCCGGAAGCGGATGATTTATTCCGACCGTCGTTCCGTTTCGCGTGTTCTCCCGGGTCAGTTCTGCTTAGGCGAGGAGTCTCCGGCCGGGTCGGATCGATACTCGGCTTCCACGAGTCCTATTGGCCGCTCTTGATCGCTCATGGTCATCGCATGCAACCGGGCGCGCGTCATGTGGAACTTGAGTCGAATCTCCTGGCCCACGAGCTTGCTCAGGTCGGCGTTTTCCGACCAGCGGACCGGATGGTCGAGGGCGTTTCCTTGGATTTCGCGAGACTCGGTGACCGTGAAGCCGGCGATGGGTTGCCAGTCACGAGTCAGCACTTCCACGCGGATTGAGCCTTTCCCCCACGTCGCGGCGTTCAGGTACAGGCGGGGATGCAAGACGACAAACGGCTTCGTCAGGATGCGGCACGGTTCGGCATCGGGCGTGCCGGTTTCCAGCGAGGCGAATCGGTCTCGCTTCAGAGTCGCCAGCGCTACGCCCCCGGAGTAATGCGCCGACGCGCTTTCATCGACGTCGTGGGGAAAGTTCAGGGCCGCGTAATAGATGTAAATCGTATCGTTGACGACGATCGGTCGGGGCTGCGAGCAAGCCATCGCCATGAAGTCGTAATATCCCAGCGGGCCGGACGGAATGAACGGCGTCCCTCGGCAAACCCGCGTGAAGTGGATGCCGTCGCGGCTCGTCGCCAGATGAATGTCGATCGGCTGGGGGTGACGCAGGTAGAAGATGCTCACATACCCGACGTAAGTCGCGCCGAACTTGTGGCATCCGAATTGATAGAGTTCCGTGTCGGCCGGATCATCGGCGTCCATCGCGAGAATGAACCGATGGTGCTTCCATTCCCGCAGCTCGTCGCTCTCCGCATAGGCGTAAGAGCGGTTATAGCGGTCAATGGGGGGCCGATTCCGATCGCGGTCGTCGGCGATCATGCGCTCGCTGAACTCGGGGATGATCCGCCGGTAGATCACCCACTTTTGCTTTGCCTCATCGAACATCAAGTGCATCAGGCAGTCGTCCCCATTGCCAGCGACATCATGCGGCGTCTGCCAGAACGGCGAAGCCGCACACGACCAGTGAATCCCGTCGGGCGAAGTGACAATGTGAGCACCACGGCGGTGATCCTGCACGATTGCCAAAGCAACGTACGCCTCAGACGGGTCGCGCGGCCGCGGATGCTTGTTGACGCCCCAGAAGAACGCCTTCTTCCCTTGCGGCGCCGCCGGCCGCGACGGGACGACGAACTTCTCCGGACCGTATGCGAGCCGGGTCGGAGCGTTCGGGATCAGGTCGCTGGCAAGGACGATGTTGTGATCGCGGCGTCCCGCCACGTCGCACAGTCCCAGTTCGGGCTTCTCCCAATGCACGCCGTCCTGAGACGTGTAATACAGCATCCACGCGGCATTGCCTCCGACGTATCCGGCCTTCGCATCGCTTCCGGCTCGAGCCCACATTTTGAACAGCTTTTCCTCGGCGTCGTACATCGTCGTGTAGGGCTGGATGTACGTTCCTTCACACCAACGTTCCGGCCGGATCACGGGATTCAGCAAGTGCTTCTTGGCAGGGTGCAGCTTGCGCGACACGCCAGGGGTCGCCTCCAGCAACTGGTTATCGAGGAACAACTCGGTCGTGGAGGGCGGCCGATCAGCGGGTCGGTTTTGATCGGCCTCTATCGCGGAGGTGCCGTCGGCCGACGCGGACCGCAATGTCAACAGCGCCCCCGCGGTTCCAGCGGCCTGAATGAACTGGCGACGATTCCATGAATCACGAGGTGTTGTTCGTCCACCGATCATGCGCAGCATAGCGTCGACTCCTAGGGCTGAATGTCCATTGAGATTATCAGTCTATCAGCTACATTCAAGCGATTTCTTGCGAAGCGGAGTACGGCGAAGCTTGAGGTCACCGTCACGGGGCGGCCGGCAGGAGACACAGAAACCACAATCCGCGTTGCCAACCCAGGAGCATGTTTCCAATGTCCCCAAGGATCCGTTAAAACATCGCGAACCAGATGATGCGTTTGTACGAGTACACCGGAAAGGATCCATCATGGACCGCCGCATCTTTCTCGCGACTATAGTGAGTACCAGCATGACGGCCGCCGCAAGATCCAATACCTCACCAGAACTGTCGGGTGCAGAGACCGATGTCACTGGACTGACCAAGAGCACGATTCCGACGCCGGCGCTGATCGTGGACCAGGAAGCGTTTGATGCCAATCTGATCACGATGGCGGAACACTGCCGGCAAGCGAAGCGGCAGTTTCGCCCGCATGTCAAGACTCACAAATGCTCCGATATCGCCCGACGCCAAATCGCCGCGGGAGCGATCGGAGTTTGCGTCGCGACCGTTTCCGAAGCGGAGGCGATGGTTGCGGCTGGGATCACCGGAGTGTTACTGACGTCGCCAATCGTGGATCCACTGAAGATTACGAGGATGGTACGATTGGTCCGCCAGTGTCCCAGTGTCATGTTGGCCGTCGATAGCTCGCGGCAAGCGGAACTGCTCGCGAGCGCAGCGACAGCGGCAGATTTGCAGGTCGACGTCTTGGTAGATATCGATATCGGAGATCGACGAACCGGCGTGCTGCCTGGACAACCCGCAGTCGACCTGGCACAGCAGATCGCGAAGTGCAAACAGCTTCAGGTCGTCGGGGTCCAAGCGTATGCCGGACACGCGTCGCACGTCGTCGGCTACGAAGCGCGCGATCGCGTATCACGTGAAGCCTTGGGGAAAGCCGTCGAAACCCGACGGTTGCTGCTGCGTTCGGGCTTTGATGCCAGGATACTCTCCGGCGGCAGTTCTGGTACTTACAACATCGACTCCACGATCGACGGTGTTACGGAGTTGCAAGTTGGATCGTACATTTTCATGGATGTCGATTACCGGCGGATCGGGAGCCGTGACGGGAACCCGATCTATTCCGACTTCCGGCCGAGCCTCACCGTGCTGACAACGGTGATCAATGCCACCCACGCGGACCGAGTGACGATTGACGCAGGCACCAAATCCATCGACACGACCACGACCCAGCGTGCTGAGCCAAAGAACTGGCCCGGGCTGATCTACACGAAGGCTGGCGACGAATTTGGTGCCATCAGTTTCGAGGCCGACGCCAGGCGCCCAACGATTGGCGACCGGATCGAATTCATCGTCCCGCACTGCGATCCCAGCGTGAATCTCTACGATCGGCTCTATGTTTGCCGAGGTGACGCCGTCACGGCTGTCTGGAAAACTTCTGCTCGTCGCGAATAACTGCAACATGGACGCGCTTCTTGGTGAGTCCGGTGACGACCTGCTTATCGCTGGAAGGACTTCACATGACAATAACCAAGCTGCGCTCCTTATCATTTTGGCAGAGTGGGCCGATGTGGCCAGGTCTTACGCGACCCGGGTGTCTTTGGCCTGAAGGGCCTACGCATACCAGCCCAGGCTGGTGCCATCTGATACCCGCTACCTGAAGTCCGCGAAAGTGGTGCGAGTGAGTTATCCTCTCCACCCGCTTTACGGCCATTCGTTCCC
>JBJXEX010000467.1:0-6505 GCA_046156195.1 Planctomycetaceae bacterium | reverse complement strand
CTTCCGGCGAAACATTGTTCTGACGGCGTGCCATCCTTGGCCTCCTGGTAAATAATGAACTTCCTCTTGACCTCCAGCACGGCTTTTAGCCTAACAACGACAACGCGCAAACCCCGTCGCGCACCCGTCTTGAAGGCTTGGTTTGAAATGACATTGAGACGATTTGCGATTGCCGGTTAAAAGCCCGCAATGTTCCGAAGGACATAGAAGGAGTTCCCGTGCCGAGCCACCACCCGAATCGTGCGACTTCCAATTCCGCCAAGAGTAGCGCGAGCCGGTCGTTGATCGCCGCCGAATTGGCCATCCCCCCGAAGACTTATTCCTGGATCACGGAAACACGAGACCCAGTGGAGTTGAATCAGCGAATTCGCCTGGGCTTTGAATTTGAGTGCTTGATCGAATTCAAAGACAGCTCTCGGTTGCCGTCGGCGGCGATCGCCCGAGTGCTCGGCCTGCCTTCAGAAAACATTCGACGGTGCCGCCGAGATGGCCGGCTCACGCCTGCGGAATCGGATCGACTGGTTCGACTGTCGTCGCTGTTTGATCGTGTGGTGGCAGTCTTTCAAGGGGACAAACTGGCCGCGAAACGATGGCTCACGAATTCGTGCGCGGCCTTTCGGCAACAAACTCCGCTGCAGTTTTCGGAAACTGAATTCGGAGCGAACGAAGTCGAACGCCTGCTCGGCCGAATGGAACACGGCGTCTTCTCATGAAGCTTCTCGCGTGGCGCGTCTTTCAGGCTCGTTATCGAAAAACGGCATTCTCCGGCGAAGGCGCGAGGCTTTACGGCGGACGCTGGAACAGCGTCGGCACGGCCGTCGTCTATGCCTCCGCATCATTTGACGTCGCTCTGGAGGAAACGCTGAAGCACGCCCTGATGCTCACCAAGGATTTCCTGCGAGCCAAGATCGAGTTTGAGGATTCGCTGGTGATCACGCTGGAGGCCGCGACGTTGCCGCAGGATTGGGCCGACGAACCACCTTCGCGGACGACCCAATGGATCGGCGACAATTGGGTCCGACAGCGTCTGTCCGCGATCCTGGAAGTCCCCAGTGTCGTCGCGAAGGAGTCGTTGAATTATCTGATCAATCCAGCGCACCCGGACTTTTCAAAAATCAAAATCCATCGTTCTGAGCCGATCTGAATGATTTGAAAGCTTATGTGGCCATCCGCGTCGGCTCGGTCAGATACAGCATCAACACGGCGAGGTCGGCCGGAGTAATCCCGCTGATGCGACTCGCTTGGCCGACATGACGCGGGCGGACGCGAGTGAATTTCTCTTTCGCTTCCGCGCGGAGTTGTGGGCAGGCATGGAAGTCGAAGGCGTCTGGGATGCGGACGGTGTCGACTTGCTCTTGGCGTTCGATCGTGGCTGTCTGACGGCGGATGTAGCCGGCGTACTTGGCCTCGATCGAGAGTTGCTTCGCGGCCAGCGTCGGCAGGTTCAGCGACCGAGCTTCCTCGCTGAACTGGCAGACGTCGGACCATTCGGTCTCCGGCCGGCGCAGCCATTCTTCGAGGCTGTGTCCTTGATGGAATTTCTTCACGGCCAACTCCGAGGCCGCCGTGATCGCCGCCTCGTGAGCTTCCCAGCGGCGAACTCGCTCGGCCGAGGCCAGTCCAACGCGAGCACCGATCGGTGTCAGTCGCCGATCGGCGTTGTCGTGACGCAGGAGCAAGCGGTATTCGGCTCGCGAAGTAAACATGCGGTATGGCTCATCGACCCCCTTCGTGACGAGGTCGTCGATCATCACTCCGAGATACGCCTGGCTGCGATCCAAAATCAGCGGCGGCTGGTTGGCAATCTTCAGCGCCGCATTGGCCCCGGCGAGCAAGCCTTGCCCGGCCGCCTCTTCGTAGCCGGTTGTGCCGTTGATCTGGCCAGCGAAGTACAGCCCCTCGACCCGTTTCGTTTCGAGCGTCGCGTGCAACTGCGTGGGCGGAGCGAAGTCGTACTCGACCGCGTAGCCGTAGCGCATGATCTCGGCCCGTTCGAGGCCGGGGATCAAATGCACCAACTCCTCCTGTACGTCGCGCGGCAGGCTGGTCGAGATGCCGTTGCAGTAGTACTCCCAGGTGTGTCGCCCTTCCGGCTCCAGAAAGATGTGATGAGCGGTCTTGTCGGCGAATCGCACGACTTTGTCTTCGATGCTCGGACAGTAGCGCGGACCGGTCGATTGGATCTGTCCCGAATACATCGGCGCGCGATGCAAGTTGGCTCGGATGAGTTCGTGGACTTGCTCGTTGGTCTCGGTCAGATGGCAGCTCATCTGTGGCTGAGTGATCGCGTCAGTCAGAAACGAGAACGGCTGCGGTTCGGCGTCCCCCGGCTGCTCCTGAGTGGCGGAGAAATCAATCGTGCGTCCGTTGATCCGGCACGGCGTGCCAGTCTTGAAACGTCGCAGTTCAAAGCCGAGTTCCGTCAGCGTGTGCGACAGCCCGGTCGTTGTCCCCTCCCCTGCCCTGCCGCCGGAGGCTTTGGCCTCGCCGGTGTGCATGATCGCTTGCAGGAACGTGCCGGTCGTGATGACGACTGCTTTCGCGCGGTAGATCGCTCCACCTTTCACGCGAACGGCTTGTATGTGGTTGAGATAACGGCTGTCGGCTGTCGGCTCTCGGCTTTCGGCCGTGCAATCCAAGCCCTCGACGACTTCTTGTCGTAGCGTGAGGTTCTCTTGTTGCTCGACGCGCCACTTCATCGCGAACTGATACGCCTTCTTGTCGGCCTGAGCACGCGGGCTGTGCATGGCCGGGCCTTTGGTGCGGTTGAGCATCCGAAACTGGATACCGGTCTCGTCGATGACCCGCCCCATCTCGCCGCCGAGAGCGTCGATCTCGCGGACGATCTGCCCTTTCGCGACGCCGCCGATCGCCGGGTTGCAACTCATCGCGGCCACCATGTCGCAGCTCATCGTCAGCAACGCCGTCTTCGCCCCCAGCCGAGCCGCCGCCAACGCCGCTTCGCAGCCAGCATGTCCGGCTCCGATGACCACCACATCAAAATCGTAGATCACATCACTCATAACAGCGTTACCAGTCAATTCGTTCGGCGGCCCAATCAAAAATCAAAAATCAGCAATCGAAAATCGTCAGCCATTTGGGATCATACCGGCATGAGCGGTCTCAACCAGTTCGCGGCGTACCTGTTCTCCAGCGGAGATTCGTTCTTCGTCGGAGCGGCCTTGATCGCAGTGGGCCGAGCGACCACCTGGCACTTTCGGAGACATCGGGCCGCGAAGTGGTGGCAATTGCTGACCCTCGTGGGACTGATCTTCTTCGTGTTGTCGATGACGCCGCTGCCGTGGTGGCTGTACGGCCTCTGCCTGATTCCGCCACTCGTCCGCTTGAGCATTCCGTTCCGTGCCGACGACCAAGCTCGCTGGCCGCGAATCGTTCGCCGAGCAAACGCCTGTGGCGGACTCGTCGAACTCGTATTGCTCGCCAGCGTCACCGCCGAGCTGCTCGAGCGGCACCGCCTGTATGTTTCGCCGTTGGCAACCTTGCCGGCCGAGGTGCATGTCATCGGCGATTCGCTGAGTGCCGGCATCGCCGACGAACAAGACCATCTCTGGCCAAACTTGCTCGCGAGCGAGTGGCATGTCCCAATGCGGAATCACGCTCAAGCCGGAGCCACCACCGCGTCCGCATTTCGGCAGGCTGAAGAGATCGAATGCGATGACTGCCTCGTGCTGATCGAGATCGGCGGCAACGATCTCCTCAGCGGCCGAGACTCACGGCAGATCGAAGCGGACTTGGATCGGCTGTTGGTTCGGCTCAGTCCGCCGAAGGCGGATCGGACGCTGGTGATGTTTGAGCTACCCGTGCCGCCCATTCCCGGCGGATACGAATTCGCTCGCCTACAACGCCGCCTAGCTCACCGACACGCCGTGCATCTGATTCCGCGCCGCGAGTTCGCCAAAGTGCTGCTCACTCCCGGTGCCACGACCGACGGCTTGCACCTTTCACCCAGCGGGCACCGCGCTCTCGCCGACTTGTTGCTACGAACGTTGTTCCGGCCGATATTCACGGACGCGGTCACGTTGGACGATCCACAGCTTGCCTTGCAGGTCACTCTTGCTCATTGCGGCGATCAAGACTCGACAGGCAGCCCACAGGTCGTCCGGGACAATTCGCGCTGGGAGGCGCAGCACAGCGATGCCGGAAAATTTGTCTGGCTCGAAAACCAACGGATTGCTGAAGTCCATGTCGAGCGTGACCAAAGCTTGCTCCTCGGAATGGCAGATCGTCAACAAATCGGAGTCCGGCGTACTGGTCAAGTTCTGCTCAACGACGGTCGCCACGTCATGACCGGCGGCCCGAAACAGAGTTGCTCCGCGATGTCCCAGATTCTCATCGAGCTTCAACTTCATCCGGCCGCTCCTACCGGCAGTTCGATGTACCGCTCGCGCGACATCTCAGCCCCGTAAGCGATGCACGCCAGGACGTCCGCTGTCTCCAGACCGGGATAGTCTTCGAGGATCGCCTCCACGGTTTCGCCACTCGCCAGCAAGTCGAGAATCAGCGACACCCACAGGCGATGGCCACGAATGCACGGCTTGCCGAAGCAAATGTTCGGATCAATCGAAATGCGGCTCAGCAGTTCTTCGCGATTCACGGCAGCACCTCCCCAAAATGTTTGAAGACACGAGCACTGTAGCGACCCTCTGCGATGAGGCAAAAGCGAAGTTTTGGCCGGTGTCCGCTCACCCTGACACTCGACAAGTTGCGTCGAACCATCGCGACCCGCTGCCTGGACTGCCACGCCCGCCCGCGGGACGAGATGGTTCAATTGCTCGTAACCTACAAGAAGCAGCACCGCCACCTGCGAGTTTGCAAAGTCGCTCCGGCCCCTTGGACCGCGTTGCCGTCCGTGGTGGACAGTCATCATTCACTCTACATCGAATGCGACGGATTCGGGGCTCGTGCGTTGGAGTTAAGAACATGAATCTCAATCCTTATCGAGGTGACTCTTGCCATCGGCACGGATTCTGGGAAATCCAGCCCTCCCCTTTCTTCCCCGCCGTGCCGCAACTCAATTCCGTCGATGCACAGTAGCTTGGCGGGTGGCGCGACCTCGATCATTGCCCAGAGATTCCCAAATCTGCGAGGTTGATCGATCACTTCGACATGGGGCTGGCAGGATATCTGCTCGCTCTCGTTCTTGAACACGACCTCATCGTACTGAAGGACCACGCGCGTTGTGGAATCTTTCACCGGATCAGCCAATCTGGCCCAGCCTCCAGAAAATCGGGGACCGAATTTGTGCCGATAAAGCGACGCCAAGAGTACATTGAGCTTGTAAAAAAGCGTCTGTACGCGCTCTCGCTCTTCGCCTTGCGGCGAGTAGAAAGACTTTCCTGTCTTGGCGTGAAACAGCGGGAGTCGGCCCCAGCCGTACAACTCATCCACTGTCGCATCGACGCTCATACCAACTGAGACGCCTGCCGAAAGAGGGCCGCTCAGTACGCGCTTTAGCCAGTTTACTTCGGATTCACTGCTCACTTTCGGGGATATGTCGCTGACGAGGCATTCCAGAGCAAGGTACGCATTCCGGTACGCATCGAAAAGATCCTCCGTCAACTGCGACAATCTGTAGAACCGAAAAGAGGCGTGGTGTGGTATCTGAGTTGTGGCCGGGACAGAAGGCGCACCAGCACGAGCGTGAGTCACGGTGCCTTGGCCGCTAATGGACCAAGGGATGTGCGCCGTGTCCGCAATGGTAAGTTGATACCCATCGTTCGCGCGAGTCCAAGTCAAATACTCGCGTTCGACCCGGTGCGTACCGATTGGATCGCGGTGAGTGGCGGCGTGAATGTCGAGTGCCTCCAGGAGAACCTGCGATGCTTTGCTTCGCAGATCACAGTCTGGAGGGGCCTTTTCCAGTTGCACCGTGATGTATGGAGCGTCCTGGCGAACTGTAACCACACCTTCTTCGTGCTGAAGCGTGATGGATTTATGCGCCGGCGTTCGCAAGAGAAACGCCGCGCCTACGATGCCATCAAACTCAGGAAGCTGGGGCTTCATCCGTATGCCTAACATGGTTTTTAATTGCGGGACGCGTAACGGAGTCGTGTCCAATTTCCTAAGTTCGTTGGCAAACAACTGGACCTGACCCCGTGCTGCGTTGCTGTCTGTGTTTCGTTTTTTGTAGTCGCCCATTGGCTACATTTTTGATACGACCCATTGGCAAGCAGCATCGAGCATTGGCTTCAGTTTTCCAATTACTTCCAGCATTGCGAGAACGAAGATGATGAGCGTTCCCGGAATCGCCATCCACCATCTTGTTTTCCAGAACAGAGTTAGTCTGCCATACCAATCAATCGTTGGCTTTGTTGTCATTCTCTGTACGAAACCACAAAACAGTGGCGTAGCTTCAAAGGTAGCTGTCTAATGTATGCGCACGAGTTAGCGGGCTGAAGGAGATTCAGCGGCGCTTGATTGGTGATGGGGCGTGGCGAGCGGAGACGTTTTCCGGGATGCGCTGGTGAGAGGGAGCGGTGTGAAG
>JBJXEX010000466.1:0-6490 GCA_046156195.1 Planctomycetaceae bacterium | reverse complement strand
GTGTCCAAGCCCGCGTTCTGGCGAACGCGGCTACGAAAGTGCGCAGTCGTGTTAGGAGCGGGTCATGCGGTGGCGAATTTCGGTGTTCTCGTTGAGTCTGATTGTGGCCTGTCTGCTGGTGCGGTGGAGTCCTCCGTGGTTGGGAGCGCAGGAACCTCCGAAGGCTCCAGACAAGCCGAACCCGCCGCCAGCGAATCCGCTACAGAATCTGTTTCAAAAGCTGATGCCGGCCCCCGCCGTGCCGCCGGTGAAACCGGGGGTGAAACCGCCGGTCGCTGCTCCACCGGTCGCTGCTCCACCGGTCGCTGCTCCGCCGGTGGCGAATTCGCTGCAAGACTTGTTTCGACAGTTGATGCCTCCCGCGCCGCGAGCCGTGCCTCCGCTGGTGCCGAATCCGTTGCAGAATCTGTTTCAGAAAATGATGCCTCCGCCAGCCGTCCCGCCACCAGCCGTTCCTCCGCCGGCCGTGCCGCGAGTCGCTGGGCCAACTGCGCCGGCGGTTGATCCGGACGCGCGCGATCACATCGACGCGCGAGCCGCGAAGGATCGCAAACAAGCGGAGTTGTTCCGCAAGGCGAACGTGGCGGTCGAAGGTCGCGATTGGACGTCGGCTCTCGATTTGTTGCAGACCCTGCTCGCTCAGGAAGAGGACTCGGTTGAGCGGATCGGCAAGGAGTGGCACTCGGTGCGAGATCGCTCGATGCGGTTGATGTTGAAGTTGCCGATCGAGGTCGTGCGCTCGTTTCGTCAACGGATTGGAGCGGAAGCGGCGCGGCGACTGGATGAGGCGGAGCAGTCGGGACGGATTGATCGGCTGGCGCAGGTCGCGGCGCGATACTTGGTGCTCGAACAAGGACAGACGGCGGCGCAGCGGTTGGCGATGCGGCATTTGGATCGTGGAGAATTCGTTCAGGCCACGCGCTGGTTCCGATGGCTCGACGATGTGAAAGCGGCGGTGACTCAGGAGCGATCGTGGCAGTTGCAGGCGGCGCTCGCGGCGAAGCAGGCGGGGGACAAGCATTTGGCCGAGAAGTGGTTGACGAAGAATCGGTCGGAATCTGGAGCCGGACAGCCGAGCCGCTCGGCTCAGGATGCGGACGACGAACTCCTCGAAATCGGGAGCACGCGGATTCGGGTGAGTGATTGGTGGGGGGCGATTTCTCCGCGAGCGGTTTCGCAAATCGCGGCAGCCGAGTGGCCGATGTTCTTCGGAGCACCGAATCGCGCGGCGCTCAGTCGTGGTGGCGAGCCGTTGTTGTTGCCGCGCTGGCGGCAGCCTCTGACTCAAGTGCAGCCGTTGCAGCAGCAATTGGAAATGCTGATCGAGGACATGCACGATCTGAATCGCCCGACGATCTCGGTCTGTCAGCCGCTGTTGGTCAACGGGTTGGTCGTGATGCGCACGCTGGGTGGCGTTCAAGTCTTGGATGTCGAGACCGGTCGGCCGTTGTGGTCCACCGCCGAACGCTTCAAGGCCGAAGATCTCGTTGGTCCCGGACAGGCCGTGCCGCAGCAACAATATCTGCCGTTCAATCGCGGCGTCCGCATCGTCAATGGCATGAGAGTCGATTACAGCAACATGCCTTGGGAGCAACATCCGCTCGCACAGTTGCTGTTCGCCAACGGGAATTTCGGAGTGCTCAGTACCGACGGGCGGCAGTTGTTCTCGGTCGAGGATGACACGTTCGTGATGCAGCAGAACTACGCCTATTACGGCAACCAAGACTTGTCGCGACAAGACCCGCTGCGACGGAGTTGGAACAGCAACAAGCTGGTCTCTTACGATCTGCGAAGCGGTCGTCCGTTGTGGGCGGTCGGCGGAGTCGAGTCGGATGAACCGTTCCAGCCGGAACTCCCCGGCGTGTTCTTCTTCGGTGCGCCGGTGCCGGATGGACACGAACTGTTCGTGATCGGCGAGCGAGATGCCGAGATCCGGCTGTTCTGTCTGCAAGCCGACAGTGGGAAGTTGTTGTGGACACAGTTGCTGGCAACGGCCGAAGCGCCAATCTCGCGGGATGCGGCGCGGCGGCAGTTTGCGGCGCAGGTGTCGATCGCCGAGGGCGTGGTGATCTGTCCGACGACTGTCGGTTGGCTGGCGGCGGTCGATCGCGCGTCGCGGCAACTGTTGTGGGTTCATCGGTACTCGACGCCGCAACCGGCCAATAATCAGCGGCGAGGGTTCGGGCAGCCGGTCACGCCAATGATGCCCTGGGGAATGCGATGGTCCCCGTCGGCTCCCGTGATTGTCGGTGATGCGGTGGTCTACACGCCGCAAGAAGTGTTCGACGAGCAGAACGTCAGCACGTCCCACGTCGTGTGCGTCGGATTACACGACGGAACTCGCCGATGGCAGACCCCGAAGCAGAATCAAAACTGGATGGCGTTGAACGGCGTGGCGGATGGCAAAGTGTTGTTGTTGGGACAGCACAACATTGGCGCGTTGCATGTATCGAATGGCCAATCGGCG
The DNA here is from genome assembly GCA_046156195.1 of Planctomycetaceae bacterium. Classification (GTDB taxonomy): domain Bacteria; phylum Planctomycetota; class Planctomycetia; order Planctomycetales; family Planctomycetaceae; genus SXKJ01. The sequence continues at coordinate 4,023 of JBJXEX010000466.1, read as the reverse complement.
TGGACCGTACCAATCCCGATTGGAGAAGGGGTGCCGAGTGGACTGGGCACGATCGCCAATGACCACTGGCATGTGCCGCTGACCAGCGGTCAGATTTGGACGATGTCGCTGAAGAGCGGCTCGCGCACGGGACGACAGTGGACGACACCGGGAACACGGTTGGGGAACTTATCGCTGTATCGGGGCGGCTTGGTCTCGGCGCATCCCGCCGGCCTGGCGTGCTTCGAGCAGCGAGAATCGATCGCGGAACAAATCCGATTGCGCAAGGAACGCGATCCTGACGACGTCCAGGCGTTGCTGACCGAAGCCGCGATCTTGCAGCTCGAACGGAAATCCGCCGAAGCCTGGACCGTCTTGCGGCGCGTCGATGCGGAGTCAGTCTCTGCGGAACTCCGGTCCCGATACCTCAGCACCTTGCGAGAAGTGCTGACAGACGTGATTCAGCAAAACCCCGCAGGCCAAGCGGAGGAGTTGGCTCTCTTTGAGAAATGGCTGACAACCCCTGACGATCAATTGCAGGCGAAACGGCTGCGGATCGAGCACCTGCGCGGTCGTGGCGAACATCTCGCGGCGTTTGAGAAGCTCTGTGAAATTGCTGCTGGCAGTAATTCTACTCAAAGCCGTGACGATGCGATTTCAGCGGCGAGTGAATCACCGCACGCTCTGGCGAGCATGTCTACGAAAGCCAGCGGCGACGCGGTATTGAAGCTGAGCGGTTCGCCTCCGCTGTCGATTCGCTCTGAAGCGTGGGCTGCTGGGCAGCTCGCCGATCTGTGGAATTCGTTGCCTGTCGATGGTCGTGGTGAGATTGATCGTCGCATTCACGACGAAGTCCAGAAGCTCAGCAACGAGTCTCCCGCGGCGAGGCAACGGGGACTGGAGCTGTTCGCCTTTCATCCGGCGACACGCGAGCCACGCTGGCAAGAGATCGAAACCGCGATCGCTCAGCACGACGTTTCGCGAGCGGAGTTCGCTTTGCTCCGATTGAGCGAAGGCTCCGATCCAAACGAAGCGGCCCGCGCGTGGCAGCGGCTGGTCGAGCTGTATCGCAAGCTCGATCTCCCCAATGACGCCGCCGTCGCGGGACAGCGACTGGCCCGCTTGGGTGATGTGCCGCTGAGTGAATTGACGACGGGCGATCAAACGAAGGGCGAGGAAACGACGGCCAAGCGGTGGGTCGAGAACGAGATCAACGCCGGGCGACTCACCAAGTCGATCGCCTCGAACGGGGCGGACTGGAGCAAACTCGATTTCAAGCTGGAGCGTTCGATCGGCTATTCGGGGAACATGGAACAAGTCCAGGAGTGCTCGCTGACCGATGCTCGGTGGCCGTTCTTCGCGGCTCAGCGGTTTCAGTATCAGATTCTCAACGGCTCCTTTCCGACGCAGCGGTTAGCGATGTCGCGTGTGAGCAGCAGCCAACCCGATTGGTCGCTGCCCCTGCGGTTCAAGTCGAGCAGCGTGCAAGGGCAAAGCACGATGATTCGCACGGTCGGACACCAGATGCTGGTCTACCATCGCGAGGTGTTGCACCTGTTGTCGCCGGTCGATCAGCGAGTCCTCTGGACTCGCTCGACCGAGACGCGCGGAGTGAACAATTTTGACCCGGCACATTTCCTCCGCCGACAGTTGCCGCCAATGAGGTCGGGAGCCGAGTTTGTCGCGCAACCGATTGATCCCATTGACGACCAGGCTCGCAACTCACTGGTCACGCTCTGCACGCCGGAGTTCATCGCGTATCGCGGGCGGCGCGTCCTGACGATGCTCGATGCCCCGACCGGTCAATGGCGCTGGGAACTCCGCGACCTCCCCAACGACACCCGCATTCAAGCCACGAACGAGCTGATGTTCCTCACCTCCCCCTCGCGCTGGCCGGACGGCTTGCTGCTGCGGACTCGGGATGGACGCTCGCTCCCGTTTGAAGCGAATGTTCGCGAACAATTTCAGATGGCGAAGACGGCGCTCGGAAACGACTTGCTGGTCGTCTTGCGCGGTCAGGGAGACGTCCTCGCGGTCGAACGCTGGAATCCGCAGACTCGACAAGCCGTCTGGCGCGAGACATTTCCCAACTCCAGCCAGTTCGGTTGGTTGGACAACCACACGCTGGCCTCGCTCGGAACGGACGGCAAGCTGGCGACGTTGGATCTCGACACCCGCGAATCAAAAACATTGGCAACGCTCAAGCCGGCCGATGTGGCGGGCCTCAATCGCCCCAAGTTTTTGGTGTCCGACAACGACCGCGTGTTCCTGATCCTGTCGGGCCAACAGACCAACTATTACGGCGACGAACTCGCGACCATCCCGGTCAACGGCATCCTCTTCGCCTTCGACCGTCGCGCCGGCGGAGAACTCTGGCGGCAAAAAGTCGAGAACCAAGGCTTGGTCTTGAATCACTTCGGCGCATCGCCGGTGGTGTTGTTCTCCGCTCGGAGTTCCCAGCAGCGAGGCCTGATTTACGTCCAGCTCCACCGCATGGTGATGTTCGACAAGCAGACTGGACGCAAACTGTTCGATGACGAATTCACCAACCAATACGGCGGCTTCCGCCTGAATCTGAACCTCGCCGAACGCTACGTCGAACTGAGAACCTACAACGACCGCCTGCGACTCGTCGGCAACGAGCCATTGAAGTAGCAAGCGCGACTCGCACGCATTGTGGCGCGACGCTCCGCGTCGCGATTCACGATGCGGAGCGTCGTGCCACATGAGACGCGCAGGCGAGCGGGGCGGCGCCAGTTTCTTCTACTCGCGCAACCGAAAAATCGACACTCCCGCCGAGGCATCGCGAAAGACAATCTCCCACTGCTCGATCGCCACCGGATGATCCGCCAGACGCTGCTCGTCCACGAACGACTGCCCGACGACACAGTACGACACGCCTCGCGACCGCAACGCCGCGAACGACGCGGCATCGGGAAACGATTGCATCTGTGTCTTCAGCTCCAAGTAGCTGGCCGGGAAGAACCCCGAATACCCATTGACCATCCGCCGCTGATGGAACAGTCCCCAATACATGGACCAGGCTTCCGCTTCGTAATCTTTGGGCAACGGGCCGCGAGGAAACGGGACATGCGCGATGACCGTATCGCGCGACGTGTTCTGATTCAGCCAGTCGATCCAGCCACGTTGAGTCGCCACTGACGGGACTTCGATGAACTCGATCTTCGGCAGCGGGACTTCAAAGGCCGCGATCAAGCCCGCGAGCCAGACGACTCCGAACCCCAGCGTTCCGCAATTCATACCTCGTGCGGTGTCGAATGAGTCGTTTACCCGCAAGCCGGAGGCGTGCGCGCCGTCCGGCGCGCACGCCTCCGGCTTGCGGTTAAACGATCGCGCCAATCGTCCCACCGATGACCGCGCGAGGTATCGTCCCGCGCTCAACAGCCAGCGGAATATCTTGAGCGACTCATTCCGCTCCCTGACGGTTGCGGCTCCCGTTCGCAGATGCCGCGACGTCCGAGCCACGATTCGCGCGTGGCGAAATCCCCAGTGCAACGATTCCACCGACAGAAATACGACCCCAATCTGCACGAGCACCGCCATCCGCGCCGGAGTCCGCAGTCGAGTCAGCGTTGGCACCCAATCCAACAGCGTCGCGTAGGGCGACCAACCGCCGATTTGCAGATTCAATCCCAACGAGCCGACAAAGGCACTCGCCACCAAGGCCAACCAGATCAACGTCCAAGCACGTCGCCGACGGCTGCGAACGCCGACCACCACCCCGAGCAGCGCCAGAGCCACTTTGAATATCCCCGGCGAGAACTTCCAACGTCCCGCCTCATGCCAGCGCGCGAGTCCCAGAAACTCAAACCACTCGGGGAAGGGTGCCTCCAGATAGTCCGTTGGCAAGGCGGATAACTCTTGGATGAAATCTCGCCGCCGCTCAAAGAACGGATCGCTCAACACGCTGGATTGAGCCGCCACCAGCGGCGCGAGCGCGAGCAGGATGAGCAAGGCTCCCACGATCGGGGTCAGGCACTTCGGAAATTCGGAATTTGCCGATCGGCCAATTCCGAATTTGCG
>JBJXEX010000465.1:0-39199 GCA_046156195.1 Planctomycetaceae bacterium | reverse complement strand
ACGAGCCGATCAACATCGATCCGTCCCTCACGCACATCCTGTTTGAGTTGCTCGGCCGCATCCATCCCGAACAATTAACCGATCACACAATTCTCGGCAGCGCCAGTTCCACAGATTAGACAGCTACTACAGGCTTCGCCGGTCGGTTCGTTTCAGCCGCCGGTTGAGAATCACGCCTTCAAAGCGCCGACGGTCCTGCCTCGACAAATTTCGATGTCTGGCGACATTGGCAAGCTTCCGGCTTTCTGAATCATCAAGGAGCACCACATCAAAGTCGGCGCGTCTTTGAGACGCGGCTCGTCTAGGGAATCGGCGTTGGAATGGCAGTCAGTTGCAATTCGAAAAGGAACTTGAAGAATGCCCAAATCACCTCGGATAGACAACACGGAACAAATCATGCAACGAGTTCTCGTGACCTGGATTGGTCGTAGCGATCTGAAGGCGTGTGCCAAGGGCAGTGATACCGATCCTGGGCCTGTTCTCCGCCTGCTGAAATCCGACCAACGGTTTCATTGCATTCATGTTCTAAATGATTTTTCGCCGGCTGATTGCCAGGGCGAAGGCGTCGAATCCGTGGATGCCTATTTGAACTGGCTGACGTCTCAAGCTGGAGTCGGCCGAGATACCGTGTCGCCCCACCCCTGCGAGAACCTCCATAACAACTACGGAAAGACGTTCGAGTTCACCGCAGATTGCCTGAACAAAATCGCGAAGAAATATCCGAGTGATGCAACGCACTTTTCGCTACTGGTGAGTCCGGGAACGCCTGCGGCGCAGTCGGCGTTGATGGCGTCGTGGAAGTTATTTGCGAATTCCTCGGTCTCTTTGTTTGCGACGTCGCGCGAAGCCGGAGTCGAAGAGATCAAGCTGCCGTATGTGTTGTCCGTCGACGTGTTGCCCAAGCAAGGTCGTCGAACATCGGCGGCCACGCGTGATCGTTCGAAACTCAGTTATCCATTCTCCAAATTCGAGGGTGCGAGCCGATCGGTTCTGGGCGTACTGCATCTCGCTGATCGTGCCGCGAAGTCCGATGCGAGCGTGCTGCTGCTCGGTGAATCCGGCACGGGAAAGGAAATTCTTGCCCGGGAAATTCATGATGCGAGCACTCGCAGCCAGAAACCGTTTGTCGCGCTGAACTGCGCGGCCTTGGGCAAGGACTTGGTCGCCTCCGAGTTATTTGGTCATGTCAAAGGCGGATTCACCGGAGCGATTTCTGACAAACGGGGACTCTTGGAAACTGCCCACAGTGGGACATTGTTCTTGGATGAGTTGGGCGAAATCCCTCTGGAAACTCAAACTTTGCTGCTCCGCTTCTTAGAGGATGGAAAGTTTCGTCGCGTGGGCGTGGGCGATGGCGAGGAACGGCAGTCGGACGTCAGGATCATCGCGGCCACGAATCGCGATCTGCACGCGGCGATTGTGGCGAAAGAGTTTCGCGCCGACTTCTTGTTTCGCATCAACGTCATACCGATCGAATTGCCACCGCTCCGCTATCGGGGTGAGGACGTGGAACTCTTGGCTCGAAGCCTGCTGGTCAAATGGAATTCCAAACAGAGTCCGCCTGCCAACAAGACACTGAGCGACGACGCCATTGTGCTGCTCAAGCAGTTTCCGTGGCACGGAAATGTTCGCGAACTGAAGGCAGCGATCGAACGTATCGCAGTGCTGTGTGACGGTGCCGAGATCACCGCCGACGATGTTGATGATCTCGGGGGCATCTCGCGCCAGCGTGAAGTCGTGGCTATTTCACAGTTGCCCGAAGCTCAATTTCTGGCACATCTCGCCGCGACCATCGACGAGTCGCTTGCTCGGTACGGTAATGATCCGCGTGTAGTGAGTTCCGACGTCGCCAAACGCGATGTGCTGGAGGAGGTGTTGTGGCCCTTGTTGGTCGGACGAGCGGCCGGAATGACTGCCAACGACAAGCAAGCCGGGATGCTCGTGAAGGGCGTGAAGTATGAGTTCAACAATGCGTCCAGAACGGAAAGTCGCCTGTTGGTGAAGTACCAGGCGGATTGGAAGCCCAAGATTGATGAGACCGAGGTACGCCACCTTCGCCAGGGCTATGACTGACATCGGATCACATCTGCCACAAAACGATCCACTCTGTAAGGAAACGGTGATGACAGCGACCTCAGAGACTTCAACACCCCAAGCCACGGACAACACCGCCTGGTCGGTTCGACTGGATCTCAAACGGGTGCAGACATACTTGTTTGAGGCGCCGCGATTGCCGGTCATGGTGGGGGCCAACGCCCTGATGGGCGAGACGCTGCGGGGCTTTTGGCAGGGAGACCGGTTTGACGACACCATTCGCAGTCTGCCGCAGTTGGCTCAGGGGACAGCGGCATGGCCGGTCGGCGTGGCGATTGGCGAACTCACCGCGCCCGAGGCTGGCAACAATTTCGATCCGCTAAAGCGCGGCGGCGTGTGGCAAGACGATGTCGCGGCCGTGGCCGAAAAGACGGGAGTTTTGACTCGCGACGGAGGTCATTTTGAGGCGGTCTTCCCAACGGAACCCGCCGCAACAGAGTTTTTGAAGCTAGCGCACGATTTGATTCGCGAGCAACTTCCCGGTGTTTTGGTGAGCGGGCAAGTGACCAAGCTCTCCAAAATCGACGGCAAGTGGAAGTCCCCGAAGAATGGTGAGCCATATCAAGCCGAGTCTTCAGCCTCCGTGTTTGAGTTCGCCCAAGCGGAAGTCTGCCAGTACTCCGGGCAAGAACCTGCGAGTCAAATCCATCAGGAGAACGATCGCGATCCCGAAACGAAGCGGCCTGTGAGTGACTCGGTATGGCAACGTATTCAACGTGCGAAAGAATTCGATTCCGGAAGCACTCGCGATGTCCTGGGAATCCTGCGAGCGGAGTTGGAGCAGGCGGTTGGCGTGAGCGGCAATCGCGTGTTTCCGTCGGATTTCAATGAGCTGTCCGTCGGCGGACAGATCGCAATTGTGCATGTCGATGGCAACAGCGTCGGGACGCGGTTCACGAATTACATCGCGAGCTGCGTTGACGAGGATTACTTCGCCCGCTGGCAGGCAGCCGAGAAGTTTTTTCGGCCGCTTCGAGTTGGAATGCGGCGCGCAGTGGTCAAGGCCGTCAACTCCGCCTTCTGGGGTACATCCACCGATGACGGCAAGAAAGTTCCGTTGCGGCTGTTGATGCTGGGTGGCGATGACCTGGTGCTCGTGTGCGGAGCTCCGTATGCCCTGAAGTTCGTGGTGGAGTTGGCCAGGTCCGTCAAAGAGTTCACTGCGAACATGGTTGACACACAGCGAGAACCCACGCTGGGAGCAGTCACGCTGGGAGCCGGCGTTGCCATCGTGCCGGACTCGTTTCCGTTTTATCGCGGACACGAATTGGCTGAGCAGTTGACCGAAAGTGCCAAGCGGCTGAAGTCAGCGCTGACGCAGGCGAAGCAAGACGCCAACGTCGTCGATTGGATGGTCACCTCCGAAGCATGGCATGGCGACATTGCGGAGACTCGTTGCCGAGACAGTTTCGTCAACGGCTCATTGCTGCTGAGTTCCAAGCCGTATCCGATCCTCAAACCCGAAACGGCTCCAGGCGAGAAGCCGACATTCAAGAGTCTTGAGGAAATGCTGGATGATGCGCAGTGTCTGGTGGCTCTGACCCGCGACAACCGAGTTGCTCGCAGTCAGCTTCAAGGCTTGGTTCGACAACTGCCGCGTGGACGCCAGACGGCGCGATTCGCCGCGGAAATCCTGCCGACGTCGCTCAAGGAGGTACTGCGAGAGCGGCGTTATCTCAACAAGGAAGATGGCCCTTGGCGAACGCTGATGCGGGGCGAGACGACCGCGAATCCGTCGTGGTACGGAACACAACTCTTAGACCTGCTGGAACTGTTTGAGCTTCAACGAATGATTGCTGGCGAACGAACGTCGGCCACCGAGGCATCGTGCGAGGAGTCCCCATGAACGAACGTCGGATCACATTCACCTGTGAGTTGTTGGAAGACCTGCACGCGGGCAGCGGACTCGGCTGGCTTGGGCAAATCGACGATTGCCACGCGCGCGACGCTCAGGGCCGTGCCGTGGTTTGGTCGAGCACGTTGTCCGGGGTGTTGCGCGACGTGGCGGACGAATTGCTCGCCTTGGAGCATCCGTTGGCGACATCGGCTCGCGTCCGCAGGCTCTTCGGCTCGGAAGGCGAAGACGCTCGGTCGTCGCTCATCACCCGGAGTTTGCATTTTGAATTTCCAGACCAACCAGGCGAACTTGTTCCGTTTCATGTGGTGACTTCGACGGCTCGCGAAGTGCATTCGCGGCGTCCGCTGGATCACACGCTGCGAACGATCGAGATGGCCTCGGCCGGCCAAACGGCCCAAGCCGAACTGCGATTTCACGGCGATGACGACGATGACCGATTCCTCAAACTTTGCCTCTCCCGGTTGACGGCGATTGGCGGTGGCAAGACTCGTGGACAAGGACAAATTCGAATCACGCTCATCGCGGGAGAAACTGGCGACTGCCCGGCTCCACCAACGCCTACGTTGCCGACCAAAGGGGAGCGACGGCTGCGGGTGTTGCTGAGACTGTTGGAGCCGGTTTGCATTCCGACGACCGGCTTCCCAGGCAACGTGATCGCGACCGAATCGTTCTTGCCGGGAACGGCACTGCGTGGCGCGTGGCTGACGGCGATGAATCAGTGCGGAGCGACGAGCGTCGATGAGTTCGCTAAATCAGCGAACGTGAATTTCGGAAATGGGACATTTGTTGATACGAATTTCGTTGGGGCATCGTTGTTCTCAGTGATCTCGTGGCCGTTGCCATTAACGGCTCAGGCGGCGAAGGCGACGGAACGCTCGTCCGTCACAAACAACGGCGATTGGTGGAAACAACCGTCGTGGTGGGCAACTCGAACAGAACAACACAGCGCTTGGCTGGCGAATCTCAGCGTGGAGCGTGACCAACTTCATCCCAGCGTTCGTCAACGAGCAGTTCAGTCCAATCACGAAGCGGACGTAGAGACTGTGAAGTTCAAACGCGTCAAGAGCGAGGACGTTTTGGTCTCGAACGATTCCGGGCAGACGCTGTTTCGAGCGCGGCCGGATTGCCGAGTCTTGTTGCGGAACCGAAGTCCCGTGCGACGACTCGGCCGCGCGACAGATTCGCGCCGCGATCAAGCCACCAAACTCGACCAGGAGAAAGGGGACTTGTTCGCCACCACCGTGTTGAGCGAGGGCCAACACTTCGTCGCCGACATCACGTTTGGTTCGACGGAATTGGCAACACAATTCATCGAACAGGTGAAGTCTCTGTTGGCCACACCGGGGCTAACCGGCCGAGCGTCGGAAGCCTCTGCGGCTTGGCTGCGAGTCGGTCGCGGTGGTCGGCCAGTGTTGGTGGAACGCTACGAATGGCTGTCGGAGGATCAGCCAACGACGCTCGACGGGAATGCCACCGAGTTCACGCTGACCCTCACCAGCGATCTCATTGGGCGGCGCGACGATCTGACATTTCTCACGACGCTCGATGCGGCGGCGCTGGAATCTCTGACGGGAGCCAAGGGTCTTATCGGCAACATCGAAGTCGATCAGCGTGTCTCGGTCAGCGAGACGCGGATCGTGCGGGGATTCAACACGGCGGCCGGAACATTTCGGAGTCCCGCGCTCGCCATCAAACGCGGGTCGGCGTTTCTCGTGAGGTCGTCAGGGACCGGTTCTGACGGGATCAAACTGCGGGACTTGTTCGAATCGCTGGCGAAAACGTACGCGGCGAGTGGAGGTTTGGGAGAACGCACTGAGGAAGGTTTTGGGCGTTTCTTCTTAAACTCTCCGGCTCATCGTTCGCCAACCGTCGCCACGACTCGAACGGCTCCGCCGGAACCGTCGGTGACTTCAGCCCGTGAGATGGCGATCGACGCCGTGTTGAGTGCTGTGCGCGAGATGAACCTTGATCGCGCGGTTGGACTAAAAGGATTTCCGGCCCGCAGTCAGTGGCAATGGCTGCGTCACGAGGCGGAGGTTCCATCGAAGCAACCAAAGGCAATCGTTGATGAGATCGTGACAGCGGCGAAGAAGCTCAGTGGAGCAAATTGGAAGCATGAGGTACCGAACCCTGATCCCAACCTGGTCGAAAATGGGCATAAGAAAAAAAACGCTTCGCTAGTCCAATGCCTGCGTTTTTACATCGACAAATTCAAGCACCCGAACGGACCAGATGCGAAGTCTCAAAGAATCTTCTTGATCTACCTCTGCCGCTGGGTTGTCGTGCAACTCGATCATCACCGTCGATCGGACAACAGCGGCAATGCTCAGCCGGAATCGGAAAGGAATGAGGTGGCAACATGAGTTTGTATCGCACGCTGATCGTCGGTCGTATCGAGCAGTGTTCGGCGCTGTCGGTCGGGGGAACTCCAGAAGTCGAGACGGGAAGCGACAGTTGCTTTCGCGACGGAGCGGGGCGGTTGACGATTCCCGGTACGTCGCTCGCAGGAGCGCTCATCGAAACCGCCGCGCGTTTGTTTCCATCGCTGGTCTCTGATCAGCCGAACTCGCGATTGCTCGGTGATCAAGTCACCGGAAAAACCACGACGATCCCGCAGTCCAAGGCTCGTGACGATCAGGCGGAGTTCGTGCAGTCGGTCTGGCGTCTGCGAAACTCGCATCCGGTGACTGTCAACGGAACCGCCGATGTGGCGACCGAATGGCGGCAAGGAGTCGGCATCCGCCAAGCCACGGGGACGACCGCTCAGAACAAACGCGCTTTGTACGACTTCGAGGTCGTACCGACCGGCACTCATTGGTCGTTCTTGTTGGAGATCGACACACACCGGGGCGGGCAAGTGGCGGAAGCGCTGGCGATCCTGACACTCAATGAATGGTGCGAATCCCGCGGCTGGCTCGGACGCAGCGCGGCTCGCGGAACCGGTTGGATCAAACTCGCGAAGGACGGCTTGACCGTTCTGCGGCTACCGAAAACTCCGGACCTCATCGAAGCCTGGCCAAATAACTCCGCAGCGAATCTTTCGACATTGCTTGCGCGACTGGTGGGGGCGGGAGCGGTCAACGGGGATTGGTCGGAGCTGTTGCTGGAATCTCAAGTCGTGGCGGAAGAGCGCCAGTGGGCCGGCGGACAATGGCATTACCTGACGATCCCCGTGACGCTCGACGTGGGGAAGCCCACGGCGGCGGACTTCGGTTGGAACGTGCTGCAAGTGGCGGGTTATCCCTGCGGCGATCTCACGGCCAACGCAGTCACTCTGGTCGGACCACTCTCGGTCGCCGACGGAGACAACTGGCGCGAGTCGAAGACGCCGGACGCGCCGTTCGTCAACACGAAGCCGAGGGGAGGCAGCGTACAACCCTTCCTTCCCGGCAGCGGACTGCGCGGATCGTTGCGACATACCACCTCGCGGCTGGCTCGTGGTGAGCAGGTCGCTGTGCGCGATCCGAACTGGCGCGATGATCCCGAAGCGAAGGCGCTGCGACAGCAACTGGACGAGAAGCGAAAACAGGTTCGACACCTCAGTGACTCTGACGTGCGACCATTGGCCGACGAACTGACGAAACACTTTGGTTCGGAAGAACTCTGTGGCCGTGTGCTCGTGAGCGACGCGCTGCTCACCAATCCGAACGACTTTCAGCTTGCGCAGACCGAACATCATGCCGAGGACGAATTCACCGGCGGAGTGTACGGTTCTGGAAAATTCGACAAGCAGGTGTTGCTGACGGGCCAGTTGCAATTTCGGATCGTCCTGGAAGCGGCAACTCTGGACGAACTGCAAACGCTGGCGCAGCGCCTCGCTCCGGCGTTGGAACTGGCCCGCTTGGGGCATCTCCCCATCGGCGGTGGCAAGTGGCGCGGAGCCGGCTGGGTTCCCTGGAAGTTCGGTTCGATGCAGCGAACTCACGCCGGCGAATCCGTTGACGAACAGCAAGACGCCACTCGCATCTCGATCCGCAGTCGTCTGACGGAGATTCTTCCCTCAACAACATGACACCGCAGGATGACCGCTCTGCGGCCTTCGGTCCCGAACGCCAAGACGGTCACGAGTGGCCATACTCTGGAGAATTGAACGATGAATTCCACACCCGTCGCGTGCCAAGTCTGGACCGGTTCCGTCGACGAATCCCTGACGTTGTTTCTCGCGAAGCATTTGGAATCGCACTCACCGCGCTTGGTTTGGCGTGAGCCGGTGAATGCTCGACATCGCCAAAAGGACTTTATTCCGCTAGCGATTCCCCCCTTGAGCGGCTCATTGTCCGACGTCGAATTGTGCGAGGCGCGGCTGCACTACGAGAACGGCATGTTGCACCTGATCTCGGACGGCACTCAAACTCGTTTCGCCGGTTGGATCGAAGCCGACAAGGCGGCCGCTTGCCCGGCTTGGGTGCCGGTTGGCGCGAGCCTGTTCGCTGCGGACGCACTCGTTCGCTCGGAATCCGACGTGTTGCTGCAACGTCCCGCGAAACAAACCGCCGTCCAACGCGGACTCCGTCTTTCCCAACTGAACGGCGCCGAAAAGTTGGCCACGCTCGAATACTACCACCAAGGCACGCTGCGCTGGTGGCGATTGACACTCGCCGCCAATGTGGCACGACGCTCCGTGTCGTGAATCGCGACGCGGAGCGTCGCGCCACAATGTGCGTATTGATCCCAAGCCCTCAATCCGTTCTCTGGAGCTTTCCCATGCCTCAGATCACCGCCCCCTACCACTTCGTCCCGGTTGTTCCCGAACTCGCGGTCCACGACGCACCGGTGTTCCACGACGTGCAACAAACCGGCGTCGACTCCTGGTCCGGAGAACTGCTCTGCGAACTGGAAGCCCTCACGCCTCTGATCGCCGGCCACTACCAGTTTGAGTTTGAGAATGCGACACAGAGCCTCCAGGATGCGTTTCGCCAACTCGCGACCAATCGCGGCGCGCCTGCGGGCGATGTGGCCGCCGACAAAAAAATCATCGAACCGTTCACCGTCACCAGTCCCGACGCCACTGTTCCCGATCACGTCCTAATTCCCGGGACACAACTCAAAGGAATGCTCCGCCAGTCCCTGCAAGCACTACTCGCTGCCCCCATGGAACGAGTCGCCGAACGAACTTTTTCGTACCGACCCAATTTGATGAACGCGATCAATGTGCGACCCGCGATCGTCACTCAACGCCTTCCGGCAAATGGCTCGATTCAGTCACTCGAAGTTCGGTTCGTTTCGACCACGCCGGAAGTGGTTTACGTTCGGCAGACTGCGGAAGCGACATTGGAGTCCTGGCTCCGGACCAAAGGTACGTTGCAGCCCACACAGAATCTCTCAGACCTCGCAATCTCCGCTCCGATCGCCACATTCAGTGCTGGGATTAGCGGCATCGAGATTCAGGTGGATGGATTCGCCAAGAAATTGAGCCTCAACGCCAGAACCACGGCACCGCTCACCAATTATCTTTTGACCCGTTATCGCGGGGGATTGGACGGTCGTTCGACGTTTGCCTCGGCCCACAACGACGGGAATCCTGCCAACGCATATTCCTGGGCGTTGATTCCCAACTCGATGTCACCGAGCAGCATCATGATTCCAGATCCGGTCCTGCGCCAGTATGTGGCCACGCTTCGGCATCTGGCGGATAAGGACGCGGGGCATCTTTCAAAACATCCGAAACACTCTACGGAATTGAGTGCAATGCGCAACCAGCCACTCGACCGAGTCGTGCCCGATAGCACAATGCCTGAGTTTCTGCGAGTGGCTCCGCAGGTGGGAGATTTAGTCTTCGTCGAATTCAAGCCGGGAACCTCCAACAAGGGCCGCCCCGAAGACATCATTTCAATCGGCCATCACTTCCGTTACCGCTGGATGTACCGAGATTCCATTCACAACGACTTCGACCCTGTAAGGACGAAATCGCGAAGCGATCGCTCCGACCAACAACGGATCAAGCAAATGCAGGCGGGCAATCTGCGCGCGGTGTTGTGCCCGACGCCCCTCGAAGTACCGCCGAAGGCAGACAAGTCTGGTGATCATCAACGCCTGCTCAAACCGCAGAAGTTGAGCGCGGCTCGCGGCTTGTTTGGATTTGTGGGAACCAAGTCGTACTCATCGACAGAGCCGACTTCGTTCGGCATTGCGCCGGAAAAGGATGGAAATGATCCCAACGACTTTCATCAACTCGCCGGACGAATCGCGATCAATTGGGCGGTCGAAGAAGTGGGGGAGCGAAAAGTGGAGGAGCGGTTTTTGAATCCGCAGGATCAATACCTCGTGCCGCTTCGTCCGCTCGGCTCACCCAAGGCGTCAGCGGTGGAGGTCTATCTCTCGCAGACTTCTCCTCGTTCGAGTGGCGGAACGCTCAAGACTTATGGCGATGACTTGGGCGATCCCGCCAGCGGCGAATTGAATGGTCGCAAGTTTTATCTCCACCAGCCCAAGGTCCGAGCGAAACCCGATGCCACTGAGCCCAGGTTTTTTGAACTCTGCAAGAAAAATGTCGATTGGGAGAACAGGTCTGAGGCAAGGATCACTTACCACATACTCATGGGCCAAGCCCCGATCGTTCGATTCGTCTCGAAAGAACAAACGAAGTTTCGGTTCTCAATCCGATTCCGCGACCTTCGCCCATGGGAATTGGGGGCCATTTTGTTCGTCCTGAACTCCGACGAACTGTTGGTGAAACACCTGGCTGAAGAGATCGGAGCAACAACACCGGATTCCAAGATCAAGAGATGGTTGAGCAAAGTTCCCAAGGGACATCTCAACGAGCGTACGCCGCTGCTGGCGTTGAAACTTGGACATGGTCGTCCACTGGGATTGGGGAGCGTCCGAGTCCGAGTTCTTGAATTACATCGACTCATGTTTGCATCGACGGATTCTTCCCAACCCAAAAATCTGTGGCCGACTGTTGCGGAAACGAAGGAACGCAACGACCTCATCGAGGTCACGAAATCCCTTGTCACCGCTTTAGCCGACAAGTTGAAACCAGCGTCCTCTCCCAATGCAGATCGCAATCTGCGACGTTGGGCCGATGATGTGCTTTACGCTTGGCTTCAAGTGCATAAGTTCGCAGGCCGCGAAGTTCATGATTACCCGCGAGGTGAGAACGGAGATGACCGGACGCGTCCAATTTTCGACTATCACTCAGCAGAGCGCAAGGAACATGCGAAGGCACGCAAGTTCGCGAAAGGTGGCCAACCGGTTCCCTCGGGTTTGAAGCCGATCGACGAGTTGCGATGACTCGGAGTCGATTCGAGTTTCGATTCGCAAGCGCGAATAGTGCGCACAGCCAGAACTTTATGAAGATTGGGGATCATGCCAACAAACACCGTGGTGGCGATTACGTTGGGAAAGCGGGACTTGCAGGGGTTGATTGCGGATGCCGAGGGGCGAGTGCGCCGGGTTTCCGTGAGGAATGTCGGAGCGTTTCACTCCGATCTGCTGCGGCAGCCGCAGGGTGTGAAGTTGTGGTTGCCGGCCGATGGGCGGGTGATCGACGAAGTGAAGTCGGACGAGGCGGACTGGTTGGGGTGGGATCAGTCACCGCTCATGGCGTTGAAGTCACGAGGGGCCAAGTGTGCGAAAGACTCGACGGACGTCGCGCACTCTGCGGCAGCACCCGACTCGCTGCGGTTGGCCGATCATCGCGACTTGGGCGAGACGGACGGCGAGGTGCAACTCTGGCTGACGCCGGGCATCCTGGCCGAATCGTTGATGACGCTGAAACGAGAGATCGAACTCGGCGAAGTGACGTTGAAGCGGATCATCCTGTTGCACACGGATCGTGAGGCGACGTCGCATTGGAGCAAGGATGAGCCGCGCGCGGCGGCTCCACTGCTCAAGTCATTTCTGTTGACCTGGCTTCCCGGAGTGTCGGCCGAGCAAATCGAAATCGTGCCGTATCTGATTGGGACCGAAGACAAGGAGGTCGAGAACTCGGAAGGAGATTTGTTCTTGCGACCGGCGGCGGCGCAGCGAATCGACGATGCCCTGAAACGCGCGGCGGAACCGGACGGTCGCATCCGCTTGCATGATTCGGGGGGCATCCCAGCGGCAGCGGACGTGTTGCGCTATTCCGCGCGGTTTCGGTTTGGTGCCGAGCGAGTGGACTATCTGCCTCCCAGCGAAACCAAATCACGCGTCGATAAACTGCCCGGCCGAGTGGCCATGCCGATCGAACTCTTGGACGCGCGACGGCGAGCGGTGGAATGGATTCGTTCTGGACGATTCACGGCGGCGGCGGAGTTGGCGGCAGGGTTCATCGCTAAGCCAACCAGCGCCGCCGGGAGTTGGCGGCGACACCTCGAAGCGGCGGCGTTCTATTTTCGAGGCTACAGAAAGCAAGCGGACAACCTCGCCAGCAAATTAGGCTCGGAGTCCTCCACCGAAGCCCTCTTGCGAGCGATCGTGGAGCACCGTGCTCAATGCCTGCATGTTGCACTTTTGACCGAGGCGGCACTGAGATCGGGTGACTTTCTGACGGCTGCCACTCAGACGGTGACGTTTCTCGATGTCGCCTTGATGGATGCCGTGGACTTCGCCCTTCGCAAGAACGCTGATGTTCCGGGAGTTGATTGGGAACAAAGTGAGATTATTCCCAGTCGCTGTCGGCTTGATCCGACTCAATTGCGACAAGCCTTGGCCGACGCCGAATCCGAGTTGACCTGGTTCAAGCTCCCTCAAGATTTCCGAACCAAGCAGGTGCGACCCGATGTGACAAACTGGTGTGCTGATCCAAGTCGGTTCGGAGTTTTCTGGCAGAAACTTGGACTGGCTCGAAAGATCGCAAGTGATTCAGGCCATGCGTTGCTCGGTCAAGGACTCTTGAATCTTGCAGAAGCGATCTATCGTCGAGTCACTCCTCCTTGGTCGCCTTCCGAACTGAGGAATCGCATTGTGCATTCGCTGATCGGAGACACCGAATTGAACGCAGTTAAGAACTTGTTCTCAACGAGCCAGCTTTGGAGCCGTTCTCCCCCGCCCGCGCGTCGTTATCACTTTCTCAAGGGCACACTCATCGAACCGGTCTTGTTTGAACTAGGAGTGCATGACGCGTCGGGATTGTATGACGACCTGACGGAGAGCTTGGTGCGCGACGTAGAACAAGCTCCGCTGTATGACTTTGAGTTACTGGTAGGTTCGCCGTGAAGATCACCACCCTCGACAACCTGTGGTTGGAGTTTCGATCGGCGGGGAGGTTGTTGCCGTGGTTAGGGCCGGCGTTGCGCGGGGTGTTGTTGCGGCGATTGAAGGACGAGGCGTGTCGGCAGCCGGAGGCTCAGCAGGGAACGGTTTGGAAATACTGTCGCGGTTGTCCGTTCATGGGGGATTGTGCCTACGGGGATTTGTTTGAGCCGGATCATTTGGATTGGGCGACCAACAAACTGGAACCAGAGTTGGTGAAGCTCCTGAATGGTCGTCACGAGCCGCCTCGGCCGGTGATTTTGGTTCCGGCGTATCCGGCGACCGATGAAGCCGAGCCTGGCATGACGTTGCCGATCAGTCTGCGATTCCTGAGTCACAAGGCGGCGGCTCATGTCGATTGGGTGCTCGACCGGTTGGATCAGGTCGGCCGCGAGGGATGGCTCGGCAAGGATGACATCCGGTTTCGCGTGGACTTCCGCGAGGCTCGCGAGTCCGCGGTGGAACTCACGTCCGAGATGTTGCCCACGACCATCGACACGAAATCGGGGGTGATTCCTCGGCTGGGGATTGGTTTGATCGCTCCGTTGTTTCTGGAGGCGAGCAAGAAATCCGTTCCGGCTAGCTCCACTCGTCGTCGTTCGAGTCGACGCGACGCGGCTTCGGAACCGCATCTCGTCGTACCGACCTTTGAGGAATTGTTTCGAGCGTCGTTGGACGCAGTGCGAGCGCACCTGACGGCGGCGGGAGAGCCGCCGCCACGACTCGATTTGCGAACGTGGGGCCGCGCCGCGCGAGGCGTCGTGCTGCTGGATCACTGCTTCGAGGAATTCACGCAGCCTCACACTCAGTCGCGGCATGGCGACGAGGCGGTGGATTCTCTGGATCGAACCGGGCGTCGCGGTCGCCAGTCGCGCGGCGGCCAACCGGACGGCTTGCGCCGTACCGCTTCAAAAGACGCCGCGTGGGGACATCGCGAGTTTCATGGCACGTTCGGCGGCGGCGTCTATGCGAACGTCCCGTGGAGCTTCCTCCCCTGGCTCAGTTGGGCTGGCCTCCTGCATGTCGGAGAAGAACGAGTCTCTGGTGCCGGCGGCTGGCGCGTGCTGCTCAATCCGTGATCATTCTCGCTAAGACCGGTCATCGTCGGCTCAGAGTTCATGGATGCACTCACGAGCTTGGCATGTGCATCATTGCCGTCGCGGCCGTCGCGCGATCCGTGAACACGGCCAGGAAGCCTTGGGCGTGGATGAATTGAGCGGTGGGGAAGTCGGCCGCTCGGAAGGGGGACATGAGGTTTCCCTGGCCGTCGCGGAGGGCGACGACTTGGTAGCGGTTGGGGCCGGCGGGAAAGCCGACGCGGGTGAGGTTGGTGGTGGCGAGATATTTCAGCAGGCCGGGGCCGTAGGGTTCGTCGCTGTCGAGCAGCAAGGTTGAGCCGATCCGCTCGCTGGTGGCGATGACGGTTGGTGCGTGGGCGAAGCCGGAGGCTTGATCCAGCCAGGATCGGACCAGCGGCTCGATGATGGACAGGCAGCGGTGACTGGCACCGACATCGTGTCGGAAGCCGCCGAGCGATTTGAGAGCCGCGCTGAGTGATATCAAACGCATCGCGCGGTTGCTGGCGTCGGGTGCGTGATGCTGTGCCATGCCGGAGTCGAGTTCGTCCACATGCTGGATGACGGGGGTCAAGAACTCACGGCGTGGGTCGGCGGCGAAGAGCGCGTCGAAGACCAGGCCGGCGGCCGAGCGGCCGGCGACGGCTGGTCCACCTTGATGATGATCGAATCGACCGGCTTCTGGACTCCATTCGCCGCCGATGTCCACGAGCAGGTCGAATGACGAGCTGGCGGCGGCGATCTCGGCGCGGCTGAGGAACGTCACTTCGACCGAACGTGAGTGCTCGGCGGCCCACGAGCGCAGCAGCGACACCGCGACCAGTTCGTCGAGGTGGTGCGGGCAGCCATGTGTGGCGACTCGGATCACGGGCAGTCGCATCCAGGGAAAGTTGGTCATGGCGGGTACTCCGGGCGTCTCAGCCGATCATCAGGGTCTTGAACGGAGATCGTTTTGGCTTCTGAGTGAATGAATCGGGAGCTTCAGTCTTAGCACGCTCGCTCGATAAGACACTTGTTTGGCAGCGTTGCACGGCTTCCTCCAACGACGAGGCGTAGCTCAAGTAGTCGCGCATTCCCAGCACCAGAAGAACACCCAGTGGATCGCCCGCGACGATCAAGCGACGATCCGTTTGGGCCAGCGTGCGCGTCAGGCCGGCGAGGATGCCGACGAAGCGAGCGCCGATCAGAGGCTGCTCGGTGAGGTCCAGAATCACATGTTTCGAACCACTGCTCAGCGACAATCGAGCGACCTCGTGGCCGACACGATCGTCGCCCAGCAGCGACAGCGATCCGAGCGTGCTGGAAGGGACCACGATCACGACGGCGTGGCATTCGGGTCGAAGGTGACATTGCAACGAGGAAGGCATGAACGGGACTCCTTGGTGTTTGTGGCGCACGCGGCTCGCGTGCGATGAGTGATGAAGTTGAGGAAACGTGACGCACGCGAGCCGCGTGCGCCACGAGGACAGCGATCCGACGTCACGTCGCCAGTTGGATGCCGCGGCCTTGTGGGCCGTTCGGCGTCTGGATGACGAGTGCTCGGACGCGCTGGCCGGGAACGAAGGTTACGCCCTTGGGGGCTTCGAGCGTGTGCAGGAAGACGTTCGTCAGCGTCGGCTCGTCAAGGCTGCGGGCGAAGGCGAAGCCTTGGCTCCCCGACCGCGTGATGACCAGCGTCTGCATTGCCGACTTGGCCACGCGGACCTCGCCCGACAGCCGGCCGCCGGTGATCTTGCGGGCGTGCTGCGATTCAAAGCCGCGCTGCTCCGTCGATGTCAGCGTGTCCGCCGTCGTCCAATTCATCTTCAGCAGGCGTTGGAACGACGCTCGTTGCTGGCTGCTGTTGACGAGCAGGCGATGCGAGGCAATCCGTTGCCGTTCCACTGCCGTGAGGATCGGAATCTCGACGCCGCGGGCCGCATCCATGATCGACTGCGGCGAGACGCGCTGCTGATCGAACTTCAGCTCGAAGGCGTGCAGCACCGTGTTCCGGGCATCGAGCAGTTCCAAGCGGACGTACTCCAGATCGCGACGCTGACGCATGATCGTCAGATCGTGTTGCCAGTCGGCGCGGCGGTTGTGTCCCGTCCACAGCTCGCGACCGAGCGGTTCGGCCCAACGCTCCAACTGCGTGAGCGCCTTCGAGACCTCCAGTTCGTGCTCGGAACTCGCGCTCGGTGGGATAGGCGGGACGGCCGGAACGCGAGCAGGCGTCGGCGTGGGAATCGGCGCGGGCTTCGGCGGGGTCACGACCCGTCGTTGCGGCGCGGGTTGTCGCACAGGCACGCGCGGCACGGTAAGTGTCGGCTTCGGAGCCGGTGCGGGAACCGGAGGCAACGCACGCGGCGGTGCCGGAGTCGGACTCGGCGACGAATCGGAGAAGACTCCCAGGAGAGCAAGAAACAACAGGACGAAGCCACAGACGACGATGAAACTCAACATGATCAAACCCTTTCGCAAAAAGTGAGGAGAGAACTTGGAACTGTGATACAGAATTCAAAAGCCGAACTTCAGCCAATTCGTTCGCGGGAAATCGGACGACGTCACCGGCCGTCGCCCAACGATCTGGGCGACGGCTCGATCTCACCGGGCATGCGTCACGCGGCGGTGACATCGACGGCCTTCTGGCCGCGGGGCGTCGTCGTCACGGCGAACGAGACTCGTTGACCGAGCCGCAGCAATCCCGGACGGCAATCGCTGATGTGGACGAACACGTCAGCTCCTTGCGGGCCGCGAATGTGGCCGTACGCGCCGGTCGTGTGAACGTGGGTGATGATTCCCAGTCGTCGTGACGGCGTTGTCGGTCGCGTGTTCGACCAAGCGTTGTTCGGCGGAGTGTTGTTCAATCGCCAGGCGTGCTGAGCCGTGGGGCCGGTCGCGGCCCAGTTCAACGGGCCCGCCAGCAACCGGTCGCCGACACGAACGCCACCGACGAACGCCAGGACGCGGTGATCGACCTTTACGGCCGGCAGCGATGGGCCGATCACCTGCCCCAGCGAGAACAGGCTGCCCGTCTGCATCACCTCGACGATGTAGAACTCGGCCTGCTTGCCGGTCGAGTGATCGAGATACGCAAACGTGTCCTGAGCCGTGCCACGACCGCAGAGATGAAACTGATGACCGTCGTGTTGCAGGATGCGAGGAACATTCATGGCAAACTCCTTGAGAAAGAAAAGTGAATCGGGAAACCAGAAACGTGTTAAACACTCACAAAGCCGGGACGATGCCAAGCGCCTCGTTTGGGCTAAACGAGGCCGCGTGGCCGTATTGAACTTCGTGAGCCATTGAGAAACTGAGTCAGCGGGCCGCTCGTGGTCGGACGGACGCGCGTCGCACTTAGCGTCGCCGGTTCAGGAAAGAGGATGTCCTCATCGCGGACGGACTGAGCCATCGGCTCAATAGGACGCTTCGCCACTGGGCGAGTCGCGTCGATGCGTGTCATTGGTAGCAAGCGAGGTTCGGGATCGCGGGTCAGCGGGATGATCGCTGGCCGAGCGTTCCGCTGCGGTCGCTTCCGCGGCGGATTGCCGGCGGGAGAATCCGGCCGACGCGCTCCAACCGGTATCACGGTTGGGGCGGCGTTCGACGTCTGACGGCGCTTCTTCGGCATCCATCGTGAGGACGTCTCCAGCGGACGCATCACGTCGAGACCGACTTCCAGATTGCCGTGAATGTCGTCGTTCGTCGCCGCGTCCAATCGCCGAGAACTGTGCCCCGCCAGCGACAACGTCAGCACCGTCAACGGTCGCCCCAATGCGCGAACGCCACGAGCCAACTCGTTGCCGAGATCTCCGTCACCCGATCCGATCAGCAACGTGTTCGCGTCGGAGTGCGCCAGCAACACGCCAGTCATGAACAGCATCCGCGAATCCGAATTCGCCAGCTTGCGCGTCCCGTCGCGAGACTCCACGAACTCGATGTCGCGCGGATGCGTGATCAAGCCTGATCGTTGAAGGTAACGGTTCTGTCGCTCGTCTCCCGCCATGCGTGAGAAGAACGCATGAGCCTCGCACGAAGCGGCCTCCGATCGCAGCGACAGCATCAGTCGCCCGTAGGACAGTCGCAGCGAATTCTCCTTTGCCGAGATCGACAGGTTCTCGCAATCGAACACCGCCAGCACGCGACGATCTTGCAACGCCGACAACGGGCCGGTCTCCCAACTGATCTCGCCCGTCGGAACGCGCATCATTCGAGGGTCACGCTCAGCCAGCGGCGGCATGACGTCAAGCGGCTCGGCTTCCGGCCCATCGAATGCCGAGAACGTCTCATGCTCGGCGATCGAGGTCCGCACTTGATGGACCGACGAACGACTCATCCAACTCCAAAACTGTTGCCAACGATTCATCATGGACTCCTGAAAGAAAAAAGGTGATGTGTCTGCCGGAGTCAAAAGCAGTCACCGTGCCAAACATCACGGCCCGACGTCGTTCCAAAATCCCGGATTCCTCGTCAGGGTGAAAAAGCCTGCGGGTTTCGCGGTCATTTCGCACACAATGAAATTTCAAAGACGTCATCTTCATTGAAGAGTTCGCCGGCCCGCGCTGACGGACCTCAGTCGATGATCGCAGATTCGAGAACCGCACCCGCGAGAGAATCTCGCTTCAGCGAACGTCCACACAATGGAACACAACCGGCTTTCCCTGAATGCGAGTCGCTCCCGCGACTCGCATTCGCCTCTCACTCGTCGCACCGAAACCAACACGCGCGGAGACCACCATGCGATTCCTCGTGGCCTACGACATCTGTCATCCCAAACGGCTGCGGAAGGTCGCGCGCTGTCTGGAGCGGCATGGACTGCGAACGCAGAAATCCGTCTTCCTCGCCGACATCACGGAACACGAACTGCATAGCCTCTTTCAAGAACTTCAGACACTGATCCGCGATCCCGATGTCGTCCAAGCCTGGCATCTGGCTCCCGATCAGCCCGATCACGGAATCGTTTGCAGTTCGTCAGCGCCGATGCGAGCCGCGTGCCTCATCGCGGATGACGCCCGGCCTCTGCGAGTCGAATCCCGGACGGTTCGGACAAAACGACCATTCACTTTTTAACCAAGGAGCGTTCAACATGCCGTGCATCGAACCACTCGAGAGGGAACGTCGACGAGTCGCACTCTTCACGGAGAACCAGAAGTACTTTTTCTTCTTCTACGACGATGGTGTGCAGGATTTGCTGATCACACTCTGGCAGTATGTGCTCGATCCCGACCTCGATTTCGGCTGGGACGATTTGGTCGAAGTGATGCAGACCGCGTACGAAAAGGCCGCAACGTAGGCACACGGCCTTCGTTCGGACGTCCATCAATGAGACTCTTTCAGGAGACGACTCATGCCGACGACTCGACGCACAAATCCTGACCAACTGACGCATCTGCAACAGCAGCTCTTCCAAACGCGGCGATCCGAACCGCAGGCTCAGAATCTATGGACGTCGCTGCTCCGTGCCGACAACTTGCGAGCGGCCTGGGACCGAGTCTCCGAAAACGCCGGTGCCGAGACGCCGGGCGTGGACGGCGTCGCCTGCCGACATTTGCGCGGGCGCGTTGATGCCTGGCTGCGCGAGCTGTCGTTACTACTCCAGCACCAACACTACGAGCCGGACAGTGTCCGCCTTGTCGAAGTGCCGAAGTCCAGCGGCCACGGCATGCGCACGCTCGGCATCCTGACGATTCGTGATCGAGTCGTGCAGACGGCGCTCAAGCAAGTTCTCGAACCGCTGTTGGAGCCGGCGTTCGCGCCGAACAGTTTCGGTTTTCGGCCGGGACGCTCGGTCGCAGCCGCGTTGGACGCAGCCGTGCGACCGCTCAACGACTCGCAACGTCCGAACGAGCGGCGGTTGCGAGTCGCCATTCAACTCGATGTCGCTGACTGCTTCGACTCCATCGACCATCGCACGCTTCAAGCGCAGCTCCGCGAACACATCGCGGACGAGCGTGTGCTCGCGCTGCTCGATCTCATCCTGAATCACTCTGGCCACGAAGTCGGTTGGTGGCGCTGGCGACGGCGTGTGGGCCTCGTCCAGGGAAGCGGACTCTCGCCCCTGTTGTGCAATCTCGCCCTGCATCCGGTCGATCAAATTCTCCGTCAAGCCGCGACCGAATCGAGCCAGCGCGTGTTGGGGCTGCGCTACGCCGACGACCTGCTGTTGCTCGCGAGTGATTTTTCCCTGGCGCGGCGCAACCTGCGAGCCGTCACGCGGACGCTCGCGCAACTCCGGCTGTCGCTGCGACGCGACAAGCTGACCGAAGCCCGCATCGAAGACGGAATCGAATGGCTCGGCGTCCGAATTCAACCGCGACCGTCACTGGTGGGCCGGCCCGCGAGGTTCGGCTACCAGATTCCCGACGCGAAGATCCTCAAAATGCTCGCCGCGCTGCAGCAACTGACCGAGCCACCGCCTCGTTTAACCGCAACGCCAACGGCGTGCGCGCGCCGCGGAACTTCCGTCGCCGCTCACAACCTCGACTCGAACCAACTCGGCCCGTGGCTCAAGTCCCTCAACGAACAGCTCCGCTCCTGGCGCGAGGCGTACGTCTTCGCCGACAACGCCGTCCCGGTTTTCGACCTCATCGACCAGCAGACCCAGGACCGAGTCCGCCTAGTCTTGCAGCGCATCGCCAGCGGACGCGGAGGACTCGACCAATACCGTCACAAACTTCCGCGAGGCTTCTGGACCTGGAAAGCCGGCGGCGTCCAGCTCGTCAACCTCTCGTCCCTTGCCCCACGCCGCCCGGACCACCTGGTCCACAAACCCCAATGGATGAAACCGTCTCAGTCGCGGAGCGACTGAGCGACCTATGTGAAGACTTTGAGCCGCGACCGTGAGGGAGTGGAAATTCGCAACGACTTACGACCGCTCCCTGACGGTCGCGGCTCAAATCTTCACAGGATCAACGTGACTCGGATTCCCCAACCTCCAACCTCAATCATGCGCCGCACCACTTCCATCACCACCACGATCGCCCACCTCGTCGGACCTGGCAAACTCAAGGTCACGAATGCCTGGCTGGCCTACGCGCGGGTCAACGAGCCGCCATTGCGCATCGACCCGCGCCCACTGCGACAGGTCTACTGCTACGGCGACGTCTCGCTCTCGGACGAGGCGTTGAAGCTACTCTGTCAGCACAAGATCAATGCCGTGTTGCTTTCTCCCGGCGGCCATGAATGCCGCGGCCACCTGGTGCTCGATCAGGACAGCTCCGCCGCGCTTCGTCGCGCACAACATGAAGTCTGCCGCGACCCGGCGCTGCGTCTGAGGCTCGCGTGCGATCTCGTCCACGACAAACTGCAAAGTCAGCGCGACGCCGCGCGGCACTATCAGAGACACGGAACCCGCGCGGCGGGCACAGCGGATCAAGCCCTCGCAACACTGCAAAGCCGAATGCGCGCCGCGGAATCGCTCGACCAACTCCGTGGCTGGGAAGGTCAGGCCAGTGCGCTTTGGTTCGACTTGTACGGCCAACTGTTGCAATCCCCTTGGTCCTTCACGACCCGCAATCGCCGCCCGCCGCGCGATCCGGTCAACGCGCTCCTGAGCCTCGGCTACACTTGGCTCTCCAACCGCGTCGAACTCGAAATCCGCGCGCGAGGACTGGAAGTCACCCAGGGCATCTATCACGATCTCCGTCCCGGTCGCCCGTCACTGGCCTGTGACGTGATTGAACCCTTCCGAGTCCCCTGGGTCGATCGCTGGGTCTTGAAAATCTGCCACGAAGGACACCTCCGTCCCGATCAGTTTCAGCCGCAACCCGATGGCGCGGTCTTCGTCCCCCGTGACTCGTTCGGCAAACTTCTGGCCAGTTGGGAGGACCACTTGGAACAACACGGCTTCAACTCAATCTGCCAGCAACGACTCGACCAGCTTTGCCACCAACTCCGCCATCCGCCCACCCCCTCTCCCACGCCCCATTGACGGAGAGGGCTGGGCAAACTCACAAACTTAAAGGAGCCAACTCTTTTGATGACGTACCTGACTCACATTCACAGATTCTCAAACAGGCCACTTGTAAAACCGCCAGGGGCTGGGCAAACTCCGCCCCCAACTGCTTGCGATCGTTCGGTCTACGAGCCCGACCGTCGCAAAGCACCGGCCGTCACCGAGGCCGTTGAAATACGGTGTTCAACTCTGTCAGAGCTTTGCCTTCAGTTGTCGCAAAGCACCGGCCGCCACCGAGGCCGTTGGAGGGACGTGCGGCGTTCTGTGAGGGATCGAAACGAAAGAGGCCAGGCGAAGTCGCCCGGCCTTTTTTCGTTTCTCGCGAATGGCCGCTCTTGGCTCATTGCGGGAAGCGTCCCGATCGGCATGGCTCCGAATCTCGCAATGGATTGGAGGCACGCTGCGTGAGTGGGAGTTACGGTTTGCTTGGTCGACAGCGCGGTGGACAGCGTGTGGGTGGACTGTCTGCCGACGTTCGTGGCAGTGCCGTTGGTGGCGGCGTGATGGGTGACTCAGGCGAGGGTTGAGCTGCTGTCGAGTCCGGTGGAGGTACGGGATTCACCGGCTTGGCGACTTCGACTCGGAGCGGTTTGTCCGAGAGGTCCATCGGCGCGGGTGAGTGGAGTGAATTCAAGGTGCTCAAGAGCGCTTCCCGTTGCGGTTCGGAGCGGCGCGGCCCATCGGGGCGCTGCCGCTCGTCGAGCCGAACGAGATGCTGTTGGGTGAGCGCCTGGTGCTCGGCTTGCAACCGATCGCGATGCTGACGCAGTTCCGACGTGGCTCGTTCCGATTGCACCGCGTTTTGGAAAGCGCTCGCGCCAGGCTGATGACGTTGCTCCGCCAACTGCGATTCGATTTGTTGCAACTCCCACTTCGCCGCTGCGAGCAGATGCGCCTGCTCGCCGATTTGTCGGCTGCGATCGAGCGACTCGGCGAGCAGTTTCGCGGAGGCGAGGCGGAGTTGTGGCTGCAAGTCGCTGACCAACTGCTGTGCTCGCCGAACTCGATTCATTCGCGGTGACGGCGTGGGTTCGTCGGACTGTGCGGCCGCGCGATTGGCGAGCATGGTCGTTGCGATCAACAGGGAGCAGATCAGGGTCGTGTGCGTGAAGTTTCTCATGATCAATGCCTTTCGAGGGGAAGAGATTGGGAACGGATGGTGTTGAGCGTCGTGAACTTCAGGGGAACGTCGCACGCGAGCCGCGTGCGCCACATTTCATGGGTGTCGAGTCAGCGAGCGGGCAGGGCGCGGCGCGAGGAGTGCCTCTGCTCGTTCGTGAAGTTGCTGGGCTTCGTGAGGTTCGTCGACGATGGGGCGTTCGCTTTCCGCCTTAACGGCACCACGAGTCGCCGTGCGAGCGGCGTCGATTTGCTCGACGAGTCCCCGCAGGTTTCGGCGAGCGTCACGCAGCAGTCGGACTTCGGTCTCCGGCAGCGACGCGGTCAGTTCGAGGTATCCGAGCGCTCGCTGCATCGCACGCGTGCGCTGCTCGACCAATTCGGAGATCATGCGGGCTTGCAGCTTCAAGACTTGCTCGTCCTCGGCCAATTGCCGCTCAATGGCGTCCAGCGGCGCGGCGAGGTTTTGCGCCGATTCCGCGTTGGTCAGCGTTGATTCACCGGCGGCGACCAAGTGGTCGAGCTGTTCGATTCGTTCGACCAACTGTTGCATCTGCGACAGCGTGCCGGGGGTTGCCACCGTTTCGGGCGTCGCCGGTTTGATCTCCGCCAACCGAGCGAGCAGCACATCGCGCCCGGCCTGGACTCCCTGCTGAATCTGATCGACGCGTTCACGTTCCAGTTGCCGCTCGGCGTCTGAGGTTTCCAGTCCGGCCAGCACCTTTCTCGCGATGCGAACCTTGATGCGAGCTGCTCCAAGATCGCGGAAACATTGCTCGGTCGATTCGGCAACGCCGATGTAGGCCGACGACAGACGCTGGAACTGGCAGACGAACTCCGGCAAGTCGGATTCTTCAAGGCTCACGCTGGTTCGCTCCAGGCTGTGGCTAAGTTGCTTGATCCGTCCGCGAAGCACTTCAGGTGGCATCGGGTTTTCAGCGAACGACTGGTCGGCGATCAATGCCACTCCCAGCACGACGCAGGTCCAACTGATGGTGGTGATTCCAAGTCGATGATGTTGACGAGTCATGGCGTTATTCCTTCTGAAGAGTGAAGCCTTGAGCCCCAATCCCCTCTGCCGTGGCTCACGTCGAACTACGGATCAGAGGGAATCGGGCGAGGTTGCTGTTTCTGAAAGCCGGTTCGTTGCCAGTCGTTTTGTGATTCACGATTGGCGGCCCAGTTCGGACAGTGCCCGCTCCAGTTGATCCAGTCGGCGGCGGCTGATCGTCAATCGCAACTGAACCTCGTTAGGCATGCTGTAGCCGTGCTTCACCAACCACTCGGGTAGCCACTCCAGCAGCTCACGAGTCGAGAGCGTCCGAAAGTGAAGCTCCAATTCGTCACGGTCCTGAGTTCGCAAGATGAGTGGCTCGATGACTCTGCGAACTTGAGCGAGGTCACGTTCCAGCTCGTCCTCCAGCGCGACAATCTCGTCGTCCAGCGATCCCGGTCGCCGCTGGCTGTTGGCCACTTCGTCGGCCTGCTCAGTTTGCGACGAGTTCTGAGAGCGGTCATAGACCAATTGGATCTGAACGCTGCCTCCCAGCGCGAACCAGACCAGCTTCACGATGTATCCCAGGCAAACCATCAACGTCCCAAGCCACAGGCATTTGCGAGTCCACCTTCGCCGTGGTGCCGCTCGAGGGCCGACGAGTTCCCAACATTGTTGAAACGAATTCGATTTCCGTGACATGCGACACCTCCTCAGAACGAAAACCAGAAAAAGTTGCGACTCAACCTTCATCGCGTGGCGAAACCGCTGAGTGGTACGACGTACCGAAGCCGTGAAACTTTGAGCCGCGACCGTCAGGGAGCGGTCGTGGTTTCTTGCCAATCACCACTCCCTCACGGTCGCGGCTCGGAAACTTCACAGACCGTCACGCCTTCGCACCCAGATGACGGCACACCATGGTTTGGCGACGTTGGCGAGTGGACCCGATGCCGTGATCCTGGCGGATCTTCGCGATCGTTCGGCGAGCCACTCTGATTCCAATTCGTTGCCAAACCATTTCCGCCAAAACTTCGTCGCTCCAAGGGAATCGCACGTCCTCCTCGCTCAGCAGCAGATACAAGCATTCGACAATCAGGGACAATTCGCCGCTCCGGCCGTCCAGCAACTTTTCGACCGCAATCGGTTCTCCCCACGGTGTCCGTATCCACTTCGATTTCGCCGAGCGACCGACGACCGAGGCATCCCAACCCAGGTCACCTGCCAACATGTCACGAGTGACACGTCGAGCGGAACTCAATCCTCGAACGTGTCCGTCTCGAAAAAAGTCTGCCTGAGCTTTGACCAACGCGTTTCCAAATGTCCGCAGCGACCAATACCGCCAATTGATGGCGGACACACACGATCTCACATCGAACCAAGCTTGCCGAATCCAGGTCTCGGCGCTGTCGTCTCCCGCGGCCCGACGGAGGATTTCACGGTATTGCCGCTGGCTCTGAACGAAGTCGATTGACGGCATCAATCGTGGTTGAGCGACCCGCACCGCAGGCGTTCCATCACTCTGCCAGTCAACGATCAGCTCGCAGAACTCCGAGTCCTCTTGTAGATCGTCGTCGCCGGCCAGTGTCACCGGACTGGTCTCACGATCGAACGACGAGCACGCGGAAGCCAGTTCGAGTTCGTAGCCTTCGGCAAAGTCGCACGAGTCGTCGTCGCTCCCGTCGAATGCCGAACCTGGAATCGGCCGGTCGTCCGACAGCCACAAGGCGAGACCAAAATCGTCAACTCGTGCCTGCGGCGACTCGACCGCCAAGAAGTTGTCGGCCAACCGTTGATGAATCCAATCGACAAGATCAGCACAAGAAAGTCCGAGGACATCCAGAGACAAAAAACGTGACGCGGCGAGCGAGCGAGATTGATTGACCAGCATGAGTAAGCTCCTGAGTTCGTGATAGGTTTTTGTTGCGATGGCCCCCCATCGCGAGCTGCGTGCCGATTTCAGCCGCACCTCGTCAGAAACTGACTGCTGCCAGCCAAACTCCTTTCTCGATCACTCGTTATTGAAATTTCAAAAATGCAATCGGTGCGACGCATGGCACAACGCCACGAGTGACCGGTCGTTTTCGATTCGCAATTCAGCGAACCTCATTCGCGTGCGGTTCTCCATCTCGCGAATTCGTTCACACCGAACGAATCCTTCGTCCTTGAAGGCCGCTGGCGGTCGTTGCGACCTCAGCACTCACGATCTGACCGACAACAAAGCCAAACCCAGCCGGTGCATCGCTGAGATGCAAAAAGACGTCACGCAACGGTTGGCCCGCATCCACCGAATTGCCGAAGGCAAAGCCGCGTTGCCCGGTCGAGACCACTCGCAATCGGCGGCGCTCTGTGCCCGTAGACCGCTGAGTTTCGCCACGATAGGCCGATCGCCAATCCAGGCGCAGTTGATGGCGGTGCTCTTCCCTCGCGGCGGAAGGCCGCAACTTGACGAACAATCGAGCCACCCAACGCCCCTGGCCTCTCCGCGCCGCTCGCGGCTGCAATTCCACAGCTCGTCCAGCCTGATCGCACAGTTCGCCAGACTCTGGGATGCGGTATTTCAAGCATCGCCCACTCGACGAGTCTTGCAACTCGACGGCCACATCTTCAAAGAGTCTGCGTCGAATCATGTCTGCGAGATCACGTTCCAATTCGGACTCAAGCCGATGGACCAGGTTCAAATCGAAGGCATCATCGAGTTGAGCGATTGCTTGCACGATGGCGTGCGCACGCCGGCGAGCTCCAAATAACACGGACGGCCAGATGGTCATGACAGGTCTCCTGTGAGTTTCTCAGCGCGATCACCCACGTCAGCGCCGAGGCAACAACCTTTGAAAGCCGGATTGCTGCCAACGCTGGAGAATCAAACCGGACCTGTGCCATGCAACCCGCTCAGCCACAAACGCCCAAAGGGGGATTAACGCCGACGTTGGTAAGTACCGCGCTGCGAGACGTCTGTCGGAGCCTGGAACTCCCACGCAGGAAAGCCACACGTTCGAGCCACGAAACATCGTGGAATGCTGCGGATCAAAGCGTTGTACTGTTCCGCCTCGCGGTGCAATTCCATGTGTCGCTGGTTTTCGGCATCAAGAGACAGGATGTCGGTGCTCATGCCTTGATTGGTGGTTCCCAACGCTTGTGCGGTCGGCCAACCGTTGGCGTTATCGGAAATGAGCCCCCGACCACGTCCTCCACGATTCGCCCCGGATCTAGTCACGTTGTGTTCGTGCCGGCTGGCTTGCGTCACATGACGTGAAATTGTGGACGAAACATTCCGTCGCCGAATGCGAGTGCTCGTGACATCGGCCTACCGCGTTTGCGTGATTCACATCCGCCTGGACTTGAACGAGTGGCTCGAATGGAGCCGCGAAAACGGAATTCGCTCGGAAGTTCGCTCGTTCATCAGCTTCATGCCGGAAGCGCTGATGCGACCTGTCCCGCGTGATCCAATTCCGTTCTCGACTCCTCGAAGTTGGGCACTTGTGTCCGAAGCTCTGGATCTTGCTGAACAGGGCGGGTTGTTGAATCAGGATGTCCGGCGCGCTTTGTTGTTTGGCCGAGTCAGCCCGGAAGACGCCGCGATCTTCTGTGTGATGACCGAAACGAAACTCGAAGACATCCCGGCACCGGAAGACTGCATTCGTGA
This sequence comes from Planctomycetaceae bacterium, assembly GCA_046156195.1. Lineage (GTDB taxonomy): Bacteria > Planctomycetota > Planctomycetia > Planctomycetales > Planctomycetaceae > SXKJ01. Next base: position 11,305 of record JBJXEX010000465.1, on the reverse strand, counting down.
TCCGATGCGGTTGCCGGGACAGCCAACATCGCGCTGGTTCTTGATCAGCCGTGTGCGTCAGTTGGTCCAACGGGGCAAGTTGCAGGACTTCGCGCCGGAGGTCATCAACAACTTCTTGCGGCAAGTGCCTTCCGAGTTTCGATGTGCTCTGCTGGTCGACCTGATCGAACCGTGGGGCGAGGCCGGGGCTGACACGGCCTTATTGGAGACGTTGAAGGAGGTCACCGGATTGTGAGCCGTCAACGCGAGACACTCGCTGACCCCGAACCTGAAACCTCGGCGGGACCACTCTCCGAGGAACACTCGGTCGCCATGCAAAAGGCGTTGCTTGGCCTACGGATGGTCTGTGCGAATCTTCCCTGGCTCAGCGGTTTGGCGACCATCGTACGCGTCTCTTGCGTGGACTGGGTTCCGGTGGCAGCCGTCTCGCCCTTTGGACGAGTGGTGATCAATCCGAAGGTTTTCGCGTCGCTCCCGTTGTCGGAATCCATGTTTGTCATGGCTCACGAACTTCTGCACTTGGCGTTAGACACTCACAAGCGACGCGGAGAATCCAACCATCGGCTGGTCAACATCGCGCACGATTATGTCATCAACGACATTCTGCGTGACGAACTGCAAATGCAGATTCCATTGGGTGCCTTGGACTACCCCGGTGCCAGCGAGAAGTCGCTCGAACAACTTATCAGCGAAGTCAAATCGCTGGCTCAACACAAGCTGGAAAAGCTCCGCAGTTGGTCATCGCCTGTCGCCGCGCCTCCCCCTCCGTCCCGAGGCACTCTAGGGGCAGCCCTGCGCGATGCGGGCTTGGTGAAGGACGACGACTCAGTCCAAACAAAACGCATTCGCGAAGTGATGGGCGACTTTGACGAGATCCCGCCGGATCTCGCCAAAGAGCTTTTCCCCGAAGACGCCGACCCCGCCAATTCGCTACCCGAACGAATCCTACGAGAAGCGGCCCGAAGTTTGGCGCTTCGCACCATTGAGCGAACGATGTCCCCGCATCGAGGAACGGAACCGGGGTCAGACCTGACAATCTGCGAAGCCTTGCGCGATGCCTATCGCGTTCCCTGGGAAGCCGCTCTGCAACGCTGGATGGAGTCTGTTGCTCCGGCGCGGCGCAGCTACTCGCGGCCATCGCGGCGCGGAGCCGACCGTACTGACTGCGTTCGTCCGGGACGCTTACGCGACGGTTGGACGCTGCACGTCATTCTGGACACCAGCGGCTCCATGATCGACGAGTTGTCGAAAGCCTTGGGTGCGATCGCGAGTTTTTGCGAAGCCTCGGGCGTCGTGGAGATTCATCTTCTCCAGTGCGACGTGAACGTGACAGTTGACGAAGTCATCCCCGTGGAAAACCTTCACAGCTACACCATTCAGGGCCTTGGAGGCAGCGACATGTCTGCCGCAATGCACCAACTCACCGACAACTACGAGGTCACCGCCGCCGTGATTATCACCGACGGCGATATTGCGTACCCGGAGGCCGAACCACCGTACCATGTGCTGTGGTGCCTGACCGGCAACCCAGAACTCGAATTTCCTTATGGCGACGTCGTCCGTTGCGCGTAGTCTCAAACAAAGTCCTTCTGCCATGAAAGTCATTGAGCAACTGATTGATTACCTGTCGCAGCGGGACTTGCTAACTCAGGAGCATTTCGACCGGCTGCGCGAGCAGGGTTTTGACGCACACATTCCGGCGGAGATCCGTGAGCGGTGGGAATTGAAAGAGAAGGAGTCGCCGGGTCGCTCAAAGCCCGTCATTGAAGATTTAACTGACGTGGAACGGCTTCACGAGCAGCTTGAATTACAAACTCTACGAGGTCGTTCCCCTGGTGCCGGCAAGAATGGTCGACAACGACGCCGGCTGGAACGAATCGCGGCAGCGGCTCGCGATCTGGGGCATCGTGCGGCGCACGCAATGGAAGGATGCGACCACGCTCTGAAACCGTTTGTGGTCGTCGCTCGGTCGTTAGGCGTCGGAACGATTGATTCCTGGCGCGATGCCGCTCGCGTGATTGCTCAGGCGGAGTTCCTCAACGACATCATCCCCTGGCTGGCGGAAGCGTACGAGACAGAAGAGAAATCTTCTGAGCGGGAAATTGCCGAATTTCAAGAGCGTGTCGCGGAAGTCTTTCGAGGAAGTTCGCACGAGACCATCGAACGGGCCATCGCGTCGATTCCAAAATTTGCCAACAACGTCGATCTCTGCGAATTGACACGAATTCGAGTGATCGAAGATCTGGCTCACTTGGGACGGGGAGCGTTGCCCGCGCTGATCGCATTCCAGTCAGACCCGAACGGAAGAATTCGCGAAGCTGGCACGCGTGCGGTCAAACGGGTCCATTCCGAAAATGTTCAGTTCTCAGATAACGAGCCTCGCGACTGTGACCCTGTCGTTTTGCAAGCCATCTTGCAGCGTGTGAATGAGCTAGTGGCCCCGGACAACACTTGTCGTTTCTGGGCAAGCATTGCTTTGGAGCAAATTCGCATCAGCACGCGCGCTCGCAAGACGGTTGCACTTCAAAAGGCGACCGCCAAGTGCCTCACAGGTCTTTCCAGCCCGGATGCCAATATCCGTCTCGAAGTCGCCAGCTTCTTGGGACGAGTTGCCGGTTGCGAGGAAATCGTGCCACTACGGGCTTGTGTTCAAGACGAAACGGAGGTTCTTGAGATCCGCTGCAACGCATTTCGCTCACTCGTCGAGATTGGTTTCGATGTTGGCGACCTGGCACTCTCGGCAGCCGACTCGCTGCTGGCGGTTAGGAAGGAAGTCGCAAATTCCCAGAGCTTCTTTCGTTGCAGGGCTTTCATCGAGGCCGTGGGAAATTTGGAATCATCCGCCGATTCCTTCATCCCGATCCTTTTTGACCTTCAGAGATCGCTGCCGGAGAACGAGCCAAGCCAAGTTCCACAGGTTCCGAAACGACCATGAGGGATTAGTCGCCCTCTTCTTCCCACAAAGAGGCTTCCTCCAGCAGGGCCATCGTGACACGCAAGTGCTTTGTCCGTTGATGGACGATATCCGACATCTCGCTCACTCGAATCGGAAGCCACATCGTGCCGTCGATCTTTCGGAACATCTCATTGATCAGTTTGAACTCCGCATCACGATACTTTTCCCAGCGGTCGTGTGACTTGAGAAAGGCTCGTGACGCGTCTTCGCCAAACCGCTTGTCGAGCATCCCCAGAAATTTGCCATGAACTTCTTCAAGCTCATGCTCTCGCTGCAATAGCTCCACTTGGGCACAGCGCACCATTCCCGCCGTAGTCCAGTCGCGATCAATGCAATCTCGACACGCTTTGTCGATCCGGTCTTCGGGCTCGCTCGACTCCGGCGAATCGACTTTTGTCGAGGCCGCCGGTTTGGGCGGCGATTTCTGCCGTCGACGGCTTTCTTCCGCGTACAGGCCAATGGTCAATCCGAGAATCGCAATCAGAGTGGAACTCCAAGTCATCAATCGCATGGTATGCCTTTCTTTGTGAGATGTTCTCGTCGTACTGTCGAAATCATAGTTTCGTGCGAGTGCCGAACTGCGACGTCCAGGGACGAGTCAGTGTGCAGATTCCCCCGAGCCAACTTGCATTCCAAGTCGCCGTCTCCCGACGCGATTAACAGAGTGTCTGCACCCGATAATGACATCAATACGCAGGTCATGAACAGCGATCGCGAGTCCGAGTTGCAAACGATTCATCATCGACCCCTGGGAGGACGACTTGTGATCTCACTGAGTCAAAAGCAGGAGTCGTGCCACTCGCCGTGTGGAGACGCCTTTTCAATCGGTCGCAGCCATGATGCGCCGCGACATCGAGCGAAAATCGTGAACTTCTCACGGTGCTCTCAGCTAATCACGAAAATCTCGAACCTCGGAAAGAACGTCGTTTCCTGAAGTTGGAGGGCCGCATCGCACGCTCTGACTTGATCGTCGTCGACAGAACTGAGTCACGCCCAGTTCATCCGGCTGATTGTGGGCTCCAATCGGCCTCGATAGAGTCGCTCTCGTGAATCGGGCGGCTTTACATCGAAGAGGCGGCATGAGTTGGGGCGGCGATGAGTGTGGCGAAGAATTGGATCACGGTGGCGGAGTCGAAACTTCCGTGGGAGCGTGAGGCTCTGGAATTCGTCCGTGGCTGGTTCCCGACGGATGAGCGGTATCGCGCTTGGTCCAACTTTGAGTTCATCGCGGATGACGGCAGCATCAATGAAGTCGATCTGCTGGTCATGACGCCGCTGGGGCTGTTCCTGATCGAAATTAAGAGCCGGCCGGGACGGCTATCCGGTGACGCGGGAACGTGGAATTGGGAAACGGACGGCCGCACGAAGACGATGGACAATCCGTTGTTCCTGGCCAACTTGAAGGCCAAGAAACTGCGTTCGTTGTTGCAGCGGCAGAAGGTGTGTCAGAAGAACGGGCAGATTCCGTATATCGAGGCGCTCGTCTTCTGCTCGGCGGCGGACTTGAAGTGCGAGTTGCAGGGGAACGCGGCGTTTCGGATCTGTCTTCGTGATCGCGATGCTCCAAATTCTCCGAGCCGCGACCGTGAGGGAGCGGATGCCATTGCAACGGCGCAAGCACCGCTTCCTGACGGGCGCGGCTCGACAACCAAACCCGGCATCCGCGCGGCGATCATGCGGCGCGAGTGTCCTGGGCTTGAGCCAGTCGCGAAGGGAACCCATGACAGGCCGGCCTGCAAGTTGGTGACTCAGGCGTTGGACCAGGCGGGTATCCGAGCTTCTCAGCGGCAGCGGAAGGTTGGCGATTATGTTTTGGAGCAACTGATCGGCGAAGGGCCGGGCTATCAGGATTGGCAGGCGACTCACACGCAGCTTCGGGAAGCTCAACGACGAGTGCGGCTGTATCTGGTTCGCAATGGAGCCACGGCTGAGGACCGCCAGACGATTCAGCGGGCCGCGCTCCGGGAGTTTCAGCTTGTCGAGACGTTGCAGCATCCCGGCGTGTTGCGAGGCTACGGCTACACCGAGCACGAAGTCGGGCCAGCGCTGATTTTTGAGCATGACCCGCTGAGCATGCGGCTCGATCACTTTCTGGCTCAACGACACAACACGCTCAACGTCACGACGCGACTCGACCTGATGCGGCAGATTGCCGAGGTCATCCGATTCGCTCACGACAAGAAGGTCGTTCATCGGGCACTTAGCCCGCAGAGCATTCTCGTTGTGGACGCCAACAGCGACCGGCCGCGCGTGAAGGTTTTCAACTGGCAGGTGGGTTATCGCGAAGGTTCGACCTCGTCCGGCGTCTCGCGAAACGTCTCGGCCACGTCGCATGTGGATCAGCTCGTTGAGAACGCCAGCACGGCCTACATGGCTCCCGAAGCGTTTTCCGGCGACGACAACACTGGCGAGCATCTGGATGTGTTCTCATTGGGAGCCATCGCCTACCACCTTTTCTCTGGTGTGCCGCCGGCTACGAACGCTCTGGAACTGAGCAACAAGCTGCGTGAGGCGAAGGGGCTGCAAATCAGCGCGGTGCTCAACGGCGCGGTTGAGTCGTTGCACTTCCTGATTCAGTTCAGCACGCACCCGGATGTCAGCAGTCGCAACGATTCGGTCGTCGATTTCCTCAGCAACTTGGATGACGTCGAGAACGAACTGACGACGCCCGAGCACGAGTCCATTGATGACGCCAGCCGCGCTCAGATTGGCGATCTGCTGCCGGGCAACCTGCGAGTTCTCAAACGCATCGGCCAAGGTTCGTGTTCCGTCGCGATGCTCGTCGAGAAGGACGGTCAGGACTTCATTCTCAAGGTCGCCAATGACCCGGAGCACAACGACCGCCTGAAGGGCGAAGCTGCGGTGCTCCACAAGCTGCGGCACGCTCATGTCGTTGAGTTTCAGGAAGTGATCGAGCTGGGCAACCGAGCGGCGTTTCTGATGCGTCCGGTGTTCGCCGACAAAGAGAAGAAGACGATCGAAACCTTGGGGCATCGGCTGCGAACTGAAGGCCGCCTGCATGTGGACATGTTGCAGCGGTTCGGCGAGGACTTGCTCGACGTCGTCAAATATCTGGAAGAGCAAGGCATCCCGCATCGCGACATCAAGCCGGAGAACATCGCTGTCGGCGCGGTCGGCGCTGGCAAGGCCCTGCATGTCGTGCTGTTCGACTTCTCGCTGTCACGCACGTCGCCGGAGAACATCCGCGCCGGAACGCGAGAGTATCTCGATCCGCTGTTGCCGTTGCGCAAACCCGCGCGATGGGACTTGCACGCCGAGCGTTACGCCGCCGCCATCACGCTGTATGAACTGGCGACCGGCTCGCGGCCGAAGTGGGGTGACGGTACGACCGATCCGTCGCATCTGACCTGCGAGATCAGCATTGAGCCGGAATCGTTCGACGCGGGACTCCGGGATCGACTGGTCCCGTTCTTCACAACGGCTCTGCGCCGCAATCCGAGCGACCGGTTCGACAATGCCGAAGACATGCTGCGAGCTTGGCGGCACTGCTTCGAGAACATCGCGGCGTCCGGCCCGCTCGAAGACGCCAAAGCCCAAGGCGAACGCGAGCAACTGCTGGCCGCTGCGACGCTCGACACGCCGATTCACGAACTGGGCCTGGGCACGCGAGCCACCAACGCGCTGGACCGAGCCAACATCCTGACGGTCAAACAACTCTTGGTCTTTCCGGGACGTCGGCTCAATCGGTTGCGCGGTGTGGGGCTGAAGACTCGGAAGGAGATCATCGGTGCGAGGCGGCTGCTGCGAGAGCGGTTGGAAGTCTCCGGCGAAGTCAGTCTGCCGGACGAGACAGCAGCGGCCTCAGATGCGCTCTCGACCGACACGCCACCTGCCGACGTCGCCACATTGGGAATCGACGTCCTGTTGGAACTCGTGCGAGGTCGCAGCACCAACAAGCGGGACGCGGCGCGTCTTGCCACGATGGATTGCTTGCTTGGCCTCAACACTAGCACGGTCGCGGATCAAGACGGGGCAAAACTCTGGCTCGGTCAAACGGATGTTGCACGGCAGGTCGGTACGACTCCAGTGACCGTGCATCAGGCGTTGAAGAAAAGTATCGAGCGTTGGGAACGTCTGCCCGCGTTGACGCGCCTCTGTCAGACTGTGGTGGAGATCGCCGAGAAGCATGGCGGGGTGATCGCGGTTGAGGAACTTGTTCCCGCGCTTTTGTTGGAGCGTGGCTCGGCACTCGACGAACCGCAGCGCAGCCGAGCGGCGTTGGCGGTCACTCGCGCGGCGGTTGAACTGGAACGAGTCGGGGACAAGCCGAGATTGTTCGTCCGTCGTTCGCATGATCGTGTCCTGATCGCGTTGGACCCGCAGTTGCTCGACTATGCCTTGGAGCTTGGGAAGCTGGCGGATGAATTGGCGAACGCCGACCCGCTGGTTGCTCCGCAGCGGACGCTGGAATTGCTCCGCGAGATCCCATTGCCGGCGCAGCAGTCCGAAATGACAGACCATCGTCTCGTCCGACTGGCGGCGGCGGCATCGCAGCGAGCGGATGTGTCCAGCCGGCACGAGATTTATCCGCGTGGCATGGATGCGCTGCGAGCGTTGAAGTTGTCACAAGGGGCCGTCGCGCCACCGCCGAGCAAAAAGGAAGGCCGCAGCACGCTGACGATCGAGCAGCTTGGCGAGCGAGTGCGCAGCCGCTATCCGTTCTCCGAACCACTTCCGTCGCGACCGCAGCTTGATCAATTGTTGCGAGCGGCAGGGTTCACTGAATGGCTGTGGGATCCAGTCGGCGACAGTGGCCGAGGTTGTTACGCGACACCGCCCGCCGTGGCCGGCACGACGGGGAGCGAGTCGATCCAACGATTCCCGACTTCGATGGCTCGCACGGAAGCCACTGCGCTGACGCCGGAGGAAGCGGATGCTCGGCTGTTTGAAGAACGCTTGCAGCGAGCGGCTCACGATGGGGCGTTCCTGACATTGCTCGTCAATCACAAGGATTATCAGCAGGCGACCGATGAGCTGACTCGCCGCTTCCCCATTCAACTGGTGGATTTCGAGGGCTTGTTTCTGGACGCTCTGCGTGCGGTCGCGGCCCAGGCCAAAGTCGATTGGGAACTGGTCGTACAAACTGATGCCACTCCAGGGCAGGGAGATTGGGACAAGCTCACGCGGCTCGTCGGCCGAGCGATCACGAATGTCGAACAGCAGCTCGCCGGCACGAAGCAAACGATGCTGGTGGTCTATGCCGGGTTGCTCGCGCGATACGATCGCATGGATTTGTTGGAGCGGCTGCGCGACAACGTCGGCCGCCGCGATGGGATTCATGGCTTGTGGTTGCTCGCGCCGGGCAACAATCACGCGATGCTCGACGGCAAAGCGATCCCGCTGATCAGCCCCGGCCAGCGAATTCCCATCCCGCCAAGCTGGTTACAGAATGTGCATCGCGGAGACAGACGATAGGATGGCAGCGGATTGAGCCGCATTGAATTTCACCGAGCCGCGCCCGTCAGGAAGCGGTCAGGGGTGAATGAGGAAATCCAGAAGAAGGAAATCAATCATGACCACAGTAGCCATTGTTCCGATGCCGACGCGGACGGGCGGCCGAGGGTTTCAAGCGGTCGCCGGGCGACGGATGGCGGCTGGGAACACCGCAGGCCAGGCTTTGGACGCGCTGACCGAGCAGTTTCCGGAGGTTGAATCCGAATCATTTTTGGTGGTCAAGCGGTTTCCTCCCGACAAGCTCTTTACCGAGCAGCAGCAACTGCGGTTGGTTGAGTTGATGGGACGATGGCGTGAGTCGCGAGACTCCGGCGGCCCGTGGTCGGCGGAAGAACAGTCTGAATTGGATTCCTTGGTGGATGCCGAGTTGGTCGCCAGTGGTGAGCGAGCGGCATCCGTTGCGCAGGGGCTGGGCCGATGAATCCGCGATACGCTTTGGTCGCGGTTCGCGCGGGACATCGGTGTGAATACTGTCACGCTCCGGAAGCGATCTTCAACTTTCCGTTTGAAGTCGAGCACGTCATCCCGCCGGGCCAATCCGGTTCCGACACCGAAGACAATTGGGCCTTGGCCTGCCGTTCGTGCAATCTCTTCAAGAGTGACGGAGTCGTCAGCCCCGACTCCGAAACTGGCGAAAGCGTTCCCTTGTTTCATCCCCGGCAGCAGGTCTGGGAAGAACATTTCACGGTGGCCGACGATGCGGGCACGTTGCTCGGCCTGACTCCGAGTGGGCGTGCGACGGTCGCTCGATTGCGCATGAACTCGCCGACTCAGAGTCATGCTCGACGGCAGTGGATTCGACTGGAATTGTTTCCGTGATGAAGCGGTCAACGGCGAATGAGGAAACGGTCATGACAACATTCGAGGCAACGGTCTTCGTGCCGGCTGACCGCCGCGTGGTACTGCAAGTGCCGGACAATGTCTCGCCGGGGCAACATCGCGTGCGAATTCAAATTGACCCGGTTGCGAATTCATCGTCAGTTGACCTCGCCGCGCAGGGGATCGACGAACGTCAGGCGGCGGACCTGCGGAGTCGTCAGGGCACGATTGTCGAAGATTGGGACCGGCCAGAGGCGGGGTTTACGATGAGCCATGATCGTGGCGATGGGCCAAATACATCAATTCACTCGTTTCAAGTGAGATCGTTTTGCATTTGCATTTACTCCGAAGGAGTTGCGTCTCATAGCCCAGGGTTGCCGCGCATCGCGGCTACCCTGGGGTGACAGCACCTCCCAATCTCTACCCCGAAGGGGTTGCGGCCTTCGAGAATTTCCTATGACGGAACCCCTTCGGGGTACATGTTTGTTTTGGGTCTCTTTCCCAGGGTAGCTCGCTTCGCGAGCAACCCTGGGCTGTGAGACGCAACTCCTTCGGAGTAAAGACAGAGCTCGTCCCGCCAAACTTGGAACTACTCAAATTAGCCAGCCGTGGAACAGTGCCCCAAATGATTGACCGCTCGAAGCTGCTCTCCGATCTTCAGAAGCTGCTGACCAAGCTCGAAGCCGATTTGCTCGAACGGAGCGAGTCGTCCGACGTGCCGGATGTGGGGGCGACGTTGCACACTGAGTTTGAGCGGGCGAAGAAGGCGGAGCGGACGGCTCAGAACTATGAGGATTGGCGGAGTGATGCGATTACTCAGGCGTCGGCGGCTTGGGTGTTGGCGTGTGTGTTCGTGCGGTTTCTGGAAGACAACCGGTTGATTGATCCGCCGAAGATCGCGGGGCCAACCGCCGCCGAACCAATCGCCTCCGAGCCGCGACCGTCAGGGAGTGGTTTCTCATCGACCGAACAAAAGACACCGCTTCCTGACGGGCGCGGCTCGGGCGCGAATCGGTTGCAGCGGGCGCGGGATGAGCATGAGTTGTATTTCCGCCAGCATCCCACGCTGACCGATCGGGACTATTTGCTGAGCCTGTTTGATGAGCTTGCGCAGTTGCCGGGGACGCGGGATCTGTTTGGCGAGCACAATCCGATTCGCGAGTTGCCCAACTGGCTGAGCGGTGACGCGGCGGGGGAGTTGCTGAAGTTCTTTCAGAAGATTGAGGCCAACAGCGGGCTGCTGGTACATGACTTTTGTAGCCGTCACGCTCCGCGTGACGAGCCGAATGGACAGACGACGTCGAATGCGCGCTCGGCTCATCACGCGGAGCGTGATGGCTACGTTGAAGAAACGCGGTTTCTGGGTGACCTGTATCAAGACCTGTCGGAAGCGGCGCGGAAGAAGTACGCGCTGCTCCAGACTCCGGAGTTCGTCGAAGAGTTCATCCTGGAACGCACGCTGGAGCCGGCGCTGGAGGAGTTTGGTCTTGAGCCGTCGGCGCTAGCCTCGGGCTCTGGGGCGTCGAAACAGCCGTCGGCGCTAGCCTCGGGCTCCAGTCAACCGTCGGGTGGAAAGCCCAAGTCGCCCGAGGCTAGCGCCAACGGCTGGTCGAAGAGGCCCGAGGCTAGCGCCAACGGCTCATTCAAGATGATCGACCCCGCCTGCGGCAGCGGCCACTTTTTGCTGGGCAGCTTTCGGCGGATTCTGGATCGTTGGCAGCGTCGTGAGCCGGGGACGAATGTGCGGGAGCTGGTGCAGCGGACGCTGGACAGTGTGCATGGGGTCGATGTGAATCCGTTTGCGATCGCGATTGCTCGGTTTCGGTTGTTGTTGGCGGCGATGCGGGCGTGTGGCATCGCGAGTCTGGCGGATGCTCCGGCGTTTCGGCTGAATCTGGTCTGCGGCGACTCGCTGCTGCATGCGCCGCTGGCGGCGGGAGGCAAGAAGTACACGGCCGGGCAGCAGGAACTCGACTTCGCCCTGGCCAGTGATCCGGCGGACTCGGACGAGTGCGACCACGCCTATCGGAGTGAAAACCTGCCCGAGTTGAAGCG
>JBJXEX010000455.1:0-19985 GCA_046156195.1 Planctomycetaceae bacterium | reverse complement strand
CTCGGCCAATTCCGAAATTCCGAAGTGCCTGACCCCGGTTGGAGAGCGATCTTCCGTCAATCGCCTTACTTCATGGGCTTCTTGGAAATGTAGGGCATGGTCGGGTTGACTTGAACCGTCTGGGACTTGGGTTCGATGACGAGGTCCATGTCTTCCATTGGGATGGCCCCCAGCAAGACTTCAGGAATCGCCGGGCAGGACCATCGCCTCTACGCTGCATCGACGGTGAGGGATGCGAATCTCAATCGGCCCCACAACGTCAAAGGACTTGACGCTGCCGTCGGCTAATTCGGCGAGTCGCTCTTCGACTTTCATCAGTCCCAACTGCTGGCAAATGTTTTCATTGATCGCCAGCATCACGGCTCCGCAGTCCACGAGCGCGGTGACATTCATCTTGCGAACGTCTTGAACCGGCGGCTTGCCTCGTCTGACGAGCGCGAGGTCATCGCCGTTGACCAACTCCAATTGAGTGTGAATCAATCCCATGGGACACCTCGCTTCCGTGAAATCAGAAATCCAATCAGACCGGGAAGCACGGTAAGTGACAATCACCGGGCGGACAAGCAAGTTTCGACTTCGCGAGTGGCAGACTACGCGAACGACAAAGGTGACCATTTTGCAGACGACAGTCGAAGTCAGTGGTTGGATGCTGTTCGCGATCTGGGCCGGGCTGTCGGGTGTCCCGACCGTGTGGATGCTGGGCCGGTCGCTGAAGCGGCAATCCGACCGGCTGCCTGATCCGGCGTCGTGGTTGCGAGTGTCGATCGTCGTGCCGGCTCGCGATGAGGGGCACAAGATCGAAGCGGGACTGAAGTCGCTGCTCGCGTCGGACTATCCCGACTTTGAGATCATCGCGATCGACGACCGCTCGCGCGATGAGACCGGCGCGATCATGGATCGGTTGGCCGAACAAGCTTTTGGCGAGCGGTCTACGTTTCGAGTCATCCACATCACCGATCTGCCGGAGGGTTGGCTCGGCAAGAATCACGCGCTGCAAGTGGGAACTCAGCAATCGACGGGCGATTGGCTGCTCTTCACGGATGGCGATGTCGTTCACGATCCGCAGACATTGCGACGAGCAGTGCGATTTGCGGTTGCTCACGGGATCGACCATCTGCCGTTGTTTCCCGACATCGAGGCGATCGGGCTGCTCGAAGCGTCGTTTGTCGCGTGTTTCGGATTGATCTTCGCGGCGGGGACTCAGCCGTATTTGATTCCGACTCGCTGGCCGCGAGCCTACTGCGGAGTCGGGGCGTACAACCTCGTCCGCCGCTCGGCACTGGAGCGGGCCAACGGCTTTGAGCCGATCAAGCTCGACATTCTGGACGACGTGAAGCTCGGCAAGTTGCTGAAGCGGACGGGTTCGCGAGGCTGCGTTCTGCGAGCGGGTGACGGACTGAGCATCCGCTGGCAATCGGGAGCTTGGGCGTGCGTCACCGGCTTGGAGAAAAACGCCTTCGCGTCTGCCAACTACTCGGTCGTGCAACTGCTGGGGATTTGCGGAGTGACGTCGCTCGTCTTCTGCGGCCCAGCGGTCGGAGCGGTCCTGGCGGGCGATGCGCGCACCGGCTTCGTCGCGGCGGCGGTGTTATCGCACTTTCTCTACGGTCTGAATGCTTGGCTGTTCGGGCATTCGTTCTGGCTGTTCCCGATGCTGATGCCGTCGGGATTGGCGTTCGTGTTCGCGTTCCTGCGATCCGGTTGGATCACGCTGAGACAGGGAGGCGTGCGGTGGCGTGACACGTTCTATCCGTTGGAATTGCTGCGGGGCGGATTGTTTCGATGAGTGCCGAGTCGATTCGGAGGGTCGCATCGGTCGCAGCGAGGCTCGGTCTCTGACGCTCAGCCAGAACGTGCGGCTCGGTTGCAATCGAGGGGGCGGCGTCCTTTAATCCGGCCGCTTTCCAGGTTGGAAAGTTTCGGGCAACTGGCGGATTGATCAAACCGACGCCGGTTGATCTCCCCGAATTTCGGCGGAACAAGGAGCTGGGACGTTCGGCCGAGTGGGTTATGGTTTGATCGACCTCACACGAAAGGAAGCAGCCGATGAGACTTGGCTGGAACAACTTGAAGCTGACCGCGTTGGTCAGCGTATTGGGACTCTCGATTTGGACGATCGGCTGCGGCGAACCCGCGTCACCGGTCAAGCCGATCGATCCCCCGAAATTGAGTGGTGGCGAAGCTGGATCGACTCGTGGTGGCGGAACGGAAGTTCCCGCTGCCGCCCTTGATTCGGGAGCCGTGAAGCCGACCGACGACAAGCCGGCCGATGCAGGCGAGAAGACGGACACCCCGAAGGCCGACGTGGACAAACCCGCCGACGCCGACAAGAAGGACGATCCGAAAGCGGACGAAGCCAAGAAGGACGAGGCTCCCGCCAAGAAAGACGAAGACAAGAAGGAATAGCTTGAACGGCCCAGGGCCACAGGCAGAAGCACACGACGCCGCGGTTCACACCGCGGCGTTTTTGTTGCGCGAACGGTAGAAGGTCGCGGCTCTAAAACTTCACAGGCTCGGAGTGACCGGTCTACTTTGTTAGCCACCCATCTTCTCGTCGTACAGCCGCTCGATGTCGGCGAGCGTGACGGTGACCGTTCGCGTGAAGCCGGTATGAGCACGCTCGTATTGGACGTTGCTGGCCTTTTCCGGGTGGCGATGCACGGCGTCGGCCAGCCAGTGCTTGTCAGCATCGGCCAGCTTGCCGATGGCGGCGTCCCAAACGGTCCTGGTTTCGATGACGAGCGAATCAACACGCGGATCAAACTTGTTGAAGTCAGCCATGATGGTCTTCGTGGTGCGGAAAACGAGGGTTTAAGAAGGGCGGGAGTATAGTCGCAGGACGTGTGGTTGGTAGCGAAGTCGAATCGCGAGATCAGTTTGCTACCAGAGCGTATATCCGCCATCGATGACGATGGCCGCTCCGGTCACATAGCGAGCGGCGTCGCTGGCGAGATAGACCGCCAATGGGCCGAGATCCTCCGGTTGGCCGAAGTCGCCGGCCGGGATTTGTTGCTTGAACGTCTCGATGATTGCCGGGTTCTGAGCCGCCCAACGGATGTTTGGTTCGGTCATGAATCCGCCGGGGCAAATCGCGTTGATCGTGATTCGATGCGGTGCCCAATCGGTCGCGAGTGCTCGCGTGAACTGGATGACGGCCCCCTTCGAGGTCTCGTAGCTTCGTCCGCCGATCCCGCGATTCGCCACCAGGCCGGAGATCGACGCGATGTTGATGACTCGGCCACCCGTCCCGCGTTTCAGCATCGCTCCGCCGATCAGCTTCGTGCAGAGAAACGTGCTCGTCAGGTTGATGTCCAGAATCTGTTGCCATTGTTCGAGCGTCTGATCCTCGACCGGCACGTTGATCCGCCGACCGCCGACGTTGTTGATGAGAATGTCGAACGGCCCGAACTGGTCGAGTGCTTGCTGGCAGACTTGTTCGCACTCGGCCGGCACACCGACATCGGCCGCCAGGATGTTCGCGGTGCGGCCGAGTTGCCGGATTTCGGCGGCGGTCTTCTCCAAACTTTCGCGGTCGCGACCGACTAGCACGACATCGGCCCCGACATCGGCAATCGCTAACGCCATCTCGCGGCCGAGTCCACGGCTACCGCCGGTGATGAACAGCCGCTGGCCATCCAAACGAAATCGGTCAAGCACGCTCATGCGTCGGTCCCCTCGCTGTGTGAGCCGAACGCGCTAGCGTCGGGCAATTCGCCGTCAAACATTACCCATCAAGGCCCGTGGCTAGCGCCATCGGCTCACAGAGCGAAACTTGCTCTTCGAGCGTTGCCGGCTCAGGTGCCTTCGCCTTCCGATAGATGAAGATCTCCATGTGCGAGAACGGCCAATGATGAGCCAGTTCCCAAACGTCGGGCATGACGAATTGCGCGCCTTCTGGTGCTCGTAACACCAACCGCGTATCCGGCGAACTGACATCGTCACGGGCGAGTTGCTTGAGGACGCGAAACAACTCCGAGGTGGGAGACAGCGATTCGACCATCGCGAACGGCGGATCGAAGAACATCCAATCGAACGGCACAAACTTGGCCGAGTCCCCTTTCGGACGAAACGAGCAACGGAAGATATCCGTGTGCCAACACAAGCAGGCGGCTTGAGCCTCTTCGCCCAGCGAGGCGACGTTGTGCTTCAGCAGTTCGATCGCTTTCCGATCCTTTTCGAGAAACACGACGCTCGCCGCGCCGCGACTGAGGGCTTCGAGTCCAATCGTCCCCGTGCCCGAAAAGATGTCCGCAATACGCTGCCCGTCGATCCAATCACCCAACCGAGTGAAGAGCGATTCCTTGACGAAGTCGGTGATTGGCCGAGTCGTCAGTCCGGGATTCGCCAACAATTGTCGCCGACGAAATCTTCCCGCGATGATCCGCATGTGCCGTTGCCTTCCTCGTGATTCTTATTTGTCCGGCTTCAGGGCCGGAATCCGTTTCGGCAACTTGCCGGCTTGGACCAGCTCGTAATGCTGCTGAATGATGTCCTCCCCCTCTTCGCCAACTGTCTTGAACTTCTTCTGGGGCGGCTGCGACGCGGGGGGCTCATCGGGAATCGGAACGGCCGTCGGAGCCACTGGGCGGGCCGGGGCGGGATGCCCTTTGACGATGGTCGTGTCGCCCGATGCACTTTCTCCCTCTTCATCCGCCAGCCAGTCCATGATGCTGTCGTCTGAGGCGGACTTCTTGGGAGCCGTGGCCGCCGTCCCCTTTTTCCCTGCAAGCTGGAACGCGACGGGACCAACTCGCAACGTGTCGCCCGGCTGCAATTCTGCCTGGCCATGAATCGCGACATCGTTGATCAGCGTTCCATTCCGGCTGCCGAGATCATGGACGACGACTTTGTCTCCCGAACACATCAAGCGGCAGTGCTGGCGGCTGATTTCGTTGGTCGCCAGCCGAATCTGACAGGTCTCATCCCGTCCAATGACGGCCTCACCTTCGGGGAGCGTCAACCGTTTCCCTTGGTGCTTTCCAGAAAGAATGATGAGGATGGCCGCCATCGAATTTGTCGCCGACAAGGATTACTCGTACCGTGGCACAATCAGCGGTTCGCCACAGTCCGGGCATGTTAGCGTGCGCCCGCGATGCACGGGACTGACTTTGAATTTCTTCCCGCAGCGGCAGTTGAACCGAATCCGTTTTTCTTCCTTCTGACCGCCCTGATGAGTCCGCTCCCACAGGCGTAAAGCAATCTCTTTGATCTGAGCCAACAACTCATCGGGTGCCGCCGGTTTGGTCAAATACCCGTCGGCTCCCAAGCGATCGGTGAAGGTCCGCGATTCCTCCAGCGAAATGGCCGACAACACCAACACCGGGACCGATTCATCCAAACGCTTCATTCGATCAATCAGCTCGTAGCCATTCTCTCCTGGCAGGATCAAATCGGTGATGACGAAGTCCGGCCGCCTCATGCGGAACGCCGAGTGCGCTTGCCCGCCGTCCTTCGCCACCTGCACCCGATAGCCGTGCAGTTCGAGCAACGCCTTCAGCGAATCGGCCGCTGCGGAATCATCCTCGACCAGCAAAATTTGGTGCGCCAAAGCTCCCGCCGATACTCCTTCGACATGACTGAACAGCATTGTTCGGCCTCCTGAAGAACTGAGCCACAGCTCGCTCGCAACCAATGTGGGACGAGAATTTCAATTTCGCGAAGTGGTCGCGCAGGTTACTGAGACTCGGCAAGGCTGTGAAGATTTAGAGCCGAACGCACTAGCCCTCAAACAAACTCGGTGGGGTTTGCGAAAATCGCTGGGTTTAGGCCTAGCGTCGGACAATTCGCAGTGTCAGAGAGTCTCTTCCACTGCGGCCCGTGGCTAGCGCCATCGGCTCACAACGAGCACAAAACCTCGCGAGCTGCTGCGAGCGTCGCGTCGATGTCCGCGTCGGAATGTGCGGCCGAAACGAAATTCGCTTCGAACTGGCTGCACGGCAGATAAACGCCACGCTCGATCAAACCCCAGAAATACCGCGCAAAGAGTTTCGTATCGCTCCGTCCGGCGATGGTGTTGTTCGTCACCTGGTCGGGATTGAAGAAGAGCGTGAACATGCTGCCGACATGCGGCAGCGTGTGAGCGATTCCGGCAGCCGAGGCGGCGTCGTTGAGGCCGCGACACAACCGATCGGTCTTCGTCGCCAGAGACGGATATGGATTCGTGTCGCGCAGCGTTCGCAACGTCGCGATGCCGCAAGCCATTGCCAGCGGATTGCCGGAGAGCGTCCCCGCTTGATAGACCGGCCCGGCGGGCGAGACCTTCGCCATGATGTCGGCTCGGCCGCCGTACGCACCGACGGGCATTCCGCCGCCGATGATTTTCCCAAGCGTCGTCATGTCGGGGGTGATCTTGAACAACTCCTGAGCACCACCGAAGGACACACGGAAGCCGGTCATCACCTCGTCGAAGATCAGCACCGCACCGTGCTTCGTGCAAAGTTCGCGGCAGGCTTCGAGGAATCCTGGCTGAGGCAGCACGACTCCCATGTTGCCGACGACCGGTTCGAGGATCACCGCCGCGATTTGATCCCCTTGCTTCGCAAACGTCTCGGCGAGCGCATTCGCGTCGTTGAACTCCAGCGCGATCGTGTCGGCAGTGCAGCCGGCCGGGACGCCGGGACTCGACGGCACACCGAGCGTCAGCGCGCCGCTGCCCGCTTTGACCAGCAGCGAATCGACATGCCCGTGATAGCAGCCGGCGAACTTGATCAGCTTGTCGCGACCGGTGAAGCCGCGAGCCACACGAATCGCACTCATCGTGGCTTCGGTGCCGGAGCTGACCATGCGGACTTTCTGCATCGACGGGACCGTCGCGATGACCAGTTCCGCGAGTTCCGATTCCGATTCCGTCGGTGCCCCGAAGCTCGTCCCACGAGTGAGCGCGTCTTCGATCGCCGCCAGCACGGCGGGATGCCGATGTCCCAGAATGTGCGGTCCCCACGAGCCGACGAAGTCGATCAGCTTATTCCCATCGAGATCCCACAAGTACGCGCCGTCACCGCGCTGAATGAACAACGGCTCGCCGCCGACTCCGCCGAACGCTCGCGCCGGACTGTTCACGCCACCTGGGATCGACTTCAAAGCTCGCTGGAATTGGGCACGGCTACGTTCGCGGGAGATCGGCATGAGAGTCCTCAAGTCGTAGCACAGGCGGCTCGCCTGTGCCGATCAAATTTCGAGATTGGTTGAATACATTCCGAGGCACAGGCGAGCCGCCCGTGCTACGTCGCATCGGCTTCATAGCGAACCGAACGCGGCTTGGAAATGGGCGCACGCCGTACATGGCGACTCGTCCCGCTCCCATCCAGTTTGTCACATTGGCATCAACACAACTCCGACGACATGCTTGATCGACAACGAGGTTTATGGCGGCCCTTCGGGCTGATTTCCTTCTGTCTTTCTCTGTTCTGCAAACACTGAAAGTTTTGTCTTCGTTAGACGATTCGGGGTGCTTATCCCGGCCCCCATCATGCTGCCCACCCATCATTCTGCTGTCTGGCATTCCGCAGAATGATGGGTGGGCAGAATGATGTTGGAAGGAATGTCCTCTTCCAAACTGGTGATGCTTCACTCCGGCCGTCGCTGACGCTTTGGATGACAAACTGTGCCGTGCGCTCGAGTCGTGGTGCCATGGCCGAAGGCTCTCGACCGGTTTTGGCACGCTCGTTAGCATCCCGCCCCCACGGGATTGACCTGCCTGGTGCTTGCGGACGAGTGCAGAATTGGCGTTACCGCGAGCCGCTTGACGTGCCGTCGATTTCGACGCGGTGCGACTCACGCCTCAGATTTGGGGTCATCTTGTTTCAATAGGTCGCGGTACGGATTTGATATTTATGGACGCTCGACTGATTCGCAATTTCTCGATCATCGCTCACATCGACCACGGCAAGAGCACGCTGGCCGACCAGCTCTTGCTGAAGACCGGAGCCATCACGCAGCGCGAGTTTCGCGAGCAAATCCTCGACGACTTGGACGTCGAACGCGAACGCGGCATCACGGTCAAAGCCCGCGCGGTCTCGGTTCACTACACCTACAAAGGCGAGATCTACGAGCTGAACCTGATCGACACGCCGGGCCACGTTGATTTCCATTACGAGGTCTCGCGCAGCCTCGCCGCGTGCGAGGGAGCGTTGCTGGTCGTCGATGCGTTTCAAGGCGTGCAAGCTCAGACCGTCGCGAACGCTTACGCGGCGATCGACGTCAACCTGGAGATCATCCCGGTCATCAACAAGATCGACCTGCCGATCACACGCATCCCGGAAATCCTGGAAGAGATTGAGACCGTCGTCGGACTCGACACAACCGGTGCGTTGCAGGTCTCCGCGCGGCAGGGGATTGGCATTGAAGAGACTCTGAATGCCATCATCGAACGTGTCCCGGCACCGACCGGCAAACCTGACGATCCGCTACGAGCACTCGTCTTCGACAGCAAGTTCGACGTCTATCGCGGAGTCATCACCTACGTCCGCATCATGGATGGGACGGTTCGCAAAGGTCAGAAGATCCTGTTCATGAAGGGGAAGTCGGCTCACGAGGTGCTCGACGTGGGCCAGTTCTGCCCGGACATGAAAGCGTGCGACTCGCTCGGTGCGGGACAGGTCGGCTACATCATCACGGGCATCAAAGACCTCAGCCGAGTTCACATCGGCGACACGGTCTCCGACCCGCTCAACCCACCAGAGCAACCGCTTGCCGGGTATCTGAAGCCGCAGCAAATGGTCTTCTGCGGCATGTACCCGATCGACTCCACCGACTTCGAGAAGCTCCGCGATCAACTCACGAAGCTGAGCCTCAACGATGCCAGCTTCTCGTATCAGGCCGAGACTTCTGACGCGCTCGGCTTCGGTTTCCGCTGCGGGTTCCTGGGACTGCTGCACATGGAGATCATCCAGCAGCGGCTGGAAAAGGAATCGGGGGTCGATCTGATTCAAACCGCGCCGAACGTGACTTATGAATTGCTCAAACGCGACGGCGAACTCCTGGTGATCGACAACCCTCAGGATGTGCCCGATGGGGGCAATATCCAAGAGTGGCGCGAGCCGATCGCGAAGGTCAACTTCATCATGCCGGCGGAATACATCGGCCCGATCATGCAGCTCTGTGCCGACCGCCGGGGCGTCTTCAAGAGTACCGAATACCTCGGCCCCAAGCGTGCTCAGATGGTCTGGGAACTACCGCTGGGCGAGATCATTTTCGACCTGCACGACAAGCTGAAGAGCGCGACTCGCGGCTACGGCACGATGGACTATGCGGTGATCGGCTTCCGCCCGGCGGACCTGGTGAAGATGGATATCCTCGTGAAAGGCAACCGAGTCGATGCGCTCTCGACGATCGTGCATCGCGGCAACGCCGAACGCCGCGGCCGATCGGTCGTGAAGAAGCTCAAGACGGAAATTCACAAGCATCAGTTCGAGGTCGCTCTGCAAGCGGCCATCGGCGGCAAGATCATCGCTCGCGAAACGATCTCGGCCTACAAGAAAGACGTCACCGCCAAATGCTACGGCGGCGACATCTCGCGCAAACGCAAGCTGTGGGACAAGCAGAAGGAAGGCAAGAAACGCCTCAAACAATTCGGCGAAGTCGAAGTCCCGCAGAAAGCGTTCTTGGCCGTGCTCAACACCGGCGACGATGAGGGCTGAACGTCGTCATTCCGCTGCGGCGGACTCCGTAGGACGAACCGAGTGCTCGATCGGGCATGAACTCGATGTCGTCGGTCCAACACTTCTCCGCATACGACTTTTTCAATCTCCTCGAAGCCGCTCTAACCCTTCAATCCGCTCAGCGTCCCCGTGCTGTCACCCAATCGGTCGAGGCTCACCTCCATGCGATTGAGCATTGAGACCCAGAGGTTGTTGAGCGGGGTTTCCTTGGGATAGACGATGTGTCGGCCGGGCTTGAGCGTGCCGCAACCGCCACCGGCGAGCAACAGCGGCAGGTTGTCGTGGTTGTGGGCGTTGCCGTCCGAGTTGCCGCTGCCGTAAGCGATCATGCAGTGGTCCAGCAGCGTGCCGTCCCCCTCGTTGACCGCGTCCAGCTTTTGCAGCAGGTACGCAAGCTGTGTCGTGTGGAAGATGTTGATGTCGCGAATCTTCGTCTTCTTGGCTTCGTCGTTGCCGTGATGCGAGAGGTCGTGATGGCCTTCCGAGACGTTGATGAACGGGTATGGCTTGTTGCTCCCCTCGTTGGCCAAGACGAACGTGCTGACTCGCGTGCTGTCGGTTTGAAACGCCAGGACCAACAGGTCGCACATCAGGCGAATGTGTTCTTGGAAGTCGCCAGGGATGCCGGTCGGCTTGGGGCCTTCGGGAGTTTTCACCGGCGGCAACTTCGCCGCCCGTTCGATGCGGAGTTCGATGTCTCGCACTGCGGAAAAATACTCGTCGAGCTTCCGCACGTCGTTCACACCCAGCTTGCCGCTGAGGTCTTTCGAGTCCTCACGCACGAAGTCGAGGACGCTCTTGCGGCGAGTATCCCGCTTGATGCGATCCGCATCCGGAACCGAACTGAAGAGTCGCTCGAAGACCAGCTTGGGATTGATCTCTTTCGGGAGCGGCTGCGTCGCCGATCTCCACGCCATCGTTGACGAGTACACGCACGAGTACCCCGAATCGCAGTTGCCGGCCATTGCTCCGGCTTCGGTGCCGATTTCGAGAGACGGCAATCGAGTCTGATCGCCGATGCGCGAGGCGGCGACTTGATCGACCGACGTGCCGGCTTTGATGTCGGTGCCGTCCGTCTTGCGGGGCTGAGCACCGGTGAGGAACGCTCCGAGCGCTCGCGCGTGATCGCCACCGCCATCGCCATGCGGCCGAGCCTTGTCGGCGGTCAGTCCCGTCAGCACAGAGAACTTGGATCGCACCGCTTCGAGCGGCTTCAAGATCGCGGGCAACTCATAGTCGGTTCCCTCCGCCTTCGGGGTCCAGTCGGCCATGTTCTTGCCGTTGGGGACGTACAAAAACGCCATGCGATTGGGAGCGGCCTGTTCCGGTTTCGCCGCGCTGTCGGCCCACGCGGTCAACGGCCCCATCGCCTCCAACCACGGCAATGCGACGGCCGATCCAAGTCCTCGAAGAATCGTGCGGCGGGAAAGTTGTTCAAAGGCGGGCATGACGGAATTCCTGTTGGGTGCTGGCGAGATGATTGGGAGGGGACAAATCGAACTCCGAATTCAACTGACTCTTCTGCTCTTGGCTTGGTTTCGGGCGACAGTCTTTCGCCGCTTGGTGGGCGGCTTGGATTTGGTGGCGGCCGCTTGGTGGGCGGCTTCCTCCTGCTTGTGTTTCGCAATGGCCGCGACAATCTCCGCTCGCGCTTCCGCCGTCAGCGGGGCGCTGCAAATGACAAAATCGACGCCGTCTGGTTCTCTAATGAATCCCATGTTGATCTCCAAAATACTGATTGACCAACTTCAAAGATGCGGCTGGCTGCAACTGCATTCGCTGAGTTCGACCAATCTGAACAGCTCCCAAAGTCTGCTTGTAGTGTTCGATCAATTCGGACTTCGCCTCGAACGAAACGTACCCGTTGAAACCCAACTCAAACGCTTGCTGACATGCGTAGGCTATCAGATTTGGGGCGATTCCCTCGTACTTTTTCCGGCGACCGACATTTTCAGGATGGCTCTCGACCATGTTGATCCACACAAACCCTTCATCCGCGCGGATCGAGATCAATCCGTGAATCAGCCGACCGAGTTTCGGGACCGTCAGCTTGTAAACCTCCGCCGTCAATATCTCGCGGTTCCAATCAAACCGCCAAACTGTTGCCGCCGCAGTCAAGTCATCAACCGACGCTGGTGAAATCACGGTCGCGTAGCTGCGGCCGGTTGCGACCTCTTTGATCGACTCGGTCAGTTCATCAACAAATTCATCCAACATAGAGAGGTTCTCGCAGGTCACTCAGACTGGTCTCTGACTCCTCGGCATCAGCGACTGCTTCTTGATCGTTTATCAAGATCATCCAGTGCGCCATAGTCAGGCAGTTGCACTTTCTTGGTCCTTGGCATGTTGCTCTCCGATCGTACAAACCAATGCGTTCATTCGTCCGCCGACTTCCCGCGTCGCATTCGGAACGGTTCGCTCTTCACAGTTTCGACGATGAGGGTTGAGAACCGATAGCCGTTTTGACTCAGAGCGGTCGCGATCCGGTCTACGGCGGGGCGGTCGTAATACTCCAGCCCTCGGCCAAGGGCGTAAGTGAGCAGCTTCTCGGTGAGGCACCGAACGAACAGATTGTGCCGGTTCTTCAGGATCTCCTGAAGCTCGGCCGGGCCGGAGAACTTTTCGCCGCTCGGTAGTTCGCCGGCGGGGTCAATCGGGAACTCGCCGTCCTTGTCGCGGAAGCGGCCGATGGCATCGAAATTCTCAAACGCGAAGCCCAGCGGGTCCATGCGTGCGTGACAACTCGCGCAGCTTGGGTTGGCTCGATGCTGTTCCATACGTTGCCGCAATGAGCCAGTCAGTTTCTCGCCTTGTTCGAGTTCCGGGACGTTTGGCGGCGGAGGTGGCGGTGGCGTGCCGAGCAATTGCTCCAAGACCCAGCGCCCGCGTTTGACTGGCGAGGTGCGTGTCGGGTTCGAGGTGACGGTCAGCACGCTGGCTTGTGTGAGCAAGCCGCCTCGGCCGGTGCCGGTCAGATTGACGCGGACGAAGTCGGCACCACGAATCGGTTGGCCTTTGTCACGTTCGGGTTTCTTGCCGACGAGGTTGCCGTTCGTGTCGGCGATACCGTAATGCCGGGCCAGCGGCTCGTTCAGAAACGTGAAGTCGGCGGCGAGCAACTCCAGCAGACTGCGATCCTCGCTCAGCAATGTTTCGAGAAACTTGCGTGTCTCGGCCAGCATCGAGCGGCGTAATGCGTCATTGAAATCGGGGAAGAGCTTCGCGTCCGGAGCGATCAACTCCAGCCGCTTGAGTTGCAGCCACTGCATCGCGAACTGATCGACCAGAGAAGCGGAGGCTCGCGGGTCTTTCAACATCCGGAGCACTTGTGGTTCAAGGTTCTTGGATAACTCGCCGCGCCGGGCGAGCTCAAACAGTTCGTCGTCCGGCATCGTGTTCCAGAGGAAGTACGACAACCGCGAGGCGAGATGAAACTCGTCGATCGGCCGAGCCTCCGGGCTATCGGGTCGGTCGTCGAGTTCGACTCGAAACAAAAACTTCGGCGAGCAGAGCACCGCTTGCACAGCCCACTGCATTCCGGCCTCCCACTTCTCGCCGCCGGTCACGGCTTGATCGACGACCTTTGCCAACGATTCGATTTCTTGCGGCGTCGCGGTTCGCCGATACCCACGCGACAGCAACCGAGCGATGACTTCGCGAGTCTGTTCCGCCTGCGGCTTGTCGGGCGAACACTTCAACAGCATCAACTGCGATGCGGGCCGAGTCTCCAGCGGGCCTTCGGTCCAAATGTGTTCGATGAAGAGCTGCGGCGGCTCCTCCCCTTCGGGCGGTTTGACGACGGCGAGGCCGGCGCGCTGAATGTCGCCTCGGCGGTTGATCGGGAATTCGATCTGCTGCACGCTCTTCGCATCGCGAGCGGTGATCTCGAAGATCTTCAAAATCTTCAGCGGCTTGATCGTCTTGAGTGCTGCTCCCATGAGTTGATCGACCTCTTCATCGCTTGACGGATCGGCCAGCTTTCCGCCGGAGATGAACAGTGCGACCTTCACCGGCGATGTGCCTTTCGTCTCCGCGTACAGATTGGCTCGCAGGATCAAATCGGCGTCGTCCGAGAACTTCAGATAGTCACCGGCAGCGGTGAACGGCCCTGAATTGACCGGCTCCGGGGCAGTTGGATTCAGCGGACGGAAGCGCCCCTGCGGCGTCTGGGCGTTGTTCGGCTGCAAGTAACGGCCCGACAAATAGCGGCGTGACGGAGGCGGAGGATTCGCGAGGATGACTCGCTGCGAGACGGTCTCGGCCGCCGCGAGATATTGTTCCATCAAGACAGGCGAGAGGGTCAGCACGTCGCCGATGTTGTCGAAGCCGTGGCCGATGTCGTCGGACGGAAAATCGGCTGCGGGATTGAAATCCGCTCCGACGAGATCGCGCAGCGTGTTCGCGTACTCGACGCGATTGAGTCGCCGCATCGTGACTCGGCCGGGATCGGGCTTCGCGTTCTTGTCGTGATGTTCGAAGACCGCTCGCGCGAGCGCGGCGAAATCGGCAATCTCTTTGGCGGTCGGCTGCGGCTTGTCGTCCGGCGGCATCTCGCCGGACTCGATCATCTTCAGCACCGACTCCCACGTCTTGCGCTTCTTCACGACCGAGGCGTTGTCGGTGAAGCCAGCAAGTGACAGTTCGGCCTTCGGCTTGTCGCCGCTGTGACATTCGAGGCAGTGCTTCTTGAGAAACACGACGCCCGCCTGGCTGAAGTTCGGCACAGCGTCTTGAGACTGGCTTTGAGTCGGAGCCAGCAACACGAGTCCGCAAATGAGATGCGGGAACAATCGGTTCATGGGCGTTCTTATTGAAATTGAGGCGGGGGGGGCGGTGGGCAATTCGTAGCGGGGGCGTATCGTCGTGATCCGAGCCGGTCGATTTCAAGGAGCGACAAGAAAACGGTTTCACGGCCGTCGGTGATCGGCTCACGGGAACATTCGAGCCTCGAAATCTTCACAGCCTCGGAGCGTGGGAACGACGCGAGCGGATCATTACCTTTATTCGTTATGACAGACTTACTCGACCAGTATCGCCTTGTGGAACAAATCGCCGCGACGCCTGAGGGAGTTCGGTATCGTGCCGCTCGCAGGGATTCCGCTCAGCCGGTCGAGGTGCTGGTCTTGAAGTCCGGCGATCTGGATCGTTCGCGACGTTGCCATCGCCGAGTGAAGCTGGCGCAGTTGATCCATGAGCTGAGTGTCCGGCCGGTTCTCTCTTACGAGCCAAAAGTCGAGACTCCGTTTGTGGTCTTGCCGGAAGTTTCGGGACGCACCCTGCGCGAAGAGTTGGGATCGTGCTTGCCGATTGAGTTGCCGCGTGCGCTCGCAATCGTGAGCCAACTTGCCACGGCACTGGTCGCGGCGCATCGCGTGGGACTCAGTCATGGAGCCGTCACTCCGGAGCACGTCCGCATCGTTGAGTCCGGTGCGGACAAGGCACCGTGCTGTCAAATCTGTTTTGTGACGACTCCGCCGCTCAACCGCGAAGACTTCGCCGAGGACGTCCGGCAATTGGGTGAGTTGTGGTTCTGGCTGACTGGCAACGATGTCCCCGCCGAGCAGGCGACGTTTCGCGATGCCATGAAAGCCGCCGATCCACTCGACCGTCCCAAGTCCGACCGCGTCTCGCGACGATTGCACGATTGGCTCGTTTCCGAGGCGGCGGTAGGTGGGAAGACCGTGGTCGTGACGGCGACCGAGTCGGACGAAGCTCGCAGCGGCGAAGAAGAAAACCAGAGCCGTGATGATGACTTGAGCCGCGACCGTGAGGGAGCGGTCGCCGGCCGCAGCTCGGCTCCGCTTCCTGACGGTCGCGGTTCGACACCACCCGCTCTTGGCCGCGGCTCTAAAGTTTCAACGTCGGGTCAATCGCGGCAATCACCCGGTCTGGACCCATTGTTGGATCGTCAACAGTTGGGGCGATTCCGATTGCTCAAGAAGCTCGGCGAAGGGGGCATGGGAGCGGTTTGGAAAGCGGAAGATCCGTTGGATGGGAGGCTCGTCGCGATCAAGGTGTTGCGGTCGGAACTCGCCAAGAACGAGACCGCGCTGAAGCGTTTTCATCGCGAGGCGCGGATGCTGGCCGAAGTCGAGAGTCCGTACATCGCCAATTTGTTGGAGCTGAACGAAGACGGCGGCTTGCAATTCATCGTCATGGAGTTCGTGGATGGTCAGGATGTGCTCACTTGTTTGAACTCGCGTGGGCGATTGTCGGAGCGTGACGCGGTGGCGATGGTCGCCGATGCCGCGCGAGCTTTGCGAGAAGCTCACGCGCGAGGCGTCGTGCATCGCGACTTGAAGCCGGAGAACATGCTGCTGGTCTCCAATCCCGACGACGAGCAAGCTCTTCCGCGCGTGAAGCTCACGGACTTTGGTTTGGCTCGCGAGATCTTGGAGTCGGAGGCGCAACACGTCACGAGTGCCGGGTCGTTGCTGGGGACTCCGAACTACATGTCGCCGGAGCAATGTTCGGGGACGGCGGTGGTGGATGCTCGCGCGGATGTCTATTCGCTGGGAGCCACGCTGTTCCATTTGCTGGCCGGACGCCCTCCTTTCGAGGCCAACACCGTGTTGGGGATCATCGCCAAGCAGGTCAACGAGCCGGCCTCGCTCATCAGGACGATCGTCCCCGAGCTGTCGGAAGCGATCGAGCAGATCGTGGCCAAGTGCCTTGCGAAGTCCCGCGAATCTCGCTTTCAACATGCGGGGGAATTGTTGGAAGAACTCGAACGGCTGCAACGGGGTGAGCCGACCAGCATCTTGGCGCATCCCGCCTGGCCGCTCGCCGACGCGCGGGAGGTGATGTCCTTCGACTTCGTCTGGGAGCTGCGGAACTCGCCCGAAAAACTTTGGCCACACGTCTCGAACACCGAGCGACTGAATCGAGCCATCGGTCTGCCGTTCGTCGATTACACCACGACCGCCGACGAAGACGGGGGAAGCCAGCGATTCGGCCGATTCAAAAAGCTCGGTATGAACATCGGATGGCAAGAGCATCCTTTCGAGTGGATCGAAGGGCGTCGCATGGGAGTGCTCCGCGAATACAAAGAGGGGCCATTCAAGTGGCTCACCAGCGTGGTCGAGCTGACTCCGCGAGCAGGGGGCGGCACGACGCTGTCGCATCGGATTCGGATGGTCCCGTCCAATCTTATCGGGCGCGCGGCGGCTCAGATCGAAGTCGGAGTGAAGAGCCGCAAGTCGCTCGATCAGGTTTATCGCCGCATCGACGCGGCGCTGTCGGGAGAATTGGGTGTGCTGGGCGATCCGTTTGAGGATGTCCCCGCTCTGCCCGCTGACAAGCAACGGAAGTTGGACGAACGGCTCAAGCGTCTGATCGCGCGGGGCGTTGAGCCGTTTGTGGTGGAGCGATTCGGCGAGTACCTCTCCTCGGCACCAGTTCAGCAGCTTGCTCGCATCCGGCCGATCGCACTGGCTCAGCGGCTGTCGGTCGATGAACGACAAATGATCGCCGCCTGTTTGCACGGAGCACGCGAAGGACTGTTGTCGCTGGCGTGGGACATCATCTGTCCGCTCTGCCGCATCCCGTCGCAGACGCAGGATTCGTTGAAGCTGCTCAAAGAACACGGTCACTGCCAAGCCTGTCAGTCGGAATTTGAACTCGACTTCGCGAACTCGATTGAACTCGTGTTTCGGATCGCGTCCGACATCAAGGACTGCGAGACCGGGATGTACTGCGTTGGAGGCCCGGCGCATTCGCCGCATGTCGTGGCTCAAGTTCGGCTCAAGCCGGGTGAGCGGTTTTCGTGCGATCTGAATCTCGGCGAAGGTCTGTATCGAGTCCGCGGCCCGCAGTTGTCTTACGTCGTCGAGTTCCGCGTGCGGGTGGGATTAGGCGTCTCGCGCTGGGAGTTGGACCTCTCGCGCGGTCCGACCGCCGACACGCCACGCACCGTTCAAGCCGGAGCACAGGTCTTCGTGCTGACCAACGATCAAGGACATGAACTCGTCGCGCGATTGGAACGAGTCGCCAGTCGCACCGATGCGCTGACAGCCGCTCGCGCCGCCGCGACGCCGCTGTTTCGTGAGCTGTTTCCGGGCGAGTGCCTCTCCGGCAATCAGCTCATCCGAGTTGAGCAGATCACGCTATTGCTGACTCGGCTGGATCGCGCTCAACAGCTTTACTTTGAGCTGGGGGACGCACGCGCCTTCGAGCGAATTCACGAGCACCTCCAACGGCTCAACGACATCGTGCAGCGTGAAGGTGGCTCACTGGTCAAGACGCTGACCGAGGGGATCGAGGCGGTCTTCACGGAACCGCTCAGCGCCGTTCGCGCCGGCTTGGCAATGCGGGAACTCGGCGAGTCGGACCTGAGCATCGCGGTGCATCGCGGCCCGGCGATGGTCGCCACGCTCAACGAGCACCTCGACTATTTCGGAGCCACGGTCAGCACGGCGGAGCAACTCTTGGCAACGGTATCGCCATCTGGCTCGGCCGCGAAGTTGGTCGTCAGCAACATGATCGCGATGGACGAAGCCGTCGCGGAAACGATCGCCGCCCGGCACATGGCGTTTCTCATCGAGCAGCAACTCTCGACGACTCCCCCCGTCTGGCTCCATCGCGTGCAGCCAGCAAAAACCTAGCCGTCATGCGCCGCATGACGAGCCGATTGAACCTCTTCACCATCCGCAGGAGAAAGTCCCCATGAGCCGCCACTTACGATTCGTCGGCCGTTTGATCGTCGGCCTTCTCGTCACGCTGAGCGTTCTGGAATCGCCCACCGTCGTCGCCGCCGACGCCAAGCGGCCGAACGTGATCTTCATTTTCACCGACGATCATGCCGCTCACGCGATGAGCTGCTATGGCTCGAAGATCAACCAGACGCCAAACCTCGACCGCCTCGCGCGCGAGGGGATGCGGTTTCAGAATTGCTTTTGCACCAACTCCATCTGCGGTCCCAGCCGAGCCGTCATTCTCACCGGCAAGCACAGTCACTTGAACGGCTACAAGACCAATGAAGGGGGCGAAAGGTTTGACGGGACGCAGCAGACGTTTCCCAAGCTGTTGCAAAAAGCGGGCTATCAAACGGCACTGATTGGCAAGTGGCATCTCGGCAACAATCCGACCGGCTTTGATTACTCGGACATCCTGATCGGCCAAGGCCCCTACTACAACCCGCCGATGATCCGCGATGGCCAACGAATGCAGCACACCGGATACACCACCGAAATCCTCACCGACTTGGCGTTGGATTGGCTGAACAAAGGCCGAGACAAAGACAAGCCATTCGTGCTGATGTGGCAGCACAAAGCTCCGCACCGCGAGTGGCAGCCGGGACCAAAACAGTTCGATCTCTACAAAGACGTCACGATCCCCGAACCAGAGACGCTCTTCGACGACTACTCCGGCCGAGGCACCGCCGCTCACAAGCAAGACATGACCATCGAGAAGACGCTGACTCGCTTCGATCTGAAACTCGATCCGCCCAAGAACCTCAACGAGGAACAACTCGCCGCGTGGCACACAGCCTACGACGCCGAGAACGCCGCATTCGAGAAGGCCAAGCTCACTGGCAAGGAACTCGTCCGCTGGAAGTATCAACGCTACATCAAGGACTACCTGCGCTGCGTGGCCGCGGTCGATGAAGGGGTCGGCCGAGTTCTGAAGCATCTCGACGATACCGGTCTCGCGCAGAACACCGTCGTGATTTACTCGTCGGATCAAGGCTTCTATCTCGGCGATCACGGCTGGTTCGACAAGCGGTTCATGTACGAGCCGTCGCTCCGGATGCCGTTGCTCGCACGCTGGCCGGGAGTCATTGAGCCTGGATCGGTCAACACGGATCTCGTGCAGAACCTCGACTTCGCCGAGACGTTTCTCGAACTGGCGGGAGCGGAAGTTCCGCAGGACATGCAAGGCCGCAGCCTCGTCCCGCTGCTGAAAGGCCAGACGCCGAGCGATTGGCGAAAGAGTATCTATTACCACTACTACGAATTCTTCTCCGATCGCGGCGCGTCCCATGCCGTCCGCCGCCACTGCGGAGTCCGCACCGACCGCTACAAGCTGATCCACTTCTACAACGAAGACGAGTGGGAGTTATTCGACCTGAAGTCCGACCCGAACGAACTGCGCAGCGTTTATGCCGATCCCGCGAACGAGCCACTCGTACAGACGCTGAAAGCAGAGCTGGCTCGATTGCAACAGCTCTACCAAGTGCCGAACGATCGCGGCCGCTTGAAAGCCGCCGAGCTGTAAGCAGTGTGGCGCGACGCTCCGCGTCGCGATTCACGACGCGGAGAGCTTGGGAACGCGGGGTTGGGTGTGCGAATTTCAGAAATCGCCGGTTGAAGCTTGGGACATGGGGAA
>JBJXEX010000440.1:0-5189 GCA_046156195.1 Planctomycetaceae bacterium | reverse complement strand
GTCGGCCCGGCGTCATCCGCCAGCCGTTTGCGGATCATCGCCGCGATCCGCTGGAAGAACGCCAGGTGCGGTGTGATCTCCTTCGTCTCCTCGCGCGGCACCGCCAGCGCGAACGCTGTCGAGAGTCGCTTCACCATCCCGCGAAACCGCTTCCAGCCCGTCTCCTCGCCCACGTTCTGCCCGACGTCCAGCACATGATCGACCGCGCCCACATACACCCGCAGCACGTTGCCCGGTTCCGCGTCGAGCGCCGCCGAGTAGTCGTACCCGTGAAAGAACCCGCGCAACTGCTCGAACGCCGATCGCATCGCCGGGATCGCCTCGTCCTGCAATTCCTTGATCGGCTTGTCGCGCGCGCCCGTCGCGTTGGCATACGTCGCCAGCGCATCGGCCAGCGGATCAGCCAACCCGATCAGGTCCACGATCAACCCGCCCGGCTTCTCGCCGTACACTCGGTTCACCCGCGCGATGACCAAGCATAGAATCCACTCGACAATCAATAACCGCACTCGCTCCAATGCACATGTGCCGGAATTTCCAATGAGCGATTTGACGCTCTCGTTGCTGCGGCAAAAGCCCTCCCGGCATGTGAAGCGGTGGCGAGCGAGAATGGCGAAGATCACCGATCGGTTGGTTGCCGAGTACGGAACGCCGTCGCTCGGCAACTTTCGCGATCCGGTCAAGGAAATCTTCTACATCGTCCTGTCGGCAAGGACGACGGAGTCGCTCTACAAGCGGGTTCACAAGCGTCTGTGGAGCCAGTTCCCAAGCCTTGAGGCAATTGCCAAAGCGCCGTTGGCACGATTGCGAAACTGTGTGGAAACCGCCGGTCTGGGAAAAAAGCGAGCGGCGCAGATCAAGGCGATCGCTTCAAAACTGCTTTCCGATTTCGGCACCCGACCGGCCATCAAGCTGCGACGGCTCTCGGCAGAAGAAGCCTACGCCGCTCTACGAAGTCTGCCCGGCGTGGGACCGAAGTCCGCGCTGTGCGTGATGATGTACAGCCTCGGCTTCGACGTCTTTCCCGTCGATGCCCACGCCCACCGAATCCTTTGCCGAATCGGTTTGATCGGAGCCGGAGCAAAGCACTACCACGCACAAGAGGTGCTTCCGGGATTTGTGCCGCCAGAACGCAGCAAAGAATTGCATGTCGCGTTAGTCTTTCATGGCCGACAAATCTGCAAACCGAGAACCCCGCTGTGTGCCAAATGTGCGATCCGGATACTCTGCGAGTATGGAAATTCTCATTCGGTGGCAGCCCCTTGCGATGCCCGATGAGAAGCGGCAAAGAATATCGAAGGCACGAATCGCGTTCGGATGAGGGCCTAAGTTTCGACTTCGCTAAATGCGGGAAAATATCTGTAGACGCGACCGTACTTTTTTCTTTCGGCTTCAGGAATCCATGCCGGTTCGGGAACGTCAGGTGCGGAGTGCGGCAGCGTTTCGTCTAACGCCTTAATCTCGCGCCAAGTCAGGAGTGGTGATTCAATCAAATAGGAGTCTTCGCCGGGGCGGTAAAACTCAAGGTCTTGGAAGTGCAGATCGCTCAGATTGGCCTCGTCCTCGGCATTTAGAATCAGTCCACCTACCGAAAGCATCTTTGCCCCATCGGCATAATGGAAATTGAACAGTTGAAAGAAATTGACTCTTTCCTGCTCTTCGAGCGGCGCGTTGCGGTCGCTGAGAGTCTTCCGAAGTTGATTGACGATGATTTGCTGCGAAGCCTCTGCCATGCCCCACTTGGCCAGACTTTTTCCAACCAATTGTGGCGGGATATGTCCCTTGCCGACGCGCGAACGGAGGTCTGAAAGCCGCTTCTCACCCATGTCATCATTGGGATCGACTTCTCCCGGATCGGCGGGCACCGTAACGACAATCATGCTACCGGAGGGCACGTTCGCGGCAACAAACGCGATGTCTTCAAGTTTTTGCGCGTCGAGAGGGCGTTCGTAATCGAGCCACAAGATCGTTCTCTTCGTCCATTCGAGTTGTGGCAGAACATCGTGAGACATGCCCCACTGCATTTCGATGCACGAATAGGGGATGTTGTTGGTGATTCGTTCGCGAGCATCGACGTTGCCTTCGATGCTCACCATGTCGCTAATGCCAAGCCGCTGGTGGAATAGGCAGAAATCGTGAAAGCCGATCGCGCCGAAACCGACATACCGATACGAAGAGAGCGGCGCGATTCTCGGCAAGCGACCGAAAGCTTCGCAGAGCATTTTGCGTTCGATGTTCTTTGCCGGTCGAAGCGCGTAGTTGAATTTCTCGAAGGAGGATTCTCTCACTCGTCGACCTCGGCGTTGTAGAAGTATTTGAAAGTCCTTTCGCCAACCTCTTTGAATGAAGTCGCTTTGATGGCTTTCTTCACTGCGAGCACTTCATCCAAGGGAGCTTCGTACTGAATTTTCTGCATCGTCGGGCCGCTTGGCTTCGTCTTCGATTTAACTGATGGGATCGCGAATAACGTTCTCGTAGAAACGGTCGCGACGGGCGTTGGCGTGGCCGCTTCAAGAATT
Source organism: Planctomycetaceae bacterium (assembly GCA_046156195.1). Lineage (GTDB taxonomy): Bacteria > Planctomycetota > Planctomycetia > Planctomycetales > Planctomycetaceae > SXKJ01. The sequence goes on along the minus strand of JBJXEX010000440.1, from coordinate 2,670 downwards.
GATTCGAGCGGGCCTTTTTCGTCTGCGTCTTGCTTTCCCTGTTTTTCTTCCTTCAGACGATTCAGAAAATCGACGACCGGCCTCATCAGCGTCATCATTTCAAGTTTGACCGCTCGGTAGACGGGAGAGTCGGTATTTAGCCCCGTCTTGGTCGTGTTCCACGGAAGTCGTGCTGGATCGTCCGAATCAAAGTACGCAAACCCGCGTAGGTGGTTGTACTGCCCGTGGAAGCCGGGGATGGAAACCTGGTCAAGCTCCTCTCCCCATCCGGTCACAGGAGACTTATCTCCCTCAAGAATGAGCCGACCATTGCAGAAGACGTGCCACCCCGCCTCAGCGCGTTCTTCTTGACGACTGCTGCTCCTTCCGAGACCGCAATACAACTTCACGGTGACCGGCTTTCCCATCTTCTTGTAAATGAGTTGTTTATACGCTGGTGCCAATTCGTCCGAGAGCATGGTCATCGGCTCGGCATTCACCGGGATGCCGTTCAGAGTTACGGCCAACCCGCGAGCAATTGGGTCTTGCAGTGCCGCCTTCAATTCGCTCCGTAACTCAATCTCAAATGAAAGAAGCTCGAAAACTTCTGCGACATCGCTCTGGAGCGAAGTCACCGAAATCGTCGTTCCCAGATTATCGCCTTTGTAGGTTCCCACTTCGTCAAGCTCTGCGAAGTGAAACTTCCATTCTGGAAGTTGAGCCCATTTATTCACATCCACATCCACAACGAAACGGCTCGAAGCAGTTGTGGATTCGACGCAGAACTTCCGTCCCATTTTGAAGATCGCGCGTTTCATTCCCACGCCGAACTGACCGACTGAATGTTTCACTGAAGGAGCACCCGGAGGTCGGCCAAAGCGGAATGCGTAATTGCGGGCGGTATCGACGGAGATGCCGCCGCAATTGTCAGCGATCACGAACTTTTCCGGTGAGATCGTCACTCTCGCCCAAAGGCCATTTAGTGACCCTTCACCCTTTAGCTTCCTTGCTCCATCAGCGCTGTTGTCCACAAGATCGATGATCGCCGGAATCAGCGCGATATCTCTCGTCATCATGTCTATGAAAAGTTCTTTCGTCGGCATTGCCTCGATGAGGAATTCGCTGCCGCGATCATCCGCGTCCGATTTGCCCTCGTGCTTTTTCTGGATTGCCATTCGTTGATCCTGCTTTAATTCGCTTGAAGTGCAGCGTTGACCTGCGACGCAATCGCCTGTGCTAGAAATGGCGGTACGGAGTTGCCGATCTGTCGGAAGTCATGCCAGCGTGTGCCGTGGAAATGGAACCAATCTGGAAACGAATGTAGCCGAGCCGCCTCACGCGCCGAGATGCACCGAGGCAGCTTCGGATGAATCGGACGGGGGGCCGTATGGCTGCCGCGATCGGCTCCGGTTCCCGCTCGAATGGTCGGTGCCACGTCATCCCATGCAAGCCGAATGTATCGGCTCACCGGTTCGGAAGCGCCCGGCTCCGTGTTGGAGAATCGTCGAACGGTTTCTTTCGAATGCGTCGTGCGAAGGCACCCGGTGAGGCCGTCACCGTTGGTCGATCGTTTCGTGAGTCGGTCGAGCGGGTCGACGGCGGAACCGCGCATTAGACAGGCGTAGGGGTTTGACGTCTTCCGAAGCGTTCCGTCGAAGACGTCGCACTCAAACAGATGTTCGTAGTTTTCCAGAACGGGGAGATCGGCGATCGCGTCTTTCACGACCGGATGGAACTCATTGCCAGAAGCATCGCGGCATCCCCGTGGCTCAGGGTATTCGAGCGGTGTCACATCTTTGCGCGAGCCGAGGATGAACGTTCGCCAGCGGCGTTGAGGGACGCCGTAGTCCGAAGCGTTGAGAGCGCGGATCGGCTCGACCACTCTGTAACCGGCCAACTTGATTCGTCGCAGAAAGGAATCGAGGATCGGTCGGGAATTGGGGGACAATAACCCCTTCACGTTTTCCATGACGAAATACTTCGGACGAAGCTGTCTCACGAGGCGCGCAAAGTCGTAAACGAGCAGATTCCGTTCGTCGTCCATGTCCTGCCGGCCACCGAACGAAAACCCTTGGCAGGGTGGCCCGCCAAAAACGACATCGATTTCGGTTCGATTCAAATTCGCAAGTTTTCGAAGTGAATCGCCCGTCTCGCGAGAGAGATCGACGGGGAAGGCCAGAGTCCCAGGAAAATTCTTCTGATGTGTCGCGACGTTAAAACCTTCAAGATCGAAAGCAGCGAGCACATCAAAGCCTGCTTGCTCGAAGCCGAGCGTCATGCCGCCCGCCCCGCAAAACAGTTCAATTGATGTCGGACGAAACTGTTGCATCTCTGCTCACTCACGGCTTCGTTGTACTCGACGCCAGCTCAAACAAGATCGGCCGGTTTTCCGCTCCTACTTAACCATCGAAGCAGTTCGGCGACAAGTGGTGGATGAAGTGATCCAGGCGTAGTTGGCGTTGCCGACGGGCGGATCGCCGAAGGTCCAGCGTTTGTCGCCGCGCAGGAGTGGGCCGGAGTAATCGGAAACATTGAACGGCGGATTGGCGAGGACGAAGTCGGCCTTCAGATCGGGATGGGCGTCGCGCAGGAACGTGTCGGCGGGGGCGGGGCCGAGGTTCGCCTCAATGCTGTGGATGGCGAGGTTCATGTGGGCCAATCGCCAGGTGGTCGGGTTGGACTCCTGGCCGA
>JBJXEX010000432.1:0-6314 GCA_046156195.1 Planctomycetaceae bacterium | reverse complement strand
CCACAAATGCTCGCTGCCGGAGAATTACGGGCGCTCCATCCAGACGCTGCCGCTGATCGCGGCCTATGCCCGTAGCCAGGAGGTGGCCTACGACGTCTATCCCTATCCGGCCGAGTCGCCAGCTATGCGCTCGGTTCGCGCGATTATCACGACGTGTTGCGCGAACGATTGAAATCGCTGGCCGAGTTTCTGCACGAGCAACGACCGGGATGTCGAACTCGCGGTTGCGTGGATACGGCTCCGTTGCTGGAGCGCGACTTCGCGAGACTCGCCGGGCTAGGTTGGTTCGGTAAGAACACAATGCTGCTCAACAAGCGCATGGGAAGTTTCTTCTTTCTCGCCGCATTGCTGACGGACGTCGAACTGCCACCGGACGAACCGCATCATTCGTCGCACTGCGGGACATGCACGCGCTGTCTCGACGCTTGTCCGACAGATGCCTTCGTCGAGCCTTATGTGCTCGACGCGCGAAAGTGCATTTCGTACCTGACGATTGAACTGCGCGATCAGCCGATCTCGATCGAGTTGCGATCGCAGATGAACGATTGGATCTTCGGTTGCGATGTGTGCCAGGACGTCTGCCCGTGGAATCGCAAAGCACCGGCCTCATCGGAACCTGCGTTCGCGCCGCGCGAACAACTTCATCCCACGGATTTGGAATGGCTCCTGTCGCTCGATGAGACGGGCTTCGAGACGGCCTTCGCGGGAACTCCGATGCACCGCACCGGACGCGCGGCGCTGCTCCGTAATGCCGCGATCGCGCTGGGGAACTCGCGCGATCCACAGGCTCGGCCGGCGCTGGAGCGTGCGTTGAAGGATACTGAGCCGCTCGTGCGCGAAGCGGCCGAATGGGCTTTGTCCCGTGATGCCTAGTGCGGCAAACGAGAAAACGATTTTCATCCTTACCAGCTTGGGAACCTCCAGCGATTTCCCCACGTTCTGGCGAACGTGGCTACCACGCCAACCTCATTGGCCTCCCACGCTCGCACTAGAACTCTCCGAGCAGCTCTTTGCTCTGCATCGTGCTCAAACTTCGCCAAGTGGTGAGGTCGATGTTGTTGGAGACAAATTTGACGGTCCCATCGCATCGGGCGACAAACACTCCACCGGTGTGTGTGCTGCGGGACGACAGCAGCATCGGGTTCGCGCCCCCGGCCGCCAGGCAGGGCCATTGCGGCTGTACGGTCGCGGCGGCAGGACACCACGAAGCACTGTTGATATCCGGCGAGCTTGAGTTTGGCCCATTGTGTGCCGTGAATCCGTTGTGATGTCCAAACCAAGTCAGTCCGCGGAGGTCGTTGGGAATTTGGCCTTGCCGCACTTCGCCGAACAAGAGCGTGTTCGACAGCCCGTCCTTGATGTCGGAAAACCTGTAGACCTTCGGGCCGGTGCCAAGATCCGTGTAATAAAACGGTGCTGGGCCGAACGTCACTCCGTTGAGCGGCGTAGTGCGAAAGACCGAAGTGTTGCCGAGATTCACCGCGTAGTTGTAGTTCGGCATGCCCGTGGCGACCCAAGTCGCTGTGGGGGTGTCGCTGGGACAAGTGTGGGCCGCGAGCCGCGGGATCGTCAGAGGCAAGTTGGTGCCGACGTGATACTCGATCGAATTGTCCCACTTTTTGAGAATCTGACCCTGATCAATGCCCGGCAACGTGAGCTTCAACCAACCCCCATAACCCCAGTGATAGCCGGCGTAAGGCAGGCATCGCACCGCGTCGTGGTAGGAATGCATGGCCAAGCCGAGTTGCTTCAGGTTGTTTTGGCACTGCGAACGACGAGCGGCCTCACGCGCCTGCTGCACGGCGGGCAGGAGCAATGCGATCAAGACCGCGATGATGGCGATGACGACTAACAACTCGATCAACGTGAATCCAGATTTGCGACGAAGCATGTCAGGTATCCTTTCGGAAGATGAGGTGTTGAACGGGGAGATGATCGGCGTCGTTCGCTATTGGGATTTCAACTCAAAGGTCAGACCTTTCTGAGCACCGGTTGGAATCTCGACGGTCAGAGTCGTATTGATGTTGTATTTTTCGGGAATGCGTTCGCGCGGAGGGGGCACATTGGGGGCCGGCATCGACGGTTCCTGGTTGCCCCCTTCCGGAGACGAGATCGACACTTTGTACGATCCCTTCGGAAGCCCTTGATCCTCCAGAATGACAAACTGACCGTTGTGGATGACGGCCCCCGCGCTGACTTTGATTCCGCTTACATTTTGAGGCTCGAAGCGAATCGAACCGCTCGCCAGCGGCTGCCCGTCGAGTGTCACACTCCCTTTCACCGCTTGCCGTCCCAGCGTGTTTTCGGCGGAGCACCCCGCGAATCCACTGGCCATGAACAACGTCAGCACGCCACCCGCGAATGCCGTCCAGCAGGGACTCCGCAGACGTGGCTCAAAGGACCATTGGTTTCGCATCGAGAGGCTCCTGTGACTTCAAGGTATTCACGGCCACTAATCGTCGCCAACCTCTGGGTTGAAAATGTCGGGCAGGTCATCGGAGTCCCACGACAGACTGCGGCTGACCTTTTCCAAAATTTTCTGAGTATCGTCGAGTTCCAAGTCCGCGCCTTGATAGAGCACCAGCAGCGTGAATTCAGGAGCGACGGTCGCTCGCAGAAACGCACTGCCGATCAGCTCGTGGCAGACGAAATCCAACTCACAAGATTCGGTGGGTTGATCACCCAGCCGAGCCGTGCTGGGGTACACGTCAATCTCCGAGTACTCCTCTCGGAACGCCTCCAGCGCGGAGTCGATGACGCGCTGCGGATCGGGCCGGTCCATGATCAGCGTCAGCGACCAGAAAGACGTGTCGGGACTATGCACCGTGAGCGTGATTTCCTCGACGGTGGACTGCTCGTGCAGAATCCAATCGTCGGGGTATTCGAAGCGAATTCCGTGGCCTTCAAAGACGCGGTCCATGGGCATTCCGTGAGTCTTGATCCCCCGTAGGGGTTCGATTAAGGTCGCTCGCGTTGGGTTGGAATTGGATGGCGAACGCACATCAAACTCAAGGCCCTCGGTCCCAGAGAAAACGACAGGCGAGTGATCCTGATCGTCGCGGCGACTCGGTAGGGCTTCTTTTGTTGGCTCATTGCGAAAGGGAGCAAAACATGGCGACGACTCGTGCCGAAGAAGTGGCGGAACTGTTGTGGGAATTGAAGCGTGCCGCGAAGCTCGCCAAGTACAGCGTGATCGCGAAGCGTGCCGGCTTCAGCGCGGGAGCCAACGGCAAGGCAATGGAAACCGCGCTCAAGACCGTGCGCCGCGACTGGCCCCACCTGCAATGGTGGCGAGCGGTCAACGACAACCTGCTCGTGGATAAAGATTCCGAACAAGCCCAGAAACTGACCGAAGCCGCAGTCGATCTCAAGTCCGGCAAGGACAACACGCTGACGTTGGCGACGCCCGATGAGCTGCTGATGGAATGGCCCGAACCGCCTCCTCCGGCGGTCCCTGTCCCCGCTCCGGTCGCTGCCGCGAAGTAACGTAGCCGCGTTCGCCAGAACGCGGAGCGAGTGATGACCCGCACCGGTCGTCGCGAAGTAATCTCTGTTTCAGAAATCCTGCGTAGGACGGGCACTCTTGCCCGTCCTTTTTCTTTGGGATCGCCGCTGAGTCCGCCACCGCTATCCAACGATACCCTCGCGCGGTTAAACGATCGTGCTAAACGTCTCAATAATGGCCGCGTGAGGTCTAAGACAGCGGCACGCGCACGACGCGAGTCCGAAAAGAACCGTCCGTCTCCAAGTCGAAAATCCGAAACCCCGGCGGGATGAGATCGGGGATCAATCGGTCGGTCTCCGGAAGAAACTGCACCGACGTTGCTGGCGTCGTCAGCATCAGCAGTGATTGCGGTCGCGTCGCCTGGGAGCCTATGGTTGCAACGCCTCGGAGAGTCAGGCTGCAAGTCATCTCGTGATGGATGTGCCCGCAGCAGACGAACTTCACCTGCGGGTGTTGCGGCAGCAAGTCGAGCAACCGCTCCGCGTCTTCCACCTGAATTTCATCGAGCCATCCAGTGCCAACATTCAGCGGCGGATGATGCAAAAAGATCGCCGTCGGTTGCAGCGGTTCGGCAGCCAACTCGCGTGCGAGCCAGTCGCGTTGAACCTCTCCCAATTGCCCGCGGACTTCTCCCGGCAGTAGTGAATCCAGTCCGATCAGCCGCCACCCCCCCACCGAATCTGCGAAGACATTGCGATCGTCCAGGACGGTCACTCGTGGGCCGAAGACTTGCCGCATGAAGCCGCGGTTTTCGTGATTGCCCGGAATCACTCGCAGCTTCGGCATCCAATCGGCGAGCAGTTCGCCGAGCACTTCGTATGTCTCCAGCAATTCATCGTGAGCCAAATCGCCCGAGACGATCAGTCGCTCGGCCGAACCGAAGTCGCGCCGCAGAACATTCAGCACGGCGTGCAGCGTGGCTCGTGTGCAGACCCCTTTCAATTCGCCGAGCGGATCGGCCATCAGATGCAGGTCGGTGATTTGCACAATCCGCACGGTCATATTGGGTGAACCTTAACTGTGGTGCTCGCGATCAAGAGAACGCTTGGCGGTTTATTGATCCGGTTCGCGGAAGTCAAACAGTGGCGACAGTCGCCGCTTGAGAGTGACTCCCGCGCCGCATAGCATCCGGAGAAATCCCCTCCGCCTCAAACCGAGGAGGCCGTCATGGCCGACCCCATCAGCGTCCAGTGTCCGCATTGCAAAGCCAAGTTGAAGCTGAAAGCCGCTCCGCCCGACGGCAAGAAAGTTGGCTGCCCCAAGTGCAAGAAGCCGTTTCCGGTGAAGGCTCCGCCGAAGAAGAAAGCGGACGAGGATGACTTCGGCGATTTGCTCGACGAGGTCTCCGAGGACGACTACGAAGCTCCGGACGACGACGAGGCCAACGACGAGGATGAGGACGAGCGGCTGGCTCGCAGCACGACGCGATCGCGCGGCAGCGGTTCAAAAAGCAGTGGTTCAAAAAGCGGTGTCTCAAAAAAGGGAGCGGCCAAAGGCAAGAAGGGCCGCGGGAAGAAAAGTTCCGCCGGGCCGCTGCTGGCGATCATTGGGGGCAGCGTGGCGGCGCTCTTGCTGCTAGGCGGCTTGGGCTGGTTGCTGATGAACCTGTTGGGATCAAAGGGCATCCGCAGCGCGTCGGGTGAGTTTATCGCGCTCATGCCGGCGGACGCGGATGTTTATTTCACGGCTCGTCCGGCGGACTTGATTGCCTCACCGGTCTTGGCTTCGCTCTTTCAGAAGCCCGACGGACAGAAGGGACTCGCGGAATTTGAGAAGTCGTTCGGCTTTCCAGCTCAGGAGGTCGAGCATTTCTTCATGGCGATGAAGATGGATCCCAACGCGGCCAATGCCGCTCAACCAGGAGCTCCCCCGGCCGGGAATCCGATGATGGCCATGCCCGGAATGCCGGGCGGGATGGGAATGGGGATGCCGGGAACCAATCAAGCGGGTCTCGAGGATGGCGTGGTCATCCTCACGCTCAAGCAGCCCTTCGGAGGCAAGACGCTCGCGCAACTCACACAAGGGTTGACCGCCAAATCGCACAACGGCATCGACTACTTTGTGAACACTATTCCCAACGGCAGCGCGATCATCTTTGGTAACGACAAACATGTGATCCTCACCGAGCCAAAATGGATTGAGCGGACCATCGACCGCCAAGATCTCGCCGAGAACAACGGAGTCTTGGCCTACCTCGCGAAGGACCAGCACCTGACGATTGTGGCCAATCCCAGAAGCACGGCCACGCAACCCGCGATGCCACCGGGGTTCAGCCCGTCGATGCTGCCGAACCAAGAAATGCAAAAACTGGTGCAAGAGATCGCGAGCGTGCGCATAGACGTCAAACTGCCCGGCAGCGCCGATTTGAAAGTCGAGCTGACATGCAAGACAGACTCTGCCGCCCAGCAGTTTTTCGCCGAGACCGCGAAACAACTTGAGCAGCGTAAACAGCAAGCGTCTTTCTTGAAGATGATGCTGCCGGACATCGACTCGGTCATCACCTCCGTGCAAATAAATCGAGCCGGATCGACGATGACAGTGTCGTTGTCTGTGCCCGGCCAGATGATCGACAAACTCAAGCAACAGTCGGGAACGCCGGGAGGCTCCGCTCCAGGATTTTCGCCCGGCTCGGCATTCCCCGGCGTCGCGACGCCTGGCGCGCCTCCGCAAAACTTTCCGCCAGGATTTCCGGCCGGAGCAGCCCCGCCGGGAACAGTCCCGCCAGCCGGAGCGATCCCGCCCGGCGCTCCTCGGCCATAAAGGGACCATCAAGGGGTCAGGCACTTCGGAATTTCGGAATTGGCCTCGG
>JBJXEX010000431.1:0-26975 GCA_046156195.1 Planctomycetaceae bacterium | reverse complement strand
ACGAGGCCCACCGCCATCCGCCCGTCTCCCCCAACGGAATCGCCTCCGAGTCGCTCCCGCTGTGCGCCCCATCAACCGCACAACGTCAGAAATGGCTGGCCATCGCTGTCTGGACAACGCGCCGATCGCCCAAGAGAGCGATCTTCGACCGCACGCCAACAATTTTTCGTCAGACATTCTCGAGTAGAATGAATTTCCGAACGGGCACGAGCTAGATGCTCCAAGAGCCGATCATCTCCTAGCGGCGCGACGATCATCACTCGCCGAATGGATGGGGCTGTGTGGACATGACCGATGGAAGGCAGCGGGAGATAAGAGAACTGGCGATGTCCCTCGGCACCGGGCCGAACATGACCGGCGACATAGGATTCGACCCAGTCATCGGCCACGCCCGCTGGCGGAGACTTTTGCATCGCCTTGATCGCCAGATGGCGAACCATGCCGGCGATATGAATGAGCTTGGACTGGAGATAGGGCGGCTTGATGAACTCGCCATCGTCGTCGAGCAATTGAAATACGATCGCGGGCCGATCGATCAATCTCTCGCTGCTGGTATAGAGAACCTGCCCGAAGACTTTCGGCTTATCGACAGTCCGAAGCGGTTTGCCATGCTGGATGCGATTCATCGCGGTCTCGTGACAATGCCGGAGATCGCACATCGAGCACTGCTGCGTTTCCTCATCCAGGGTTGGCGTTCGCAACATGCCTTCGTCTCGCCATGCACCCGGCTTGGGATGCCAACGGACCCCCGGAAGTGACTCCACCTCTGCTTGCGGAGCGGGACGCGCATCAGCAAAGGCCATGTCGATGCCCCAGCCCAGAGTCGTCAGGCTTCGGGCTGCATCGCGAATCCGTTCCACAGGCACGTCAGATTGGCTGCCGATGTCCCAAACGTAATGCACCTCCGGCTTCTGATCGGGGTCGAGCAGAAACAGCGTCGGAATCGTCGCCTTGGCGGTCAGGCGTTCCTGCCGATCAAACTTCTTGTCGCCGTCGTTGTTGGGAACGAAGCGAGTGATGGCCTGTCCGGTTCTCGACTTGGGCGCGATGATGATGGGCGGGGCAAGTTCTTGGAGCCAGCCAATCGCTTTGCCCGTATCGGTGAAGTTTGTGTTCGCCGCGGTGTCGATTCCGATGACGAGTTCGCCCCGTCTAGCAACACCCGCGACGAGTGCCTGAAACAAACGAAACGGCGAAGGCGGCCACTCCGGCGGCCCACCTCGATCAAGCAGACCGTGGTAACGATCGTCGAGAAAGCGGACGGTGAGAAGGATGAAGCTCATTGTGCCGCCTCCTCAGTTGCTTCAGCCGGAGCCTCCGCCGATTGATCGTGGGCTGCCACTGTGAATAACGCGAGCATCTGAGTCTTCCGTGCTGCGGCACCGGCATCAGCGATGAGCAGTGGTTTGAGTCCTGCGGCGACTGCCTTCAGCTCGTCAGTAGCAGTCGTATCGGTCTCAATTGCGGCCACAGCATCCTGAAGCTTGGCCAGAGGTTTGGTCTTGGCCTCACTGAGCTTGTCACCTTTGACAGGTTCGAGATCGTTGACCAGCTTCTGGAGGTTTTCGATCGAATGCCCCGAACTCTCTGCTTTCTTGGCTGCCTTCTTCTTCGCATCAGCTTCGATTGAGGACTTGAGAAGAGTCTTGTCGAACACGAGCGGTTGATTCACCGGCTGCGCGACACCGAAATCGTCAGCGGCAGCAGCCGCGAAACCAGCGATATTGAGACTCGCATGAACCCAGTCACTTTCATCGCCAGTTGCGAGGAACTGTTTCCATGTCGGTTTCCCCTTCGGAAGTAACTGACACCCTTGCCGCAGATTCGGTTCCGGCGTCGCCGTGAGTGCGATCAAGGCAAGACCCAAGACGTAACGTTGGAGCTTCACTGTTTCGTCATCGCTCGCACCCTTCAGTGCGCGCAAGACGGACAGATTCAGCGAAAAATCGCGGCGAATATCGCCGTTGACCTGGATGCCACCGATCTTGTGAGTCGATGGCACGTCGGCAAGGCCGTGGTCCGCAGGCTTACCTTCGAGTCCTGAAGGTAACAACCCTTCCTGCTCGTACTTGATCGGCGGGGAGTATTGAGCCGAACGCTTGAGTTGTGTGACGTTGAATGCTCGGACGATTGAACTGATGAGTCGCGGGACTTTGATGCCAGTTCCACGAGAATCCCAGACGCCAAACACGAGACTCGTTGCGCCAAGCTTGGCTATCGGCGTGGCATTGCCTTTGGCGTACTCCTTGAAGGCCGCCACGATCGCATCGCGGAGCGTTGTGCCACGAAACACCGCGTCGGCAAGCCGGTGCCCGACGTTGAGAATGCTCACGGGCGGAACGTCGTCCAACAATTTCACGGCGTACTGCGGTACGAGCGATGAATACGCCGGCAACCCGAAGAGCGGCTCCATGCGGTTGGCTTGCGACGGAATGCTGTCGAGCACGCAAACATTCTTCGACGGGTCACACGGGTCGATCTCATCAATGTTGTAGACGGGAGGATCACCTGGTTTCTCCGATGGATTAGCGTAACTCGGCGGGAAGACGATTTCGTCCGAAGAGATTGCCGCCAGTTTTTGAAACTGCTGGCCGACGATCATCACCGGTCCATCTGAAGCGAGAAGCTTGTCGAATTCCGTGTAATCGAAGTTCTGTGACTCAGACATGTTTGTTCCTTTCGAGCGTGGCTTGGGAAAAGGTTTTGTGTTTGCGTTGGTCCGTGCGGAAGTAGTTGTTGAAGACGTAGTTGATGGAACCGGGAATGGGCACGATGCCACAGACAACAGCGCCAACCAGGTTCGCCGCAATGTGCTGGGTCCAGACGGTGTAGCGAGACTGGTTGGCGGTTCCGGTAGCAGCGGGACGGGCGCGTTGCAGGCCGATGAAGCAAAGCGACTCGAGCGCGGGGCAGCACTCGGCCTGCATCTTGTGTGTGTCCGGCGAGAACCCAGAATCAAGCGGGTGCGATTTGTTGCCGCGACGTGGGTCGAAGTAGAAGGGTTCTTTCTTGTCCGGTTTCTTCTTCTTCGGCGACTTGTAGAGGACCGCTTTCAGGTCATTGAAGGGGTCCACATTTTCGGGATCGATGTCATTGAGCATTGCCCGCAGTATGACTCGCTCCTTCATTGACCCCGCCCAAGGCTTGATTGACTTCTCGGTCCACCAATCGAGGTGAATCGCGGGCTTTTCATTTTTCCATTGCAGACGAATTGGTTCGACGGGAAGGTCGTCGTCCTTGCTGTCGTCATCATCGCTCTCGGAGTCGTCGCCGACATTGAAGGTCGTCGAGCGCGCTTCGCTGAGCAGTTCCGACAGCGTTCTGGTTCGGTCAATCGTTTGGATGCGGAACTCTTGTCGGTCAAACCATCCTACGGCTCCAGGCCAGAGGCGGTCGGCGAGTTCCAGCAGGCCGCAGCAGGCGAAGAATTGGCCGGGGTTGGTCAGGTCCACCGGGATGGCGATGTTGGCTTGTCTGTCGCTCATGCTTCACCTCCGTCGGAATCTTCGGTGTCGTCGTCGGTTTCGAGGCCAGCACTGGCGGCAGCGTCGGCGGCGCGAAGCAGCGATTCGAGATATGCGAGACCCCACCGGCCATACTTGCGCTGCAAGCGGGCGAAGCGGCGGATTGCGTCGGTGTGAATCTGGTCGCTCTGCTGCGTTGAGAAGTCCCGATCAAAGCTGTTGCTGAAATGGGGCCGTGCATTGCCGTGATGGGCAGCGATCAGGTGCAAGGCGAGGTCTTTCACGTCTGGGTCGTCGGGGAGGACGCACGCCGTTTGATGTTGGTCGGGATACTCCATTCGCAGCAATGAGCCGAACTCGTGGCGATAACCGCAAAGCGTCTTGGGATCGCACCACTTCGCGGACTTGCCCAACACCGGCTGGCCGTCCTTTCCGCCGATGTAGCGTTGCCAGATGTCGGCTTTCTTACCTTCATCATGCCACTTGGCGGCGAAGAGCAACGCGGCGCGAAACGGGTCAGGGAGATTCAGCTTGTCGGCAAGTCTTTCTGCCGCGCGTTCAACGGCTTGAACGTGATCGCCAAGAGCCTGTTCCTCACCCTGTTGTTGTTGACTGACGGGCGAGAGCGCGACGAGCGACTTCACGGCTTCGCCCTCGTCATCGAACGCAATCGGCTGCACGAGTCGGACGCGCAAGCCGGTCTTGCGAAGAGCATTGATCAGGTCCGTTGATTTCGAGTAGTTGGGCCTGATTGAATCCGGCAGCGGCTTTCCGCCCGGCAGGGGCAATGCTTTCCAACCGCCATCGGTGCGCTCGATAAGCACCCGCAAGCGTGTGACGACATCGGGCGTAGGTTCGTAACCTTCGTGATCTGCGATATCGAGTGAGAGCGGCGGTTCGTCGGCATTCGGTTCGTTGGGAACTGCATCTGCTGACAGCATTCCCTTGTCGTCCAGATAACCGAAGGACGCGGGAAGGATCAGCGTTGGATCGGCATTGAGCGGGCCGGGGTTGGCGATCAATTCGCCAACCCCGGTGAGAATGAGTTGGCGGGCGAACAGAATGGCAACACGAGTGTCTCGCAGAACTCCACGCTTCTTGGTGATGTCCCCGAAGAACTTGATGACGCGGTAGCTGTTGGTCGTGATCGTTTCATGGGGGCGGATGCGATGCTTGGAAAAAATGGCCTGAAGCTTTTTCCGTGGGTCGGGATCGCTGGCGAGCAGATCGAGTTCGGTGCGCCAGGCAATCGTTGTTTGCGGCAGTTCGTAAGCTATGCCGTGAAGATACTCAGCGACTTCGGGCCGACCGGGCATCTTGTCGCGGATTGATGTCATGGCCCAGGCGTCAAAGAGAATGTCGGTCGCAGAAAGCATGGTGGGTTCAGGATTGAAGGCGTCGCGACGATCGGCGGCGTTCAGGTTGCTCAGCGCCATTGGACTGGCGTCGAAACCATTTTCGCCAAGGGACGGTAGTTTTTTGAGTAGTTCGAGAGTCCGCTGTCGGCAGATGTCGATCTTTTCGGCCTTCAATTCACCGGTCTTCTTGTCTCTCTTACCGAACTCTTTGGGATGCACGACGTCGATGCGGGTGTCGGTACGTTTGCCGTACCGATTCACCCGACCGAAGCGCTGGGCCACGCTGTCGAAGGTGGACAAGTCACAGACCATGTGGTCAGCGGAGATGTCAATGCCGACTTCCCCGGCGGAGGTGCAGACGAGGTAGACCGTGCCCGGAATTGGAGTGACGTTGGGGTTGCGGCTCTTTTCGGGCAGAAAGCGCATGAAGACCGGATCGCGATCCACCAAGGCATCACGTTCGAGGCCGCGCATAGTCCCGGTGAGTTGCTGAACGTGTTCCGGTCCCACTCCACTTTTCTTGTCGGCGAGCTTGGCAGAAACTTTTGCCACATCTTCAAGGCCGCGGATGAAGATGAGCACGGCGGTGTTCGTGTCGTTGCCGTTCACGTCTTGGCGTTGCTTCAGTGCAAGTTCCGCAATCTTGTCTGCGACCTCTTTGTCGTTTTCGATTGGCGCGAGGGTGAGACGCTTTGGAGCCTTGAGTCGCCGCCAAACGCAGTGAATTGGCGGTTCTTTCTCAGGCTCATTGGGCGGATCGGGAATGACAACTGGTGGTGATTTTTCCTCGTCCGTTAGCTCGAAGGGTTTCTCTTCCGACTGTTCATTGTTGTCAGCTATGCGCGTCGTGGCGGACAGTTCCATCACCCGCAGCTTCGCCCACGGGAGCGCGCTCGCACGTTCGCCTTCATGCTGCTCCGCCTGAATCCCGATCAGCAATTTCTGAAACGCTGGTTCCAAGTGAGCCTCGTCATGAACCAGCAGAACGTCTTGACCAAGAAAACCCGCATGAAGCGGCTTGCTCTTGAAACCCACTCCGTAGCCACCGAAGAGCAAGCGGCTGCCGATCATGTCCACCGTCCCCACGATGACCGCCGGGCGAGCGGGGTCTGCGGACCATTCCCGATTGTCGGCGAACTGGCCGCGAAGCGTGCTGATGGCAAGGGGTTCGTCTTTGTTGTTGAGTGGCAGCGCGCACAAATCGACAAGTCGCTGCCGAAGTTCCTCGAGTCTCGGTGAATTGCCAAGTCTCTCTCGCAGGTTACTAACTTCGGTCGTCGTCTGATCCACGACGGTTCTGCGGTTGACGACATACACCAGTCGTCGCGGCATCCGGTCAGAGTGATTCGCCAACGCGATCAACCAGATGGCAACGACGGATGTCTTGCCAAGGCCAGTTGGAAGATTGCACGACGCGGGGATGTTGTGCGGGTGTTCGTTCGCGACGCGGAGCGTCGCGCCACAATGGGCGATGAATCGCTCGTACAACGACTCTTGCCACGGAAATGGCGGGTTGCCGGTCAGTTCTCGAAAGTCATCTCTGAAGGTCATGGTTGCTTTCATTGTGGTGCGACGCTCCGCGTCGCAATTCACGACGCGGAGCGTCGTGCCACACTTGGATTTCTCTGATGCACTCGCGGCGATTCCAACATCGTTACCGCTGAACAGCAAGCGGCGGCGGGAGACCGGCCACAACCGAGATCTTCATGGTTCGGACTCCTGGATCAATTTGGGATCATCGGACAGAGTTGCGCGGCGCGTGGGTTGGCGGTGTCACGTCGCAGATTCTCCGTCGCGGAGTTCCAGTTCGGCTTCGATCTCCGCGATGCTCGGCAAGCTGCCCTTCAGCGAATCGGGCAGCGATTGCACCAGCTTGGTTTGCCACTCGGCCACACCGATCGGCTTCGCGATGTCTCGCAGGGCGTACTCGGCGGTGATCCGGTCGTGAGTCTTGCACAGGACGAGTCCGATGGAAGGAGCGTCGTCCGGATGACGCATCTGCGAGTCGATCGCGGAGAGGTAGAAGTTCATCTTCCCGGCGTCTTCCGGTGTGAACTTTCTCATCTTCAAGTCGATGACGACGAAGCTCCGCAGCTTCCAGATCACGTTCGATGGCGTCGTCATGCAGTGTCAGTAAATCAAAGAGGTAACGCGGCGGAGCCGCATTGTGGCACGACGCTCCGCGTCGTGAATCGCGACGCGGAGCGTCGCGCCACAATCTTGCATGCGCGAGGTCTGATTGAGGCGCGGGGAGTGTTCCCGCGAAGTTGCTGACCGCCTTTCCCTGGCGTCCGTAAAGATCGCTTTCGATCTGCACCGTGAGGACCGCTCGACTCCAGCCGTGTTCCAGGGTTTTTGCGGCGTACCACGCGCGTTCGCTGCGGTCCTTGAGCCTTTCAAAGATCAGGACGTTTTGCCCCACGGAATTCCTGCCATCGGCTGCGGCAGAATTGTGAGGTTCAATTCTGTCACAGCTTGTGACGGAATTGGCTCGCCGATTTCTCGCACAGCCTGTGCGACTTTTGGTTCGCGTGCCAATTCTCGCACAGGCTGTGCGAGAAATTCCGTTGTGGGCCTGTAGGCGAGGAAAAACGCCCGCATCCGCCAGACGTTGCTGGGTGAAAACCCACCGATTCCCGGAAACGCCTGCTGGATATCCGCCGCCAACCGGTCCACAACGCTCTTTCCCCAGCCGTCCCGTTCCTGCCGCTCGGCGATCTGCCGTCCGATGTCCCAGTACAGCGCGATCATCTCGCGGTTCACCGACAGCATGGCCTTCGTCTGAGCCTGCCGAACGCGGGTCTTCAGCGATTCCAGGAACTCGACGTAATCCGCCGGCAGCCCCAATCGCACCGCCGCCGCGGTTTTGTTCTGACCGGCCATTACGCCCTCTCACTTTCTGGTGAGTTCTCAATAGTCATTAATGATGGCTGTGCCAATTGTCGCGACGGTGTAGCGACTTTTGATCGTTGTGGAATTTGTCGGGTCAGCGCCCCGACTTTTTCTGCCGTTGAGATTTGTCGGGACAGTGTCCCGACGTTTGGCGGTTGTGGAATTTGTGGGGGCAGTGCCCCCACTTTTGAATCGTCAAATGTGGCGACACTGTCGCCACATCTCCCGCGTTCGTGAATTGTCGGCGCACTGCGCCGTGATGCGGAGCATAGGCCACGAGGTAGAGTGAGCCGCGATGCAAGACGACTCCGTAAGGATGCACGTCGTAGGTCACGGGTTCGGTGGCGGCCTGCGATTGGTATGTCAGAAACGTGACGCGATGTTCCTCGATCGCCAGCGCGAGGTCGTCGATGAATCTGCCTTGCGAGGCGTAATCACTCGCCGCCGGTTGTGTCACCAGCCACATCGCCGCCATGCGGTCGAGATACTTCCGAGCATCGTCGGACAGAATTAGTTCGATCTTCCGCGAGAGCGACTTCCACGCTTCGGCCAGTCCCGTGCCGGACAGCGGTTGCATCAGCTTGCGCCCCAGATAGAGCGTTGCCGCCTCATCCCAGCGAATCGCCGCCGGTGGCCCGTGCTCGGCCGAGACCTTCCAGCGTTTCAGCCCCTTGTGACCGACAGTCTCATTCAGAGGAAAGCCCACCTTCTGAAGCAACACCAAGTCTCGTCGAATGGTCTTCTCCGAGACCTGCAATTCAACCGCGAGTTCCGCAACGGTTTCACCGTTCCGCCGCGCGATCATCGCTTGCAGCAATCGCCACTGCCGTTGGAGTGCGGAAACCTCTGCCATCAGCCACTCCTTCGCATCATGTGCCAAGGGCGGCCAGCATATCCGTGAGCTTGGACAACTGCTGTCCAACCAGCCGAGAAAATCTGCCATTGCTCGCGAGCGATTTTGAGCGTGGCGTTGCCATTGAGTTGGCCGGCAAGCGGATGATTGTTTCAATGGGCTGAATGAGAATGCGACTGTGATGCCTCTGCCTCGCCCCGTCGCGACGCGGCTCGCCAGATCGCTGACCGATGAGCCAGGACTCGGCAGCAGCGAGTGGGACCAAGCCGTCTCCGAATTGTGCAGCGAAGACAACGATCCAGAGGGCAAGGTCCGGCAGCGGATCGATCAATGGCTACTTTGCGAGCGAGTGCCACGAGGGACGCCAATCCCCTCACAGTTGGTGGGAACAGCGGACGCTCGTGGCTCGCGCTGGTCGACCAGCGAACTCAGACAACTGCGCGAAGCTGGGGTTGATCTTGATGACGGCAGCCGCGAGTTGACCTCGCTGCGTGCGGCGGAGGCTCGGGGATTAGGGGTCGTTCTGCAAGATTGTGGCGAGACGCTCCGCGTCGCGATTCACGACGCGGAGCGTCGTGCCACATTGCGGCTTCGCCACCCTACGAATTTCGTGAGACCGATCCCGATCTCATCAATGATGTCTGGAAAACCGCGACCGACGCGCAACGGAATGAGTTGCCTGACAATTACCGCAGCCAGCGCGCGTTGGTTCAACTTGTGGGTCAGTTATTCGTTCCTGTCTTCGGCAAAGAAGCGATTCAGAATCCCAAGAAGCCCGCCAGTTCGAAAGGTGTCGAACGCTGGATCTTGGAGAGCGAGAACCAGCCGCAAGACGCGGATGCTCTGGCCTGCGGAATCTCGAAATTGCACTCCGAAGGAATCCGCTTCGGGGAGATGGCTGTGCCTGAACGGGTCAATCGCCGTCTGAACGGCTTGGCTCGTGCGCTGGATTCGCTCGGCATTCCGTACCTGCTGGATAGTCCAGGACTGTTGGCGACTCGCGAAGGTGTTCTCGTGCTGGCCGGGTTGCGGTTGGTGTCGGATCGAAGTGACTCGCTCGCCGCCGCGACGATCCTGCACATTCTCGGCGATCCGAATTTGGAGACGCCGGAGTGGCTTCACGAGCGATTGACGGCGATTCAAGCAACACCGCCGACTGACGATACAACAGAACCTTCGGAGTTCGTGATGCCCTGGAACGGAGATGCTCGCCTCTCGGCGCTGGAGCGCATCGACCGCCGCACGCTCGCACCGCTGCTCGTGGTGCAACAAGTCATCGAAACGCTCGAAGTGCCGTCCTTGGTTCAGAAGTGGGGCGAGCCAGCGCGTCGTTGCTCGAACTCAATGGAAGGGGACGTTGGATTTGCTCCTGCAACTTACCGACGGCGACCTCGTCATCATCGACCACAAGAGCGCGCCGCTTCGGCGGGAACACTGCGCCGCCAAGGCGGCCAGCTATTCGGGGCAACTTTCCGCGTCTCAAGAGATGATCCGCAGCGCGGGCCAGTCGATCCGCTCAACCTGGATTCACTTCCCATTGGCCGGAGTGGTCGCGGAATTCGTGCAGCCCGGTGAAGCCGCAAAGTAGTCGAGTCACTCCGTGACTCGAAAGCTTTGTTCTCGTCCCGGCGAAGTTGCCGGCGTGAACAATGTCGAATGCCGCAGCCGATCCGCACGGGAAGTCGAGACAAACTTGATGATGATTCGCGTGAGGCGGGTCCAGGGCCACGCTCGTTGGCCGCGTTGACTGCGGCGGCGGAGGCTTTTGGCCCAGAGGTGATCCACCTCGGTCACGAATCGATTCAGCACTTGGGAGGTTCCCGGAACCGCGAAGTAGTTGAGCCAGCCACGAACGACGCTCCGCAGCCAAGCACCGGTCGCGTTGACCGTCTGATGCAGTCGTTTGCGGAGTTCCGTTTTGATCTCTTGCAGCTCGGCCTCGTCCTGGTGCTGAAATCCCATCACGAAGTCGTCCGCGTACCGAACGATGACCATTCTCCGTCCTCCGAAACGCCGGCCGTCAGCCACTTGCGCAGCAAGACCAGCACTCGGCGATCGCCGATGCGAAGCTCCAGCAGCTTCAGCAACTTCTCGTGCGAGATGTTGTCGAAGAAGCCTTGGATGTCCGCATCCTGCACCCAATTCACTTTGCGTTTGAGCAGTCCCACCGACAACGCATCCAGAGCCTTCTCAGCCGCTAAACGTACTCCGAACAAACCGCCCGACTGATGCTTCCGACGCTTCGGTGGTCCCTCGGCAGCGTCCATGTCGGCAGTACGGCTTGTGGCCTTGTCCGACCGTCCCATCGGCGGCGAATTGCCGCAGGGAACCGCCGATCTGCCCGTGGCGGACCGGTTTCCGCAATGAGAGCTTGAATCCATGCGCAGGGTCTGCGACTCCGTGGCGTCGAAGAGGAACTGGTCCGCTATTCCTTGGTTCGTACAGAACTTTCATCTGCTACTCTCACCCGGCTTTTACCGGCGCTTTCCCTGACCCCTTTCCTGCTCCCCGTTCTGCCCGCCCCACCGCCGTCCGAACCGACTCTCAAAAGTTGAACTGGCTAAACTCGCGTTGTGATGGCAGATCAACTACGAACTGAGGCACTAGGAATCTGGCTTTTTGTCATATCTGCCGAATTCTGCCGAATCAGAGAAACCCCAGTTTGTCAGCCTAAAAATGCTTCACAGCGTTGCCCTTCGGGGTAGAACCGATTCACCACTCAGTCACGCAGGGTAGCCGCGAAGCGCGGCAACCGCTGGGCTATGAGACGCAACTCCTTCGGAGTAAAGGCACGAGGCAAGCACCGCTTCTAAAATCTTCTCATGAAAACAAGTGTGTCTTGGTCGCGGTCGGCATCGTCGAGACGTGTCCATTCGGAAGGCCACGCGGATCAAGGCAATGTTGGCCACCAGCGGCCAGTGGTGATTGTTGGGAGGAACACGGCGGCTCAGGCTTGCAGCTCTTTGGAAAAGGCTTTCCACTGATTCGTTGAGGAGTCACCCATGTCAGCATCTCTTGATCCTTCCCATCGAGTTCAGCACGTCGATCAGTACCAGCGCGAGCCAATCGCCGTGATTGGCATCGGCTGTCGTTTTCCCGGCGGCCTCAATTCGCCGACGGCTTACTGGGAGGGGTTGCTGCGCGGCATCGACGCCATCTGCGATGTGCCCGACGATCGTTGGAAGCATGACCGCTTTCACGACACCAATCCGGAAAAGGTCGGGAGCATTCGCAACGCCAAGGGGGGCTTCATCGAGGGCGTCGATCAGTTCGACGGCGAGTTCTTCGGGTATTTCCCCACCGAGGCCCAGCGGATCGATCCGCAACAGCGATTGCTTTTGGAGGTCACTCACGAGGCGATGGAGGATGCCGGTCTGCGGCGAGATCAGTTGGATGGGACTCGGACGGCGGTCTTCATCGGGTCGTTCATGTACGACTACCTTTGTATGCAAGCGGCCAGCGAGCATCGGGACGAAATCAACCGCTACGTCGCGATGGGCTGCGCGATGTCGCCGCTGGCGAATCGGATCTCTTACGACTTCAACCTCAAGGGGCCGAGCGTGACGCTCGACACGGCGTGCTCCAGTTCGCTGGTGGCGGTCCATTTGGCTTGCCGCAGTCTGTGGGGCGGAGAAGCCGACCTAGCGATTGCCGGCGGAGTCAACCTGATGTTGCGACCCGAATCGTCAATCATCATGTCCAGGGCCGGCTTTCTGAACCCGGACCAGTATTGCAAGGCGTTCGATGCCTCCGCCAACGGCTATGTCCGTGGTGAAGGGGCGGGTGTGGTGATCCTCAAGCCATTGAAGAAGGCGCTCGCCGACGGCGATGCGATTTACGCGTTGGTGCGCGGGACGGCGGTGAATCAAGACGGCTATCTGCCCGAAGGTTTCACGGTGCCCAACGTGCTGTCGCAGATCGCCATGTTGCAGGCGGTCTATTCCGAAGCGGGGGTCGATCCGCTGACGGTGGATTACATCGAAGCTCACGGGACGGGAACGCCCGTCGGCGATCCGATTGAAAGTCTGGCGCTGGGTGCCGTGCTCGGACGCGAACGGGCCGAGGGAGAACGCTGCTGGATCGGTTCGGTGAAGACGAACATCGGACATCTCGAAGGCGCTGCCGGAATTGCGGGATTCATCAAAGGCACGCTGACGGCGCAGCACGGGATCGTTCCACCGAACTTGCACTTCCACGAACCGAATCCCGAAATCGACTGGGACAATCTCCGGCTGGAGGTGCCGACTCGTGTCACTCCGCTGGAACGAGGCGAGCGTTTACGGATCGTCGGAGTGAATTCGTTTGGAGCGGGCGGGACGAATGCGCATGTCGTGTTGCAAGAGGCGGGGGAAATCAACCGCAGGGCGCTGGTCCAATGGCACTCGCATGGTGAGCCGAACGCGCTAGCGTCGGGCGATTCGCCGTCAACGGGTCACCCACCGAGGCCCGTGGCTAGCGCCATCGGCTCACAAAGCGAGCTTCCAGAAAATCTCGCGACTCGCGGCACGTTGTATTTGCTCAGCGCGGCTCAGCGCGAATCGCTGCGAACACTGGCAGTGAGTCATGCGGACTTCTTGAACGTCACGCCTCATCGGCTCGATGACGTGGCTTATTCGGCGTTCGCTCGGCGGAGTCATTACGCGCATCTGCTGGCGGTCGTCGGGCAGACTCCGCACGAGGTCGCGGACAAGCTCCGCAAGTTTGCCGATGGGCAAGTGGACTCGACGACTCTGACGACGACGATCACTCGCAAGAAGCGACCGAAGCTGGCGTTCGTCTTCTCCGGCCAAGGGGGGCAGTGGCCGAAGATGGGGCTGCAATTGATGCGGCACGAACCGGTCTTTCGGAAATGGATGGAGACGATCGACCTGCTCTTTCTGAGACTGGCCGGTTGGTCTCTGCTGGCCGAACTGCGGAAGGGGGACGATCAATCCAAGGTCAACGACACGGTCGTTGTCCAAGCGGCGGTGATGGCGATCCAAATCGCGCTGGTCAAACTTTACGAGCACTACGGCATTCGACCAGTCGGCATCGTGGGGCATTCGATCGGCGAAGTGGCCGCCGGTTTTGCTTCGGGCGCACTGACGCTCAAGCAAGCGGTGCAGGTGATCTATCATCGTTCGCAAGCTCAGAACCGAGTCTCCGGCAAAGGGGGGATGTTGGCGGTCGGGATATCGCTGGAAGAGGGCCGCAAGCTGATCGAAGGCTATCCCGGCCGAGTTTCCATCGGAGCGGTCAACGGGCCGGAGATGCTCACGCTGTCCGGCGACGCGGTCCCGCTGGAGCAGATCGCGAAGCTGCTGGAGTCGCGCGGGATTTTCAATCGGCCGGTACGAGTGCAGGTCGCGTATCACAGCCATCACATGGAGCCGATCAAGGGGATCATGCTCAAGTCGTTGGCTCAGATGCAGGGAGTGAAGAGCACGACGCTGTTGTATTCGACCGTCACCGGCAAACGGGCGGATGGCAAGCATCTCAACGCGGATTACTGGTTTCAAAACGCACGGCAGCCGGTTTTGTTCACAAGCACTTTGAACTTAATGCTGTCGGAGGGCTTCGACACGTTTGTGGAAATCGGACCGCATCCTGTGTTGGTGAGCGGTGCTGAAG
The DNA here is from genome assembly GCA_046156195.1 of Planctomycetaceae bacterium. Taxonomy (GTDB): domain Bacteria; phylum Planctomycetota; class Planctomycetia; order Planctomycetales; family Planctomycetaceae; genus SXKJ01. Next base: position 12,798 of record JBJXEX010000431.1, on the reverse strand, counting down.
CACTGATCCAGAAACGCGGCACCGATGCCGTGATCGCTCCGTCGATGACTCGCAAGGAACCGGAAGTGGTCGTGTTCCTGCAAAGCCTGGCGAGACTCGCGGCACGCGGGTTGGAGCCAAACACCGCGCTGATGTTCGGCTCCGATCGTCGCTATGTCCGGCTGCCGAAGTATCCCTGGCAGCACACTCGTCACTGGTTTGAACCTCCGGCCGCGGCCGAACTGCGACACGGACGCTTCGAGCACCCGTTCTTAAAACGACAAACGCAACTGGTCACGGAAGAGGGCCTCGCCGTCTGGGACGCCGCGATCGACGTGCAGAAGTTCCCGTACCTCCGCGACCATCAAGTCGATGGCGAGATCGTCTTCCCCGCGACCGGTCATCTGGAGCTGGCGTGGGCCGTCGCCAGCGAACAGTTTCGCCACGAATCATTCTTCTTGGAGGAACTGCATTTCGACTCGCCGCTGATCCTGCCCGACAACAGTCGTCACCCGCTGGAGGTCCGATTGGAGATCGTTTCCGGCGAAGGAGACTACCGCATCTGCAGCCGCCCCGCCGACGCGACTGTCGAGTCCCCTTGGTCGAAGCACTCCTCCGGCCGCATCAACACGGTCCACGATCGGTTTGAGAAATCGACGGTCTCACTCGGCGACCTGCAACAACAGTTTGGCGATGAAGATCTCCTGCCCGTCGAACCGTTTTACGACACGATCCGCGCAGCGGGGCTCGACTATGGCGAGGGATTCCGTTGCATCCAACAGCTTTGGTATCGCGACCACGAAATGCTGGCTCAGCTCGAACTGCCCGCCGAGTTGGTGCATGAATCACAGCGGAACGTCATTCACCCGGCGCTCCTTGATGCTTGCCTGCATGTCGTGTTTGCTGACGTCCATTGCTCCAGCGATCCCCAGCGCGTCTATCTGCCGTATCGCATCGAGCGTGTTCGGTTTTATCGGCAGCCTGTCGGAATCGTCTGGTCCCATGTGCGAGTCACCCACAGTGACGAGCAATTCGTGATTCTGGACACATTGATTCTCGATGACGCGGGTGATCTTGTGGCCGAGCTGCGCGGCTTGACCTGTAAGCGACTCACTGGAGCGGGATCGCATCTGGCCGACAGTTTGTATGAGGGTTGCTACGAGTACCGCTGGACGCCAGCCGCTCGTGATGCGGAGCTTCATCTCCGAATCTTCGATTACGCGACGGCCGTGCTGATCGCCGACGGCTCCGGTGTTGCAGACGAGTTGGCCACGCGGTTGTTGGCCGAAGGAATTCGGCCGCGGATCATTCGGTGCGGCGACTCGCGGGGATTCGATGAATTGTTGGCGGACGTGCCCTTGGATCGGCGGACGTTGATTGTGTTCGCGGCTGGAGTGGAGCGGGCGGTTCGCCTGCTTGGTTCGCATGTTGAAGTCACAGGCGGGCCGCCTGTGCTACGGTGGAATGGCCTCGCCAATTGCCCGGCGGTTGCGTTGCTGTTGGAACTCGTTCAGACGTTGCACAAGCGGGAAGGTGTGCCGCGTTTGGTCGTGGTCACTAACGGCGCGACGGATGTGGCTGGGGACGCGCCGCTGGATTTGGGTCAAGCGATTCTGCACGGGATGTCGCGGGTCATCAAAAACGAATGCCCCAACATTCCGCTGACGATGGTCGATCTGAGTGCGGCGATCTCGCCGAGTGAAGTCGAGTCGCTTGCTCACGAATTGCTGCACAGCCGCCGCGATCGGGACGAATCTGAGATCGCTCTTCGCGGCGAGCAACGACTGGTGCGACAGTTGGTTGCCGTGGATCGAGATGGGGCGGAGCAAGCGGCAGTCTCACAAGAGTCGGGAGTCGGTGGTGCTTATCGGGCTGATGTGAGCGATCCGGGGATGCTCGAAAAAATCGTGTTCCGCCGACTTCCGTCCACCGAGCCAAAAGAGGACGAAGTGGAAATCGCCGTGCAAGCGGCGGGCATCAACTTCAAGGATCTGATGAATGCGATGGGGCTGCTTCAAGACAGTGCCGTCGCAGGCGGCATGGCCGGGAGTCGTCTGGGCTTGGAGGTCGCGGGGCGAGTGCTCCGCATCGGCTCTGAGGTTCGGCATGTTCAAGCGGGCGACGAAGTGATCGCTCGTGTGGCCAACGGTTTTAGCGGGCAAGTGACCGCTCCCGCGCATTGCGTGGTGCTCCGACCACAGAACGTGACACCGCAGCAGGCCGCCGCATTCCCCATCGTTTACATCACGGCTTGGTACTCGTTGTGTTATCTGGCGCGGATGTCGCGCGGCGAGACGGTCTTATTGCACTCGGCGGCCGGCGGCGTCGGTGGTGCGGCGATTCAATTGGCGCAGCGAGCCGGAGCAACCGTGATCGCCACGGCGGGGACGCAGGAGAAACGGGAGTACCTCCGGCAACTGGGAGTCGAGCATGTCTTCGATTCCCGGTCGCTCGACTTCTACAACCAAGTGATGGAAGTCACGGAGGGGCGCGGCGTGGATATCGTGCTCAATTCGCTGACGGGCCGCTTTATCTCGCAGAGCCTCAAATGCCTCGCTCCGTTTGGTCGGTTTGTCGAGATCGGCAAGTCAGATATCTATCGCAACAGCAAACTGAATTTGGAGCGGCTCGGTGAAAACATCTCGTACTTCGTAGTCGATGTCGATCGGCTCGCGGCGCAAAAACCAGAGTTGCATCGGCAGGTGCTGGACGAAGTCGTGGCGTTGCTCGAACGGGGCGAGATCGTGCCGCCAGAAATCACCGAGTTCCCGATCTCCAAACTTCCCGAAGCTCTGAAGTTCATGGCGCGGGCGGCGTATCGCGGCAAGATCGTCTTGAGTATGGAGAACGAGACCGTCGCGACGTTGCCTCCACGCCAAGCGACATTCCGCCCCGATCGCAGTTACTTGATCTCGGGCGGAGCCAGCGGCTTTGGACTGGAAGTCGCGCGCTGGATGGCCGATCGCGGCGCACGCCATTTGGTTCTGCTCAGCCGCAGCGGCTGCAAGAGCATTGAGGATGGCGCGGCCATCATTGCGATGAAAGAACTCGGCGTAGAGGTCGTCGTGGTGAAAGCGGATGTCACCGACACCGGTGCCGTGCAACGCTTGCTGGAACGAATCGCGAACGAACTGCCCGCGCTGGCCGGAGTCGTTCACGGTGCCGCGGTACTCGACGACGCCTCGGTGGCGACAATGGACATGGTCCGCTTCGCGCGTGTCTTCGGTCCCAAGGCTCAAGGTGCTTGGAACCTGCACGAGGCGACGCTCGCTGCCGGAGCTGAGTTGGATTTCTTCTTAATGCTCTCTTCGATCTCGTCCGTCTTTGGCATCCTTGGCCAGTTGAACTACGCCGCTGCCAACTTCTTCCAGGATGCGTTGGCCCAGTACCGCCGACAACAAGGACTCTGCGCCACCTCGGTCAACCTTGGACTTCTGGGAGAGTACGCGGGGATGTCCAAGAGCGAGAACGATGAGCGAGGCGTCGGAACTCTGTTGGAAAGTCAGGGGATGCTTTTCATGCCGCTGACCGACGTGCTGACCAAACTGGAAGCGGCGTTGATTCAGCAGCCCGTCCACCGGATGACGGCGCGATTTGATTGGTCTCGCTTCCGCACTGCTTATCCGCACTTGGCCCGCGATTCACGATTCATCGAATTGATGAGCGACGCCGCCTTGGCTCGCGGCAGCCGTCCTAAATCTTCCAGTCTGCGAGCGGCTCTGTCCGAGTTAGAGCCGGATCAGCAGCGCGAGCGTCTCCAGCAAGAACTGGCCGTCGCTCTGGCACGCATTCTGGACGCGAATCCGGAGAAGCTCGACGTGGCTGCCTCCATCGACATTCTCGGCTTGGATTCGCTGATGCTGACGGAATTGCAGATTTGGATTGTGCGTTTGCTCGACATCAACGTGCCTCTGATCAAATTGCTCAAAGGGCCGAGTATCGTCAGCTTGTCGGCGGAGTTGCTGACTCAGTTGGAAAGCGCGGGCACCGGCGACGTCGCCTCGTCCAAGGATTCTTTGCCAGTTTCGCCGACATTTACCGTGGCGAATTTAGACGGCGTGAAGGTCTTGAACCCGTGGCTAGTTCGTGGTCGCAGCCGCGCGGACGCGCCCTGTCGGCTGATTTGTTTCCATTCGATGGGAGTCGGTGCCTCGCTGTTTACAAATTTCCTGCTCAATCCTCCGGACGGTTGTGACATCCTGGCCGTGCAGACGCCGGGACGCGAAAACCGCTCGGCCGAGCCAGTGTTGGACAGCGTCGATCAACTGGTGGATCAACTCTCGCCACACGTGTTGCCGCTCTTCGATCGTCCGGTCGTGATCTGGGGACACAGTTACGGCGGCATCGTGGCGGGCGAGGTCATTCGTCGTTTGCGTACACGCCATCACCGAGAGCCAATTCACTTCGTGGTGACGGGAACGGTGGCTCCGCAACTGATCCACCTGTGGCAGAAACGCGAGGTGTTGCTCAAGGCAATGGTTGCTGACAACAGCGCCGAGTATTTGATTTCGTTGTCCCGTTATGTCGACGACCCGGAGTTTCTGAAGTCGATCCTCCCGCTCATGCGCCGCGATTATCCGTTGTTGAAGAGCTACCGCTTTGAGTCCACCTCACCGATGAGTTGCCCGATCACCGCGTTCGCCGCCCGGCAAGACGATTTCGTTTACACCGACGAGATCCGTGCGTGGTCCCAACAGACTACTGGAGGCTTTGAGCTGATCGAAGTCGATGGCGACCATTGGTTCCTGAATCGCAACCGCGCTTTGATCACTGCCACGATCCAAGACATCGTCGCCAAGTCTCAGCGAAACAAGGCCGATCGCGCCCTTCCTGCAGCAGTCATCTTGGCGAACGGCTAGCTTCCGTTGTTTTCGTCTGTGTCCGGTCGCGTCTCTGCTCCTCTTCGTTTTTGCTTTCTTGTCCGAAGCTCAAGCCCAGGACGTTAAACGCAACGTCCCCTACGCCGAGCCGGCACACGAGCGGCAAGTGCTCGATCTACCGACTCCTGCCGGACGTCGACATGGAGACGATCATTCGTGACGTTGCGAAGTCTCTGGGTTGGGTCCACAAGCACATCGCCGAGCATGGTGGCGATCCGAAACGCATTCTGGTCATGGGGCATTCCGCTGGAGCGCAGCTCGCCGCGTTGGTCAGCATCGACGATCGCTATTTGAAGGCCGAAGGTGTTCCGTTCAACGTCCTCAAGGGCTGCGTCCCCGTCGATGGCGACACCTACGACGTGCCCGCCATCATCGAGACCGCCGAGACGCGACGCCGAGTCCACGGTCAGCCGCAACCCAAACACGGTCTTCGGGGCCAAAGAGACCAACCACACGCGAATCAACGCCGAGTTGGGAATGCCCGACGATCCTTCCACGAAGGCACTGTTTGAGTTCGTCGCCGAACACGAGCGTCTTGCGTCTGAGTTCAATCAGTTCTCAGACAAGCTCAAACGCGAAGAGGGTGGCGAAGGCCTCGTTGATGGTCTCGATGGAGATCCGCATATCGCCCGCGTCGATCAGTCCGTCACTGCCGCGCCCGGGTCCGCCGTTGCCGCCGAGTCCGGTGTCACCGAGTAGACCGTCGCTGCTTCCGCCATCGACGGAATCGGCTCCGTCTCCGCCGATCAGCAGATCGTTCCCCTCGCCTCCTTTGAGCGTGTCGTTGCCGAATCCACCAATCAGCGTGTCGGCTCCGGCTCCTCCGACGAGACTGTCTTTGCCATCGCCACCCAACAGAGCATCGGCACCGCTGCCGCCGATCAGAGTGTCGTTGCCGTTGCCGCCAGACAGAGTCACGTCGCCAGCGGTAAAGGCCGAGGCATCGAGTTTGTTGTTGCCATTGCCGCCGGTCAGTGCGGCTCGCTCAATGCTGAAGAGCTTGTCGGTTCCCACGCCGGTCAGTTTGGAGTTGGTCAGTTTGAAGTTGGCATTCGCGGACTCGACGAGACGATCCGTTCCTCCCAAACCGTTGAGCGAGTCGTTGCCCGCGCCGCCACTGATGAGGTCATCCAGGTCCGATCCGAAGATGGTGTCATTCCCCGCGTCGCCGTTGAGCCGCAACGTGGTGGTCGGGAGGAACAATGATGTCGGCACATCGGTCAGGTTGATGAGATCGTTTCCGTCGCCGCCGTTGATGGTCAGGCTGGTCAGCATTGCGAACGATCCGGTCCCGAACGCGTTGAACGTGATCGCGTCTTTGCCCTTGCCGCCGTTGATCAGAATGCTGGTCAGGTTCGGATACAGCGTGGGGTCCAGACCGGAGAGATTGATCAAGTCATCGCTCGAACCACCGTTGAGCGTCAGCGTGCGGATGAACTCAGGAAGATACTGCGAGTTCGTGACGCCGCCGGACTGCACGGTCAGCAGTCCGTTGACGACGACCGCTCGGAGCTTCTTGCTGCCGAACGCGGTGTAGCTCACGTCGGCTCGGTAGGTGGTGATCGTGAAGGACTGCGCGTCGCTGGTGTCCGAGCCGCCGTTGTCGGTCGAGCCATCGTCTTGCAGCGTGACCTTGATCGTCGCGACTCCTCCGAAGCCCTTCGCCGGAGTGAAGGTCAACGTCCCATCCGATGAGATGGCGGGCAGGACACGAAACAGTCCGGGGTTGTCCGTGGTGATGAGGAACGTCAACTCCTGAGTCACCTCGTCCGGACCTCCCGCGCTGATGTTGCCCAGGAAGTTTGGGATCGTCTGCGGCCCATCATCGAACTCAACAACCAAGTCGCCAAAGTTCACGCCCGATCCGAAGGTGGGTGGGTCGTTCACGCCAGTGATCGTGATGGTCACGGTGGCATTCGCTGTCTGGTTGCCGCCCGATCCCGTGTTGCCGTTGTCGTTAATCGTGATGGCCAGCGTGTCGTCGCCGATGACGTCGAGATTGGGCAGATAAGTTAGTCCCGCCGCATCCGCCAGCGTGAGGTTCAACTGACCAAGCGTGGCCGTGACGATGACGTTGGCCGTTCCATTGCCGGTGATTTGAGCCGCGCTCACGCCGTTGACCACGCTGGTGCTCAGGGTCAACGTCCCCAGAGAGGCAGTCAGCGTGACCGTAACGTTGCCCACTCCCGCGTCGGGATCAGCGAACGACAACCCGCTGATCACCAGCGGCATGTCTTCGGGAGTGGACTGTGCTCCGGGAGCCGCGATCGTGGGAGGCAGATTGGTGCCGTTGACGGTGATCGTGAAGGCGAGCGGCCCGCCGGTGTCATCGCCGCCAAACGCAACGCCGCCGTCATCCATCAAGGTCACGTTAAACGTGGCGGTTCCATTCGAGCCGGGGGTCGCTTCATAAGTCAGGTCGCCGGAGAGAAGGTTAATGCTCGGCGGCGTGACGAACGTGAGTCCGCCGGTGGTCATGATCGGAGTCACGGTGATCGCCGTGAGAACCTGACCCGGCTCACCCACGGGAGCGATATTCGCGAACCCCACGACGATCTGTGGCCCCGCGCTTTCCGGAACGGCCGGAGGATTTCCATCGAGCGTGAAGCTGGGCGGATCATTGACCGCGTTGACGTTGATGGTGAAGGACTGGATCGCGCTGGTGTCGGTGAGGCCGCCGCCGTTGTCGGACAGAGTCACGTTGAATGTGGCCGTGCCGTTGGAGTTCGCCGCTGTTTGATACGTCAGAGTGCCGGTCGTGGCGTTGATCGTCGGCAGGGTGGAGAACGTCAACCCGCCACCGGTTGGCATGACGCTGAACGTCAGCGTCTGACCGAACTCGTCGGGCGAACCCGCGCTGATGTTGGTGGCGAAGTTCAGCACCGTTTGCAGTCCCGCGTCCTCATTCACGGTCGGAGGATTGCCGGCCAGCGTGAAACTGGGAGGATCGTTAATCGCGCCCACAACGATCGTGAAAATTTGCGCGTCGCTGGTGTCCGCGCCGCCGCCGTTGTCCTTGAGCGTCACCATCACGTTGGCTGTGCCGACGGCTCCCGCCGCCAGTGTGTAGGTCAATCGTCCCACCAACTCGTCGGTCATCAGATTGCGGACGGCTTCATCTTCATTCACCGTGATCTCCGGCAGCACGGCAAAGAGTTGGTCATTGTCGGTGATGAGAGTGAAGGCCAGCGTTTGCTCAAATTCGATCGGCGGCCCTTCGTAGATGCCCGTGGCCCAGTTGGGCAGGATGATGGACTGCTCGATGGCTGATTCGAGATGAGATCCATCGGGGCCTTTCACGAACTGCGGCGTGGTATTCGGCGGAACGATGATCGAGAAGAGCTGAAACGCGGCAGTCAGATCCGGGTCCACGGCGGTGAGCTTCACATCGAAGGCACCGACGTCGGCATCGAGCGGCGTTCCGGTGAACGTATTGGTCGTCGGAGAAAACGTGAGCCACGCCGGCAGCACGGTCCCATTGGACAACGTGGCCGAGAGTGTCAGTGTCTGACCAACCATCAGGTTCGAGTCGGTGAAGACGGCGTTCGCCGACCGAGAGAACGGGGTATGAACTCCGACCGTTTCATTCACCAGCGGACTCGTGACCGACAGCGTTCTTGGCGGACCATCAATCGCAATGATCGTGAAATACTCGGTGCTCTTTTCACCGCCGGAATCGGTGGCCGTCACGGCGACATCCAGCGAACCGACAGTCCCGGTGCTCGTGAACGTCCCCAGTCCGTTACCGAATCCGGCCACGAACGTGAGCCACGACGGCAACAACCCGCCGTCCGACTGCCGCGCCGTCAAGTTGACCGGATCGGACCCCACCGGGACGTTGTCCGCATCCGTGGCACTGACCATCAAAACGAAGCCCGTGTTGACCGGGATGAATTGATCGGCAATCGGCGTAATCACCGGAGCCACCAACAGCGTCCGGTCTTCCAAGCGTTCCAACACCATCTGCCGCGGCGAGCGCCGCGTGTGCCGCCGTGTCTTACTTCGTTTCCAGAATTTCATCGCAGGAACTCCTGACCGCGGTTCCGCTGGCGGCCATGACGGTTGAACCAATCCCGACAATTCAACCTACGTCACGCTTCGGCAAAATCTGCCGGAACAATCGCGCGATTGGGAATGCCGAGACCTTCCTGCCCTGAATCGTCTAATTCGCGCCTGCCACACGATGCTCCCAGTGGCCTGGAGGCCCGCTATTCGGATCGCACCGGCTCAGCATCGAAACACGTCGCAGAATTGGCACAGCCGATACACCGCCGCGCGGATCGTCTTCACTCATTCTCCGGCTTTTGATATCAACCCGCCCCCACCGAACCTCACGGAAGAGGTTTCGCACGCGAGAAAGGATGCTCGATGCTCTACCAACAGAATTCGCTCCGCCGATTCGTCTTACCCGTGCTCAAGTGGCTGTCGCGAGACATCCACATTCGGCATCACTTCACCGGCGACCGATTCCGGCTGCACAGTTATTTGCACAAGGGCTACTGGTATCACGGCAAGAACCGCGAGCGGCTGTCGCTCGATATCTGCCAGCAGGCGATCCGCCCCGGCGACACCGTCATCGAAGTCGGCGGGCACATCGGCTACCTGAGCTTGTTCTTCGCGCAACTGGTGGGCGAACTCGGTCAAGTTCACGTCTTCGAGCCGGGCCTCAACAACCTGCCGTACATCGAGGAAAACGTCCGCTCACAACATAACCTGACGCTCGTCAGGAAAGCGGCCGGCGATCACAACGGCACCGCGACCTTCTATCTGGAGAATCTCGCCGGCCAGAACAATTCGATGGTCAAAGACTTTGACGGATTGCAGAAAAACTTGCAGAACGCCTTCGACAACGGCGTGCGGATCACCGAGGCCCAGGTCGAAGTCATCCGCCTGGACGACTACGCCGCTCAGACCGGCATCGTCCCCAGCTTTGTGAAGATCGACGTCGAAGGCTTTGAGTTCGAGGTGCTCGACGGCCTGCACGACACGATGCAGCATCGCCCGGTGATCTTCGTCGAGGTGCAACGGCAGCACGACCGCGTCTGGGAATTCTTCGAGTCGCACGGCTATCGGCTCTTCGCCGACACCATGCAGCCGCTCAGCCGCGATGAGGTCTTGGCCATCCGCACGCAGAACGTGTTCTGCTTCCACCCGGAAGCGCACGCGAGTGTGTTGAGTCGATTGATGGCTCAACGCCGAGCGGCGTGAAAAGAGTAAGTCACCCGAAGCGTCAGCAAGAGCGAGCGTTCCACCGGATTCTATGTCTGAAATAATGTCGAGTTTTCGGCGTTCGCAATTGTCGGCCTCCTTTCTCTGCTCAAGAAGGAGGGAGCCGGCATGGATGCTGGGACGAAAACTCGACGGAAGTCCGAGTGATTCACGAGCAGTTCCAGCAGACGCCCGAGTTGTTTCCGGCGGGAATCTCGGCGGGATTTCGGCTGACCGGGCGGCTGGCCGAGTCCGCCAAGAGACGGAATCCGAGCCCTGGCCGACGCCTGTGCGCGACGTGCTGGCCAAGCTGTGCAACCGCGTGACCGAATACGCCCGCGCCTGCACCACAGCAATCGCAGCCCCATGTGCCACACCAGTGTCAACCAGATTTGCGGTCGCGGCGGCTGCGATTTCTTCTTCCGTTGAGGCACGCCTCCGATTCGTATAAACCCCGACTCTTATCGTTTCAAAATACTTAACGGCGTTGCCCTCCGAGGCTAACTCCTTCACACCTCCGGGGCTAACTGCATCGCCTCTTCGGGGCTTAACCGCATCATGAATCCAACTATGACTCAGCCCATTCAGTTTCCCAATGAAGCCCGATCCAACGCTGCTCGCCAAGTTGTCTCTGAATGCGAGGCGTTGGCGTTGCGGACGTTTACTCCGACTCAAGCGGTGCTCGCGAAGTCGGCGGGAGTGTTCCATTGGACGCCGGAGAATCGGCGGTTGTACGACTACAGCTCTGGCGTGCTCGTCGCGAACTTGGGGCACAATCCCAAGCGATGGCTCGGACGGTTGGCGGGGTATATGGGCTGGTCGGCCGAGATGCTTAAGCCGTCGAATGGGTTCGACGACTATTACGCGGCCGTGCCGCTGACGGCGTATAACGCGGTCACAGAGATTGAGACCCGCGCGACAGAGAGATTGGTCAAAAGCCTGCAAGCCTCGCCGGGTGGCGGTCGATTGCAGACGGTGATGTGGGCCGCGTCGGGTAGCGAGGCGGTGCAGAAGGCGCTCTGGGCCTGTCTGCATCGGGACGAATCGCGAGACATCATTCTCGCCACGCGCTATGGCTTTCACGGCAAGAAGGGACTCGCCGGAGCGGTCACTGGCTGCGAGACCGATCACGATCGTGACCCGCGAGTGAAGTTCATCAGCTTCCCGATGGCCGAGTGCGATGACGTCAGCAAGTCCGGCGCGACGTTCGATCCCGCGCCGTACGTCAACGAACTCGAAAAGATCTGGGCCGAGTACGGCAACCGGATCAACTGTCTGATCACCGAACCGTATCTCGGCGGAGGCGGCAGCTATCATCCGCCGCTCGCGTACCTGCAACTGCTGCAACGCTTCTGCCGAGCACACGACATCGCGTTCATTCTCGACGAAGTGCAAGCCAACTTCGGACGCTGCGGCCTGATGTACGCCTTCGAGTCCTACGGCATCGAACCGGACTTCGTGACGCTCGGCAAAGGTTTGGGAAATGGCGTTCCGGTCAGCGCGGCGGTCGGCCGAGCGGACTTCACTGCCAGTCTGAAATACGGCGAAGCCTCCGATACTTGGTCCGGCAACCCGCTTGGCTGTGCGGCGGTGTTGGCAACGCTCGACGAGTTCGACGCGAACCCGATTCTCGAACACACGCGATCGCTGACCTCGGCCTTCTTCGAGGGGCTCAATCGGCTGAAAGAAACCGGCTTGATCGCGAAAGTCCGAGGCGAACGTGAGGGCCTCGTCTACGGCATCGAGTGTGCCCCGTGCGGCTCACTGTCCGCCAACGAGGTTGCGGTTCGAATCGTCGAAGCGTGCTACCTCGGCCTCGGCGACGACGGCATCCATTTACTCGGTGCGCTCGCCGGCAAGGTGTTGCGAATCAGTCCGCCGCTGACCATCAGCCGTGCCGATGCAAAGACCTCGCTCGATCTGCTCTACGATATCTGCCTCAAGCTGTCAGAGCGGTTGCCCCGTTAAGGCGAGCCGGAGGAAAACTGAGCCGACGGCGCTAGCCGCGGGCCTCGCGCCGGCGACACTGCGGGCCTCGCGCGGGTGATACGACGCGCCCGATGAGAGAGATTCCATGAACAAAGCCTTCGTTCGCGAATCGGATTCTGATGTCCGGCACTGTCCGTTTTGCGGCTCGCTGGGGCAGGCAGTTGAGCGGAATACGTTGGACGCTTGGATCAAGCCAGACGCTCGCGGACAGATCGGCGAGTCGGCGATGTTCTGTATTCAGCCGGAATGCGAGGTCGCCTACTTCGACTCGTTCGAGCGAGTCGTGACGATCGACAAGCTGACTCGGCCTGCGTACCCGAAGTCGGCGGACGCTCCGATCTGTGGCTGCTTCGGCCTGACCTGCGGCGACATCGAAGAGGACGTCGCCGACGGCAGCGTCGCTCGCACACGAGCAGCCGTCGAACGAGCGAAGTCCCCGGACGCGAGATGCTCGGCGATGGCGGCCAACGGGCAATCGTGCGTGGCGGAGATTCAGCGGTACTACTTCAAGTGCAAAGGGGGCCGATGAGTGACGAGTTGTGAGTGGCGAGCAATCGGGGTGGCACAGCTTGCTTCAAGCTGTGTGCGCAGCATCGGAAACCCTGAAGAAGACGCTCGATAAACATTGGACGTCCTTCCTGGAAGCCGCGCCAACTCCAACTTTCCAATGCCTTCGGCGCACAGCTTGAGGCCAGCTGTGCCACCCAATTCCTTCCTCTTTACGACATCTCCCAGCTCTTCC
>JBJXEX010000420.1:0-55906 GCA_046156195.1 Planctomycetaceae bacterium | reverse complement strand
TGCTTCGAGAATCCGTTACGTTGCGCATGAAAAGGCCCTCCTTGGCTGCGTGTAGCAAGCCAACCAAGAAGGGCACTTCAGAACCGTAGCCAAGGACGGCACAACACCCCAAGACCAATCCTCACTTTTTGGAGAATTACAAACAAACTCCAACAAGCGTCAACCGAAGGTTCGCGCACCCCCGTCAATTCTCATTCGACAGTGCCATTCGGACCTGTCCCCTTTTCCGTTCCCGCAACGAAAATGTGACCTACTTCTTGTGCTCGTGTTTGCCATGCGGTTCTTCTTGGAACTCACCGACGTAGGGAGTGCCTTCGACTTCGCCACTGATGGTTCCGGCGAATTCTTGCACCTTGCCGAGACTCTCGTGCTTGCCGACGAAGCGTGAGGCGGTCCCTTCGGCTTCGACGTCCAGCGGCGCGGCGGCGAGTTCGACTTGGAACTTCGGGTCGTTGATGTTCAACAGGATCGTGGCGGCCTTGATCGGCGTGGTGGTCTTCTCATCGTCGCCGAGGATGTAAACGGTGGCCTCTTGCTTGTCGTGATTCACGGTGAACTCGACATGGAACTTGCCGCCGCCCCAATCGGCGACTGCGCCCTCATGCGGGCCGGTTCCGTGGTTGGCGTGTTTGTGATTTTCGATTTGTGATTTTTGATTTTCGATTGAACTCGGCGCGGGTGTGGGAGCGGGTTTGTCTGTGTCTCCGCAGCCAACGGCGAGCGTCAGCGTGAGCAGCAGGCAGGCGAGGATGTTCGATTTGTGATTTCTGATTTTCGATTGGGAAGAGGCAACCGGTGCTGTGTTCAAATCGAAAATCAAAAATCGAAAATCATCAATTGCGCGGGTCATCGTCAGGGTTCCTTTCAGGGATACTCGATGTGCGATTTTTACCTTCGATTGTGCGTGGCGACGTTGCCGCGCTGTCTTCCAATCAAAAATCGAAAATCAAACATCCAAACTGTCATCGTGAGAAACGTGTGCTAATCGCTCAGCGTCCTTACCACTGAACTCCCAAAACAGGCCGGGGTGAATCAGAAACTCGCAGAACGTCGAGGTCACGAGTCCGCCGAGAATCACGGTGGCGACGGGATACAGGATTTCGCGCCCCGGTTCTTGTCCGCCGAGCACGAGTGGCACGAGGCCGATGCCGGCCGTCAGAGCGGTCATCAACACAGGAGCAAGTCGTTCCAGGCTTCCGCGAATGACCATTTCCACGGTGAAGGCTTCGCCTTCTTCCTTCATCAAGTGGAAGTAGTGCGTCACCAGCAAGATGCCATTGCGAACCGCGATGCCGCCCAGCGAGATGAAGCCGACAAGGCTCGCGACCGTCAGCGATTGCTTCGTGATGACCAGCGCGAGCACTCCGCCGATGAACGCGGTCGGCAGGGCGTTGAGAATCTGCAAGACGATTCGCACCGACGGATACAGGATCATCAGCACGACAAACATGCCGACGACCGAGACCGCCGCCAGAATGAGGATCAGGGTTGTCGCACGCTGCTGGCTCTCGAACTGGCCGGCGTATTCGATGAAGTAACCTTCGGGCAGCGTGATCTGATTGTTGACTCGCTCCTGGATTTCTTTGACGGTGCTGGCGAGGTCGCGGTCCTGCGTGTTGCAGCGGATGACGATGCGGCGGCGGGCGTTCTCGCGGTTGATCGAGTTCGGGCCGGCTCCTTCGCCGACGTCCGCCAGTTCGCGGAGTTCGATCTGGCCGCGATTGTTCGGCAGGTCGATCCGCAGCCGGCCGAGGTTCGCGTAGTCGGTGCGGTAGCTCTCTTCCAACCGCACCAGCAAGTCGAAGCGTCGCTGACCTTCGAGAACCTGCGAGACGACTTCACCTTGCAGCGCCGTTTGCAAGATGCGAGCGACGTAGGCTCGCGTCAGTCCATGAAACGCGAGGTCGTCCGGACGCAACCGAATGTGCAACTCTTCGGTCTGACGAATTGATTCGACGACCGGCGGCGTGACGCCGGGGACGTTTTGAATCGTGGTCTTCACTCGTTCGGAGAGTTGCTGCAACGTGTCGAGGTCGTCGCCGACGATCTTGATGGCGATTTGAGCATACACGCCGGAGACCATGTGGCTGATGAGGTGCGCCAGCGGTTGCTCAACTTCGATGTCCACGCCGGGGGCCTCGTCGCGAAGCTCCTTCAGGATTTGGCCGATGATCTCTTCGCGATGCCGGCCGCTCTCCGGGTTCATGCTCAGGATGTATTCGCCCGCGTTGACGGGCGCGGCGTGCTCGTCCATTTCGGCCCGGCCGGTGCGGCGGACGAAGTACAGGATCTCCCCCTTCGGGTTCTTGTCCGACTTCTGCATCGAGCGGAACTTGTCGTCGATGATCCCCGATGTCTGATTGGACGCTTGCAGCGACGACCCCGGCGGCAGCGTCACATTGACGAGAATGCTCCCCTCGTCGAACTGCGGCAGGAAGTTGCGGCCCAGGTGAGACATCTCCCACGCGGCGTACCCGACCAGCGACCACGTCAACACGAGCAGCCAATTCGGCCGAGCAATGCTGAGTCGAATCAAAAACGTCGCGGCCCATTTCAAGAACCGCAGCAACAACCCGTCGTGTTCCGCGTGCGTCGCCTGCGACTGCGGCAGCAAGTAGAACGACAACACCGGCGTCACTGTCAGCGACACAATCAGCGACGCCAGAATCGACACGATGTAGGCCACGCCCAGCGGAGCAAACAAGCGACCCTCAACGCCCGATAGCGCGAACAGCGGCAGGAACACGAGGATCACGACCGCCGTGCCGAACACGATCGCACTGCGGATTTCCTTGCTGGCTTCATAGACGACTTGAATCGCCGGCTTCGGAGTCGCCGCCGAGTTGTTCTCTTTCAGCCGCCGGAAAATGTTCTCGACATCGACAATCGCGTCGTCCACCAACTCGCCCATCGCGACGGCGATGCCACCCAGCGTCATGACGTTGATCGAAAGCTGCGCCCCCGTCAGGTGTCCGAGGATGCGGAACACGAGCGTCGTGATGACCAGCGACAGCGGGATCGCCGTCAGCGTGATGAACGTCGTGCGGAAGTTGAGCAAGAACAGGAACAGGATGATGAGCACCAGCACGGCCCCGATGACGAGCGCCTCGCCGACGTTGAAGATGCCTCGGTCAATAAAGTTCTTCAGCCGGAACAGTTCCGAGTTGATGATGATGTCCGCCGGCAGCGAGGCTTCCGATTCGTGCAACGCCTCGGCCATGCGGTCGGTCAGCGAGCGGGTATCGACGTGCGGCTGCTTGACGATGGTGAAGACGACCCCCGGCCGCCCGTTGATGCTGCCGTCGCCGCGCTTGAACTGCGGCCCTTCGACGACTTGGGCCACTTGGCTCAACAGCACCGACCGTTCCTGATGGATCTTGATCGGGATCTTGCGCAGGTCTTCCAACACCAAATGCGACTCTGGCCCCAATCGTCCCAGCACGCGGATCGGCCGCTCCGTCTCGCCTTGCACCGCGAAGCCGCCGCTCGTGTTGATGTTGCTTTCCTTCAGAGCCTGCTCGACGTCTTGCAAGGTCACGTCGTATTCCAGCAACGCGGCCGGATCAATGAGCACTTGATACTGCTTGCGGTCGCCTCCTTGCAGGAAGACTTCAGCGACGCCGGTGACTTTCAACAGTCGCGGCCGGATGACCCAATCGGCCGTCGTCCGCAGCGACATTTGCTGTTCTGCGGCAGAGGGGAACCTCACGTCGTGCGACCGCCCCGCGATGGTGATGGTGATGCGGTCGTCGCCAGTCTCGCGTGTGGTCGCGCCACCCGGCTTGTCCCGGTGGTTCCCGCGCTTCTGCGCTACTTCGTCGTCGTCGTGCAAAGGCGCGGGAACCACCGAGACAAACTCGGTGGCGTGTTTCCACACCAGCTTTTCGATCTTCACGGCTTCCCAAGTTTCAACGCGATGCCGATCCACCGGCTGCCAAACGAAAATTTGCTCCGGCTGATTCGGTTGTTGAACCAACTCCGCGAGCAAACCGGTCTTCCCGATCGGGACCAACTCGCCGCCGTTCGGTCCCGGTTGGTGATAGATTCCGGCAATGACGATCTGCCCCATGATCGACGCGGGGGGCGTCATCTGCGGACGAATGCCTTCGGGTAAGACTCCGGCCAGAGTGCCGAGACGCTCCTGCACCGTCTGCCGAGCGGCACGAATCTCCGTGTCCCAGTTGAACTCGATGTAGACGACGTTGAGTCCGGCGGTGGTCTGACTCTGCACCGCCTGCACGCCGCTGGCCCCCAGCAGCGCGACCTCAATCGGCTGCGTGATCATCGTCTCGACCTCTTCGGTCGCGAGTCCTGGGCACTCGGTGATGATGATGACTCGCGGCCGGTCCAGGTCGGGGAAGACGTCGATCGGCAGCGTCGTCGCCAGATACGAGCCATAGACCAGCAAGGCCAGACTCATCACGACCACGAGCATGCGGTAGCGAAGTGCGAATCGAATCACGCCATTGAGCATCTTAACTATCCTTCAGACCTCTGCAAAAAACTTGGAAACACCGAGACACAGAGGGCACAGAGTAGGATTCGCCGGAGCTTCTCCGTGTCCTCTGTGCCTCTGTGTTTCAACCTAATGCGGGGCGTGACTTGTGCCGTCCGCGTGAACGTGAACGTCGGCGCGAATGCCGCTCGCCGCTTGAGCCTTGAGCACTCGGTTGAGCGAAGCCGCTCCGTTCTGCGCGAGATACAAACCGGATGTGATGCTGCCATCGTTGGCCAGCACGACGTTCAAACGGTCCTCGTGCAGGACATGCACGGCGATGCGATTGAAGAGATCGCCGTTCTGACGGAAGACATAGGCTTCTGGCCCTTCGCGGACGATGGCGGCCGAGGGCAGCACAAGCACGTCTTTGAGTTCCTCAACCGGGACGTGCAGCCGCACTCGCTGTCCGGGTCGGAACCGCCAGACTACGAATGTCTGGCCGTCTTTCTCGTAGCCTCGCGACTGATTCGTCAGCGGGACGAAGAAATCAAACGTGCGGTTGGCAGGGTCGATGGCATTTGCGAGATGCCGAATCTGGAAGGACTGGTCCAAAGATGGCCAATGCTGTTGGTCGTCCTCCGCGAATTCGACTTGGACCGCCCAGCCGTTCTGAGCCGCCTGTTCCAAGTACGGGGCTTCCTGCTTGAAGGCGTGGCCTTCGATGTAGAGCGAATGATGGTTGGAGAGCACGGACAGCAATTGCCCGGCTTGCACCTGCTGGCCGAGATCGACCTTGAGGTCTTGAACCTCGTAGACGGCGGGATTTTCGATTGGAACCACAGAAGACTTCGCTTCTGAGACAACACGGCCTTTGCCTTCCAATCGAAAGTCATCAATCAAAAATCGAAAATCGTTCTGCGGCGAGACGACTTCGATGGTCGAGACAAAGTTTCCCTCGGTGACCTCGTCGATCTGGTCCAGATTGAACCCGCGCGTCAACAAGTCTTGGCGGTACGCCTGAATGGCCGCCGACTGCCGACGGAGTTGATTGTCGAGTTCGATGAGCTTCGACTCTGCGACCGCGCCGCTCTTGGCCGCTTTCGCCAACAGGACTCGCTGTTCTGAGAGCAGTTCCGTTTCGCGCGTGGCCTTGAAGAGTTCCGATTGCGTGTTTTGCAGGTACTCGCTGAAAAGCCGCAACGTAAACAGCCGGTCGCCGGGCCGCACCGTGTCGCCGGGAAAGGCATGAACTTGGACAACAGCACCGACTGCGGGAGCCGTCACGCCTCGGTCAGATCGGCCCGGCCGATCCACGATCGCACCGGGGACTTGAATCGTCCGCCAATACGTTTGCGGCTTCGCGGCCTTCGCGACCAACCCCAAATTCTTGCGAGCCTGCGGACTGAGCTTGAGCACCGTCGCTTCGGCAATCGGGGCGGGACGCTCATCAGCTTTTACGGCCGGAGCATCCGACATCAACCAGCGACTCAGTTGTTCGCGCGAGAACCACGCAACCATCGCCAACACGGCGACGACCGCGAAACTACTGACGCCAAAGAGCACTTTTTGAGTCTTCATCGGACAGCTCTTTCGTTTTTGAGTTTCGATTTTCGATTGGCCCCCATCCAGCTTGCCTGGATGGAGCCAGAGATGGAGGGCTAGAGGACGACCAACATCCCGGTTCTCAGACCCCAAGCTGGATGGGGGCCAAAACCAACACCTGGAATTCGTTCGTGTCAGCAATTGTCGATCGGGCGGCAACGCGGCTGCGGCCGGCACTTCAATCGGAATTCGTCAATCGAAAATTAGATGACGAGGACACCGGAGCGCTCGCGGCGCGCAGTGTCACACAGCCATGCCACAGCCGACTCGCGCGGCGGGCGTACCTCGGACTGAGCCGGCAATCGCGGCGTCAGCTCCGTCGGAGTGAAGAGGACAGCCGTCAGAATGTTCGATCCATTCTGGGCAGCATCCGGCAGAATGATTTCCGAAATCAGCGGCACCCATTGTTCCGTGCTCGCCGTCGGTCGCGGCGAATCCGAACGATCCGGCACTGAGAGCGGCAACGCAGACGGGAATCCCAACCAGAACACATGCAGATGCTCAACGGGCGAATTGGCAGTTGGAGTCGCACGGTCGTCATGCGACTCCTTCGCCATCACCGTTTCGACACGGTGACTGTGCTGCGACGAATGCGAATGTCTTGGACCGCGCGTCTGCGAACGCTCGACCGTCGCGACGCCATGCTGATGCGACTTGTCTCCGTCCACATGACGGTGCCGCAACGCCGGGGGCGACACCGCTGGCAGCGCCATCACGGCGATCAGCAACAGAGTCACCAAATTGCGGCCAATCAATCGCATAAGTTCCTCAACTAAGTCACGGACCCGAATCCGAAAGTACCAAGACCTGGATGAACGCGGAAGCACCGAGGTAGTGAAACTTTGGAGCCGCGACCGTCAGGGAGCGGTTGTCAGTCCGTGCGAATCACCACTCCCTCACGGTCGCGGCTCTAAGTTCACAGCCTCTCCGATCCAAGCATTACTGCGGAACAGCCGCCGGAGCGGGCGGCACATCGGCCGGTTTTGTCGGAGCGGGCGGCCAGTTGTCTTCGATGGTCATTCCTGAAATCGTGGCCGCCGCTTTCCAAGCATCGCCGAGAGATTTCAGTCGTTCGAGCCGAGCTTGTCGCAGGGAGCGTTGCAGTTCCAGGACCATCAGCGGCGACAGATTGCGGCGTTGGTCTTCGGTGGCGATGTTCTGAGCTTGTTCGGCTTTGCTCACGACGGCCTGATATTTTTCGGCTCGCTTGCGAGCGGCGGCGAATTCCCGAAGCGCGCTGGCGACTCGTTCGGTCAGGTCGTTTTCGACGCGGCCGACTTCCTGCATCGCGGCGCACAGTTCCGCTTCGGTCGCGCGAATGTTGCCTTGGTTCCGATTCCAGAGTGGGATCGAGGCGCTCACCCCCAGCGTGTAGTCGTTGGAAATGTTTTGGTTCTGACGGACGTAGCCGCCGTTGACGCTGAGGTTCGGGATCGGCTCCGCTTTCGCGCGTTGGACCACGAACTTGGCCTTCTCGACTGACACCGCATCCAGAGCATTGTGCTGGCTCTTGCCGGGTCGAAACCCATAGCTGAAGCCCTGAAAATCAACCTCGTAGATTTGCGAGAGCAGTGTGACCATCGCCGCCTGGACGATCTCGTCCTCCAGCGCGGCACAGTGTTGTTTTGAAAAGGGCCAGTGGCCGGAGCCGTCCATCTGACTTGGGAATCCACTGCTGCTTCGAGGGTTGAGCTCGATAGCGACCACTGTTGGTGAATCGGAGCTTCCGATTCTTCTCTGCCGCTAAACGTACTCCGAGCAATCCCCACGACTGATGTTTCCGGATCTGAGGCCGGTCGGTCTGTGACCGCTCTTCGTTTCCCTTGGCTGGACCCCTTCCCTCCACAGACTCCGCAGCGGCGCGAGGCTGGTGGGCCTCGTCTGCTTTGTTCGCCTGCTTCGACGGTACTATGAGTCCGTCGGGCACCGCCGCTTCGGTGGTCCCTCGGCAGCATGCCTGTCGGCGTTTTGCTCCATGTGGGAAAATCAGATCGAGCCGATCACCGAACAAAGAAAGGACGATGCCGATGTCTTCATCACAGTCTCCGATGGATGTGCTTCGCTCGACGTTTGGGTTCGAGACTTTTCGTCCCGGCCAGGGAGCGGTGATTGAGCATCTGCTGGCGGGGCATTCGGCGGCAGCGGTGTTTCCGACGGGGAGCGGGAAGTCACTCTGTTATCAGTTGCCAGCGCTCATGCTGCCGGGACTGACCGTCGTGGTTTCGCCGCTCATCGCTCTGATGAAGGATCAGATCGACAAGCTCAAGCAACTGGGTGTCGCGGCGGAGCGGTTGGATTCGACGCTCACCGCCGATGAGTCCGCAGGCGTGATGACGGCGATGCGAGCAGGACAGCTCCGCCTGCTGTATGTCGCGCCGGAACGGTTCAACAACGAACGCTTTCGCGAGGCGATTCAGCGAGTTCGCGTGTCGCTGTTTGCGGTCGATGAGGCGCACTGCATTTCGGAATGGGGTCACAACTTTCGGCCGGACTATCTCAAGCTGACGCGGTTTGCTCGCGAGTGCCGCGCCGAACGGCTGTTCGCTTTGACCGCGACCGCGACACCGGCTGTCTTGGAGGACATCTGCCGGCAGTTTCAGATTGAGCCGGCTCACGCAGTGCGGACGGGGTTCTATCGGTCGAATCTTTCGCTGCGGATCACGCCGGTCTCGGGCAGCGAACAGGACGCGATGTTGCTCGATCGACTGACTCGGAATGCTCGCGGGCCGACGATTGTGTACGTCACGCTGCAACGGACTGCCGAGCAAGTCGCCGATCGTTTGGCACGGCGCGGCTTCGACGCGCGGGCTTATCACGCCGGCATGAAGGACGAGGATCGCGCCACCGTGCAAGACTGGTTCGCCGGTTCGGATCGGGCCATCGTGGTGGCGACGATCGCATTCGGTATGGGGATCGATAAGGCCAACATTCGCTATGTGTATCACTATAACTTGCCGAAGAGCTTGGAGAATTACTCGCAAGAGATCGGCCGCGCGGGACGTGACGGAGCACCGGCTCACTGCGAATTGCTGGCCTGCTCGGACGACATCAACACGCTGGAGAACTTTGTGTTCGGCGACACGCCGTCGTTCGCCTCGGTGAGCAGTCTCGTCCGCGAGGTCTTTCAGTTGGGGGATGCCTTTGACCTGTCGCTCTATGACTTATCGTTTCGACATGACATCAAGCAGATCGTGGTTCGCACGTTGCTGACGTACTTGGAGCTCGACGGCTATTTGGAAGAGGGGACGCCGTTCTATGCCGAGTATCAATTCAAGCCGCTCGTGCCGTCGAAGGAGATCCTCGCGCACTTTGAAGGCGAGCGCCAAGATTTTCTCAAGCGGCTGTTCGGCCAAGCGACGAAAGCGGCGATCTGGTTCTCGCTGGACCTCGCGAACGCTGCGACCAAGCTCGACCAGCCGCGCGACCGCCTGATCCGAGCACTCGATTATTGTGCCGAGAAGCAGTGGCTCGAACTGAAGGTCGCCGGAGTCCGCAACCGCTATCGCCGTCTCAAGTCCCCGGCCGACCTGACAGCCCTCGCCACCGAGCTTTATGAGAAAGCATTGCTCCGCGAGACCCGCGAGATCGCTCGACTCAACGAGGTTCTGGAACTCGTCGCCCACGACGGCTGCCAAGTCTCGCAGCTCGGAGCGCATTTCGGCGAACCGCTTCCCGCTCCGTGCGGCCACTGTTCGCATTGTCTCGACAAGCAGGCGACTCAACTGTTGCCGCGCCACACTCCGGCGATCGACGAGCGGCGCTGGCAACAGGCGGTCGCGTTCCGAGAGACGAAACGCGATCTCTTCGCCGACTCGCGAGCCTTCGTCCGTTTCCTCTGCGGGCTGTCGTCACCAAAGCTGGGCCGCGCCCGGCTTGGCTCACACGCTCTCTTCGGCGTCTTTGAAAAGGTGCCGTTTTCCGAGGTGCTCCGGCGGGCGAATGAGCAGAAGAACCGTTTTGTTTGACTTTATAGAACGGCTCAACTATACGGTTGCCCCGTCGTAATCTGTAATTTGCAACCTATTCATCACGATCCGAATGGCCTACAGACATGAGCCAGTTCGAATTACATGTCAATTTTCTCATCACTTTGATTGAAGTTTATTCCGCGTCAGGAAAAAATAATCGAGCGACAGCCTCAAATCTCGTCGCGTCGGTTCGCAACCTGCATTTCTACGGCACTGTTCTGCAAAGCTCGATTGATCGAAAGCTAAGTGAACTTAGTCGTGTCACGTCCGATACATCCAATGACCGAAAAATTGAATCCATCCGAGACGCCGTCGTATGTGTCGAAGTCGTCGTACTTCAGTTGCGAGTTATTGAGCTAGAATTGAACGGTGTGGATGTGGCGAATCGAGTTGAAAAGAAGCGAGTGGAGGCTACGGTGGCCTCACTTTTCAACAGAATCGATCAGCTTGCCGAGAGGCTACGCCAGATCCTCAAGTCATGATCCGGAGCTAAGACGCATGTCTTCAGAACAAGTTTTGGACGAAATGGCCATCTACGTTGGGAAGTTTGCAGCATCGGTCCAAGTGCTGCTGAGAGGTTCTTCCGTGGGAAACGCGGAGTTGGCTTGCCTTGCGAGCAGGAGTGTTCAAGGTGTGGTGTTGCCTGACTGGCAGGAGTTCAAACTTCATCGCCGAGACGACTTTGAAAGGTTCGTGAGTTGTCTCGATGAAGCCATTGCTTTGATGGAGAATCTGGCCAAGTCCGATGATCCGGACGAGCAATTCCACTTGGACCACGCGATCGAGAGCACTTCTCGACGACGCAAAGCATTTGGCCTCTTGCTGGATTTTGATGACGAGGAAGGTGCATTGGATCTCCTCAAGCAAGCGACCGTTGAGTGCGTTTAGATCAACTCGCGAATCGGCGTCCCGCGCGTCAGTGGAACCGGCCGGCCTTGTGGATCGAGGAATTCTTGGGTGTGGTCGATGCCGAGGTGCTTGTAGATCGTGGCGAGGATGTCGTGCGGGTCGTGTTGCAGATCGACGGGATGCTCGCCGAAACGATTGGTTTGGCCGAGGACTTGGCCCATCGGCATTCCGCCGCCGCTGACGAGGATCGACATGGCTCCGGGGTAGTGGTCGCGACCGATGCGGCCCTCTTTGAATTCCAGCCGCGGTGTCCGACCGAACTCACCCGTGACGATCAGCAGCACTTTCTGATCGAGACCGCGAGCAAATAGATCTTCAATCAGCGTTGTGACGACATGGTCGTAGCGCGGCGTGCGCGCCACCATTGCGGTCGGCATGTCCCAGTTGACGGCGTGATCGTCCCAGTCGTAAGCCTTCGAGTTCGGGCCGCTGCCGGGGACTCGGATCGAAACGAAGCTGACTCCCGACTCGACCAACCGCCGCGCGAGCAGCACCTCACGGCCGAAGTAGTCGTCGCCGTACTTATCGCGCAGCTTCGGATCTTCCTGCGAAATGTCGAACGCCTTTTGAGCCTTGCCAGTCGTGAGGATGTCGATGGCTCGGCGGTTAAAGGCATCGAGAGCGTCCATTGAGCCGCCTTGATCGAGTCCGCGGCGCAACGAATCAAACGAGCGTTGCAGGCTCAGCCGGTCGTCGAGCTTGCGTGAGTCCACGGTCAAGCTGGCGTCGCGCAGCGAGAAATTGCAGATCGGCAAACGGTACTGCGAGCTCCAATATCCCTGAGCGATGCCGGGGCTGTAGTCCGGCCCGTTGACGCAGACGCCATTGATGGCGACCGCCGCCGGCATCCCCCGATGCTTATTCTCCAGCACGCGGTTCACGACCGGGCCGACCATCGGATAATGCGACTCGCTGGTGCCGACCTTCATCTGCCCGTAGCCGCTGAGGAACCGCGCGTGTCCCTCGAAGTGATTCGCCTGATCGTGGCTGACCGAGCGAATGATCGTGTACTTGTCGGCCACTTGAGCGTGCCTCGGCAGCAGTTCGCAGACATCGAGACCCGGGACGTTGGTCGGGATCGGCGAGAACGGCCCGCGAATGTCGGTCGGGGCATTCGGCTTCAAATCGTACGTCTCCAAATGACTTGGGCCGCCATGAACAAAAAGTAGAATTACGGCGGTGTCTTTATTTTCGGCGACCCCGTTCGTTGCCGCCGATGCTCGATGCCGCAGCAGCTCCGCCAGCGTCAAACCGCCAAGGCCCAGAAATCCGGCGCGCATCGAGTCTCGCCGAGTCATCATTCGTCGCAGTCGCAGCGGATCACAGAGCAGGTTGAGCATGAGAGCCTCACCGAGGGGGAAGTTGTGGAAGTTACTGAATCGAACGGTTTCCAAGTGCCGAAGCCCCGGAAGCTGTCGGAAGGGGTGAAGGAATAACGGTCAGGCTCAGGCTGAGCAAATCCACTTCACTTCGCTTTCAGGCTTCGATGTTCTCAGGTCGTCTTCATTCCTTGGCCCCCATTCCTTTGAGTGACAAGCCAATCATGTGTCTGAAAGAATTCGGTCGAACTGAATGTCACGAGGAAGCAGCGGAGTCGCTCCTGGTTGTGAGGCGACGAATGCGCCCAGTCGATTGGCGAGCGTCACGGTTTGTTCCGGCGACCAACCGTTGAGCCAACCCCACAGCAATCCGGCGGAGCACGCATCGCCGGCTCCGACGTTGTCGGCTTGCGGGTGCCGCTCGAACTTGGCGATCTCGCCACGCACACTCGTGTCGCCGATCAACAACTCGGTCCCTTGCTCGCCGTGCGTGATGACGACGGATCGCAAGCCGCTCGGCTCAAAGTTTTGCAACAGGCATCTGGCTCCGTCGCGAGAGTGCTGATCGTCCGCCCTGAGTCCCAGTCGTTGCAGCACGACGGGCAGCTCGTCGGCATTCAGCTTGATGGCGGTGGCGAGTTCCGCTCCGCGCCGCAGACTGTCGGCATCAAAGAACGTCACTCGCAGATTGACATCGAAGAGCCGAATCGCCTGCCTCGCCGTTTCGACGAAGCGTTGCACGGTCGCTCGCGAAGTCGGACAACGCTGAGCCAACGTGCCGAAGACGACCGCATCGCAGGTCTCGGCCAGTTGCCGCCAAGCCGGTGTCCATTCCAGATGATCCCAGGCGACATCGGCCAGGAAGTTGTAAGTCGGCTCACCGTCGTTCAGCGCGATGTCCACTCGGCCAGTCGGATGAGCATTGTCAATCTGCACGAACTCGGCCGAGAGGTTGCGGAGTTGGAGTTCGTCCAACAGTCGCTGGCCAAGCTCATCGGTCCCCGCGCGGCTGGCGACGACGCCTCGACCGCCGCTCGCGGAACAAAGTTGATGCGCGTGATACGCGACGTTGAGCGGAGCTCCGCCGAGTATGGCTCGGTCGGGAAAGACATCGAACAGCGACTCGCCCAAACCGACGATCGTGAAGGGGTGTGACATAAGTTCGGTCCATTTCATGATGTCGCCGACTTGTAGCCGCGTTCGCCAGAACGCGGGATTCCTGCCGACTTGGGATTCCCGCACTCTGGCGAGTGCGGCTACCTCAGTTTCGGAAGCGGCACAGCTTTCCTGATCGGCCGAGTTTCGGTCATCGACACGCCGATCACAACATGCTGAGTCTGTTCGTGAAAGTCGCGTGACTCACGAAATACGTTGAAGAGTCGTAACGAGGCGCGGGTATGTTTGGGCGTCTGCATCAGTTGGCCGTTGGCGGAGACTCACGGTGAAAGGCCACGGATGGCATCGGATCGGAGGTGGTTTTATGAAGCTCTCGCGGAAATGGATGTACTGTGCGGCGGCCGTCCCCCTCGTGGGAGCGGCGGGGTGGGGGATTTGGAAATCCTCTCAACTATCAACAGGGAATGCTGCCGCAACCCAGATGATCGAAACGAAAGCGGCCGAGACGACGGTGCCTCCCATCGCCGTCAGCACCAAGCCAGGTGCTCCGGTGAATCGTGTCGAGAACCTGACGTGCGAAGTGACTCAAGGATGGCCGGTGATTCTGGTACGGGATGCCAATGATCATTCCCCTTGGTGGGTCCAAGGACGGGCGGAACGGCAAGAGGCCCAGACATATTCGGCTCGCGCCCACTTCGGAAACGACACGACGAAGCCGGGCCAGAGGTATCAGATTGTCGTGCTGTCCGCCGAGGATGAGTGGGCGGCGCGGCAATATGAAACCGGCACAACTCTGGATGAGTTTCCGGCGGACCTCCCTCATTCCGATCCGATCGAAGTGGTGCGTCGCTGAAGGTCATCAACGAAGGTCATCAACTGCGTCCGCGAATGAGACAGGCGAGCGGGGTTCGCTCGCCAACTGTCTCACGGCTGGTCGCGAACCATCGAACCGTTCCCCTGCGGTTCTTCTGCCTGCAAACGGAACACTCGACAGACCGCATTCGGTCGAGTGATCCGTCGCTGGCGGAGTGGCTCGTGACCAGCCGTTCTTCTTTTCTTGTCTCTTCTTGTCTGACGAGGACTCTGTGAAACGACGGAACTTCAATCGCTCAAGGTGGCACGCCGGTTGGCTGGTGCTGACGACATTCCTCATCGGCGCGATGCTGTCGGCTGGCACGGTTCGGGCGGCGGCTCCGGAGATTGCCCTCGTCGATGACTTCGAGGGAGGGACCACCAACGCGCTGGATGGACTGAAGGGGCGGTTCCAATCGGGAGCGAGCAAGGTCGAGACGCTGCACGACAAGACCTTCTTTCACGGAGGGACTCACGGCACCAGCCTCCGCATCCGCGCCGACAAAAAGGAAGAGGGTTACTGCGGCGTCTGGTTCCAGTTCTTCAACAACAAGGCCGCCAAGAAACGATTCTTCGACGCGCGGCAGTACGGCTATCTCTCGTTCTGGATTCGCGGGCAAGTCGGCGGTGAGCGGTTCCAGGTCAAGATGTCGGATCGCTCGTGGGTCGAAAAAGAAGACTCGTTGGAGCTGGGCGAGATTCGCAAGTTTCTGCCCGATGGAGTCAGTCGCAATTGGCAAGAGGTGCTCGTCCCACTCAATGCGGCAGCCGCGTTGGATCTGTCGAACTTGGGCGGACTGTCGCTGCAGTTTCATTCGGTCGGCTCGACCACGATCTACATCGACGACCTCTGCTTCAAGACCTCGGCGGAAGTGAAGCTGAACTCGCCCGATCCTCAGGAACGTCAGCTCGTCCGCCATGCGGCACCGCGAACGATGTGGCTCTGGAAGCTCGGCGAGTTCCTCGAAAAAGAGACCGCTCGCGACGGACTGTTCGACTTATGTGCGGCGGAAGGGATCGAGCAACTGTGGGTACAGATTGGCTACAAGACCGATCCCCTGAGCATTCAGGCATCGCTCCCCAATGGCAAAGCGGCACCGGCTCGCGTGGAGCTGCGTCATGCCGACAAGCTGCGGGCGTTTCTCGCCGCCGCGCATCGGGCACGCTTGCAGATTCACGCGCTCGATGGCGATCCCGAATACTGTGCTCGCCCCAAGCACTCGATTCCGCTCGGCGTGGTCGAGGCGATCATCGCGTTCAATCAAACGTCATCCCCCGATCAACGCTTCGACGGCATTCACTTCGATAACGAACCTCATGCGCTGCTGGGTTGGAGCGACCGCACGCGCCGCGAACGAATGCTCAAAGAGTTCCTCGACGTGCATGTCGAATGTCAGCGCCGAGCCCGCACGCAATCGGGCTTAGCGTTCGGAGTCGATCTCCCCTTCTGGTTGCAGAACGCGGATGCTCAGACCGGCCGGCCGGTGGGGGAGGTCACGTTGAACGGCAAGAAGAAGCCCGCCAGTTTTCACTGCATCGACCTGCTCGATAACGTCGGCATTATGAACTACCGCGACCACGCCGACGGAGCCGATGGCATGGTCGTCCACGGCCAGGACATTCTTCGCTACGCCGAAGAGTCGAAAGGAGCGCGAGTCTTCATGGGGGTCGAGACGTCGATCTCCGCCCCCTCCGACACTTGGTTCATCGTCGGCCTGCCGCGCAAACGATTTGAGACCGCGATTCGCAGCCACGCTCGCGAATTCGGCGACCTGTGCCGCTACGAAGGCTTTCGATTGCGGCGGCTCGACGATGGCCAAAACGTCCACGTCGGACTGGAAGTCCCGGTCGCTCCCAATGGAGATGAGCTGGCCAAGTTTCAGCGGGCGATGAAAGCCATCAGCGACAAGTTCGGAGCCGCCGGTCAGAACCTCACACCCGCCGCGATTGCTCAAGCGCGAGCCTCCGCCGAAACCGCCGTCCGAGTCGATCCCGAAATTGGAAACTTCCGCAACCGCGACCTCACCAATCCCGGACAAGCCGAGATCCCCGCCTTCCAAGCCACCAGCGAGATGCTCCCGAAGATCACCTTCGGAGACGACAACTACGACACGTTCGCGGAACAAGTCAAAGCGGCCGAGAACTCGTTCCGCTCGTACAACCGGTTCGGCGGCATGGCCGTGCATTCCTACGAGTCATTCCAACTGTTGCTCCGCCGTCCCAACGTCGCGTCACGCGGGGATTGAGTGGCCCCGCGGACCCGCAACCAAAACATTGGCGAGTTCCGATTGGGAAGGCGGCAAACACTCTCACATCATTCTGCCCACCCATCATTCTGCGGACTTCTGGCGAGCAGTTTGATGTGTGCCATGTCGATGCTCCAAGAAAAGTCAGGCGAGCGGGGCGGCGTCTGCCCCATTAAAGTTGCGCGTTTTGATTCCCTTGACCAGATTCCTCTGATTCATGGGGCGAAGCTGTGTTTAAGTCAGCTCCCCGGTTCATTCACCGCCAAACCGGGGGGCTGACGCCGCCCCGCTCGCTTGTTTCATTCCTAGCCGCACGACCAATCACGAATTCCGAATCCTCTGGAGCGTTCGCCCTCGCTGACGCTTCGGGTTACTTATCGGTCGTCGTCTTAGCGCGCAATGTTTCATCCAACAACAGCATAATCAGCGTCTGCTCCAACTCGCGCGGCTTATAGCCAAACGGGCCTCGACCACCCTTGTAGGCCACGCGGCCTTCGCGGTCGATCAGATAGAGCCGATCCGGGAACCCGCTGTAGGCTCGGCCGACCGTGTCGTCGATGTCATCCACCAGCAGGGGCAGCGACATCTTGAGCGAGTCGCAGCACTGGACTGCCGCCTGTGTCCGTTCGACGGCGGTCTTCGGCTGCACGATTTCGATGTTGGCTCGTTTGTTCGAGGCCATGCTCCAGCCGTCCGAGGGATGTGCTTCGCGAATGTAAACGGAATAGAAGTCGGCTCGGTCTTTGAACCGAGCAAACAGCTTGTCGATGACCCCAGACTGGGATCGATAGGGGCCTCAGGTGAAGCTGCCGAACACGAGCACCACTGGCCGCTTTCCGAACGAATCGGAAAGCCTGACGTTGGCGGTGCCATCGTGTTTCGGCAGCGTGAAATCCGGGGCGGCATCGTCCAGTTGAGGACCAGGATTCAACCAGCCCAGTTCGCCACGCAGCAACATCCGCAGCGCGGCGCTCGGAGTCGATGGGCCAACGGCGGGACCGACTGGCTCATCACTGGCTCGTTTCTTGGCGGGCGGGTCGCCGATCGCCAGACGCATGTCATCGGGAGTCAGGAATTCGGATTTGTCTTTGTCGGCGCGACGAAAGAAATCGGTCAATTCCTGTTGAGTCACACGACCATTCGAATCTGTGTCGAGCTTATCAAAGAGTCGATTAGATATTAGCGCCTTCATCGCCGCTGGATTCGTCATCGTCGCTGGGTTCGGATCGGAATGATCGAAGTCCGCAGGCGTGAGCTGCTCGTCACCGTCGCGATCGAGCCGATCAAAAAGCTGGTCCGCCTTGGCGATCCCTTTGGGAAATTCGTCACGCTCGATCTGGCCATCTTTGTTGGAGTCGAGTCGTTCGCTCAGCCAACTCCAGTCGTAGCGCTTTGGCCCCGGTTGCCACCAGCCGGAACCCGGTCGCATGAAATCGTTCTTGAGGATCGCGACCGCCATGTCTCCCCATTCCGGCCGCTCCTGCCAGTCCTTCTCCAGCATCTCACCGAGCGACTTCATGTGCTCGGCGCTGAGGCTGCCGAAAAGCACCTTGGCAAACGCGGCCTCAGAACCGGGAACGTCAGACTTAAAACTTGAGCTTTGAGGCTTCGAGCTTGCCGCTTCGGAAGCTCCGGCCTGCGGAGGATCGTCTCCCGCCTCAAGCAATGGGACACCCAGCAGGCTGCCGACTCCGACAGACATGCCACAGGCGAAGACTCGAAGCCACGGATTTACTTTCATCGGATCACTCCTGCTGCGAGGATCGTTCGCACCTCGCGCCCACGCCGATGGCGTTGGGGTTAAACATTTTCTACTTGGCCACCGAAAACTTGTGGACTGTCGTCTGTTGATAGGCTTCGCCCGGATTGAGTCTCGTCGTGGGGAACTCCGGGCGGTTCGGCGAGTCCGGGAAGTGTTGGGCTTCGAGACAGAACGCACCGTGCATGGCGGCGTTGCCCGTGGCAGGAGTCCCCTCCAGAAAGTTGCCGGTGTAGAACTGAATGCCCGGCTCAGTCGTGGAGATTTCCATCACGCGGCCCGACTTCGGTTCGACGATCTTCGCCGCCAGACGGAGCTTTCCAGCCTTGCCGTCCACGACGTAGCAATGGTCGTAGCCCCCGCCGCCATTGACCGTCTGGTCAATCCGTGCGCCGATCTTCTCTGGCGTCAGAAAATCCATCGGTGTCCCCGCGACATCCGCCAGTTCGCCCGTCGGGATCGAAGTCTCATCCACCGGCAGATACTTGGAACACGACAGCGTCAGTTCGTGATCGAGGATCGAGTCGCCCGGCACTCCGGATAAATTCCAATAGGCATGATTCGTCACATTGAGCACGGTCGGCTTGTCGGTTTCCGCGTGGTACTCGATGCGCAGCTCATTCTGATCGTTCAGCGAATACGCGAGACCGAACCGGACCTTGCCGGGATAACCCTCTTCGCCATCGGGGCTGATGTACCAGAGATTCACGCCGACGGCGTTCTCGTTTTGAAACCCTTCGGACTTCCAGATCCGTTTCATCAGACCGACCTTGCCGCCGTGCAGGTGATTCGGCCCGTTGTTGAGAGCCAGTTCGTACTCGGTCCCTTCGAGCGTGAATTTGCCCTTCGCGATGCGATTGGCAAATCGCCCGCAGGCACCACCAAAGTACGGAGCATTGACGAGGTACGAGTCCGCGTCGGGGAAGTTCAAAGTCACGTTAGCAAACTTGCCGTCGCGATCAGGCACCTCGACCGACGTGATGATCCCGCCCAGGTTGAGCACGCTGACTTTCATTCCGTGGCTGTTCCGCAAGTTATACCGGAGGATGTCGTCTCCCTTTTCGTTCTTGCCAAACAGCTCGCTGATCACGGAGGGCTGATTGTCTTGCGAGGCAACTTTCTGAGCCGTGGTCGCGGGGCCGGATGTGCCGCCAAGAATCGGATCCGATTTGTCTTCCTGAACTTCACAACCAACGAAGGCCAGGCTGCCACCGAGCAGCATCGCTCCTACCAGCATCTGTCGAAAGAACATCGTCACGGCAAGCGACCTCCGATGTTTAACCGCTACGCCAACGGCGTGCGCGGGTATCGTATTAACCACAAAACGCAACGGCGCGCGGATATCACTCGACCTGCTCGTCCACGCCGTTGGCGTTGGGGTTAAACAGACTTTCCGACACCGCGAGCGGCGAAACGTGACGCACTACTTCTCCGCCCGCAACCCAGCCGCCTCGGTGATGCGATTGAAGGAGGCTCGGTTGGTTGTGTAACTGATGAGCTGCACGATATCGCGCGGCCCGACCAGCTTCACGGCGTCGGTCGTTTCCGTGTCGGTCAACATGATCGGCGACGCGGCCAACTGCCGAGCCAATCGAAACTGAGCACGCTCGGCCGGAGTGAATTCCGACCAGTCGCCGTCGAGGTTGAAGATTTGATCGTCCGACCAACCCAACTCGCGAAGACGCTGCTGAGCTTGTCCGAGCACGTACCAAGCTCGGTCTTGGCGAGCGACGATCCAACTGACTTGAGCTTTCAACAGCGGCTTGAGGTCGCCACGAGTTTCGGCGGAATGAATACTGGCGATGCGGCCCTTGCCGCTCGTCGGAAACGTGGCGAGCAGCCGCGCCCATTGCGGCAACGCTCCTTCGGGAAAGCCTTCGGGAGCAAGCACTCGCGCCGCAGCTTCGTCCACCAACGACAATCTCGGCGTTCGCTGACGCGCGGTGGCTAACGCTTTCTCCACGTCCGCTCGCGATTCCAGCGGAGCACGACGAAAGACGGTCTGCGTGGTCGGCTTGCCGGTCTTCTCGTCGATCATCAACGGCACAACCTTGGTGATCACGTTCTGGAATTTTGGAGAGGTGGGAGTCAGGTAGTTGTGAGACCTTTCGACCGGACGCTCAGTTTTCTCGGCAGTTTTCTCAGCGACCTTCTCGGCTCCTGCGATTGCCACTTCGGGGCGTCGGCTGCCGAAGTTGCCGCCGCTGGAGGACTGCGGAATCCCCGCTCCCTCTTTCCAACGGTTCGTCGAGTTGTAGCCAGCGACAGACAAGATGATCCCCAGGATTTGCTTGTCGGAATAATGCTGGCGGAGTTCGACGATGTCCGCGTCACCGAGGCGATGTGGTTCGTAGGTTAGCTTGCGAGTGAAAGCGTAGGCCGCTCGCTGAGCCGGCGTGTGTTCTGCCCAATCACCATCCAGTGCCGCGATTTGATCTTCGCTTAAGCCCGCGACCGCGAGCTTCGATTCTTGATGACCCAGTCAATACAGACAGTTGTTGGTTCGCGAAACGAGCCAGAACAACTCCACGGTGAAGGCATAGTCCAAGCCCATATCGGGATCACTGCTGCGGCCGGGTCCGCCACCACCGGTTCCGTTCCCGCGACTGAAACCTCCCGATCCTTGCCCTTCGTAATATGGCATGTAGTGATAGCGCAGCCGACTCTCATAACTCGTGGACCGATCGCCAAGTTTCTCCCGATCGGCTTCGGTCAATTCCGGCAGAGGGATGCGCTCCTTGCGCCCCTTCATGTCTTCCAGCGCCTGCTTCATCACCGGGCGAGTCAGCGGCACGGGGAGCGGCGCATTCACCGAATCCGCCGCGACAGCCAGCGCCGCGGAGGAGACCGCGAGGCCGAGTAAAACCGTTGTCGAAAATCGCATGGGGATCTCCCGAAGAAAATGAGGGATGTCGCCTAGTCATCGTCGCGCAGCACCGTGA
Organism: Planctomycetaceae bacterium; assembly: GCA_046156195.1. Taxonomy (GTDB): domain Bacteria; phylum Planctomycetota; class Planctomycetia; order Planctomycetales; family Planctomycetaceae; genus SXKJ01. The sequence continues at coordinate 34,755 of JBJXEX010000420.1, read as the reverse complement.
CCACAGGGGAGGTGCTCACGGCGTATTTCACCGTGGAGTGGGACTCGGCACCTTTGTCGTCTTTCAGCGTCAGCTTCACCGAAAGGCTTAGCCTAGTTCCTTGGTTGGCCGCGTCGGTCAGAATCTCAAAAGCAACGAGCTTCTTTCCGTCGCTCCATTCTCTGTCGGTACCAATGATGCCCGGTTTGAGATCGTCCGACTTCTTGCCGTCCTGCCACGCTTGGAGAAACGACCTGCAAACATCCTTGGCCGTCGCGGGATCGACCGGCCCACCGCGGGGTCCGTCACAGCCCAGCGAAACGACCCACAGCAGAGCCAACATCAGCAGCCGAGTTGGCCACGTTGTTATCGAACGAATCGTCATTATGAAAACCTCGACAATAATGTTGGCATAATGAAGCTATGAAGATGTAGAGCCGCGACCGTTAGGGAGCGGTCGAAAGTCGGTAGACGCAACCGCTCCCTCACGGTCGCGGCTCCAAAACTTCACAGTCGCGGAGCGTCGTGCCACATTGCGGCTTCGCTGGCTTACAACTGCGGCACCGTCTCCTTGTTCGCTCGCGTGCCGATCGCTCGCCAGATCCCCAGGTTGATGCTGTTTGCCGCGAACTTCACCGCGCCGTCGCACATCAAGACATGCACGCCACCCGTGTGCCGACTATTGGCCGCGGACGCCATACGACTCGGCGGGTACATACACCCGCGTTGGTTGGGTGGAATGGACATGAAGTAAAAGGTGGAATCATTCGAGGCCGCCAACCACGAAGTTCCGTTGAAGGATTTCCCTTGCTGGGCCAGGTTGGTCACGTCGGCCGCTTGGCAGAACGAGTACGCCTGATTTTCATCGGCGGGATAAGTGCCGGGCCTATATGTGTCCGTGTCTGGCGTGCTGATCGCGTCGCTGCCGTCCCCCAAGTTCTTTTCCGACATCAAGGCCGTATTACTGGTCCCGTCCTTGATATCAGTGACTCTCGTACTGCTGGAGTTAAAAATGGGTCCGTTCGGCATCGGCATGCCGTAGTTGGTCGAACCGACGACCGTTCCGGGAAGGCTCACCACAACGCCGGTGCCGTAGTTGGTCCAGTAGTTGTTCCGGCCTCCGACGACATTGGGATCGCCAAGTTGAGCGTCGCTATCCGTGGGACATCGGAATGCCGGAAGAGTCATGGCCCACGCCCGCGCGTTGTTGGGATCAGCGGGAACGGTGCGCGATGAGACACTGACATTGAAATTCAGAGTCTTGAACAAGGGAGCCTGATCGAGATACGGCAACAGTCGCGCATGGGGCGAAAAGCCATTTCCGCCAGAGGCCATTGGCAAACAGCCTGTGCTGGACTCGTAAGCGTGCATCGCGATCCCCAATTGCTTGAGGTTGTTCTTGCACTGTGACCGCCGAGCGGCCTCGCGAGCTTGCTGCACTGCGGGCAACAGCAGCGCAATCAAAACGGCAATGATGGCAATGACGACTAACAGTTCGATCAACGTGAAGCCGCGACGAACCGAAGAGGAACGCAAAGAGTGAGACATCACAGTTCTCCTTAATCCTGAAGAAGAGAAAATGAAATCACGAAGACGGAGCTCCGGCGGAATCTCCGCGCGGAGAATGAAGCAATTGGGGAACATCAGCCGTACTAACGCTTCGAGGCTGTGAACCTTTGGGGAGCCGCGACGAACTTTGGGGAGCCGCGACCGTGAGGGAGCGGTTGCTTCCAGGACTTACAACCACTCCCTCACGGTCGCGGCACTAAATCTTCACAAGCTTTAAGTCTTCACAGGCTCTTCGCGTCAGTTTCGATGCGGCGACGCCGTGCCAAGCAACAACGGCGCAGGGACAACCCCAGCGACTGGACGTGGCGCGCAACGGACCAGCATTACCCTCGCGGAGGGCGATCCAGCAGTTGGCTCGTGTGCTGAGCCATCAGTGATCCAGACTCTAGCGACCAGTGATGAGACTCATCGTTCTGGCCGCGAATCTGTTCGATCACGCAGAGCCACTCCACCGATGTGGTCTCGACCGTCGGTCGAGTCGGAAGCGGCGGGGTCTCGGAACGGCGGGAGCAATTGGCTCCTCGACAGGGCGTTGTCGGCGTCTCTTGCGGGAGACTTGCCCCTTCGAGCGACTGGGTCGGCGAACTGGGATGGACCAAGTAATCGCCGCAGCTCGCCTGACATGCTTGTTCGCCGAGCAACCACAATCCCAACAACGCCGCCATCACCGCCAAACGGCAGAGGCGAAGTATCGGGTTGGTGCGGGCAAGTGACATGACGGCGGAGAGTACGGAGGAAGCTCGCGATTTGTGATCTTCAAAACGCGAAGAATTCAGGATGCGTTTAGGTTGGGGTCATCACACGGCCAACGTGCCGGTCGGGCAAGATGTCGCCGAGCCTCTCCGACGCTGTGAACTCTGAGAGCCGCGACCGTCAAGAAGCGGCTACGAAAGTGCTTAGTCGTGCTAATAACCGGCGGCTGGCTTGCCCTTTCCTCTCAAGCCGAGTCACATACCGACCTTTGTGTGAGTTACGGATTTCATGTCCTTCGTCCTGTTCTGGACTGACAAACGTGGCCTGTCCTCCGGCGAGTTCACTGCACGACCTCATTCATTCGGAAACGCGGAATTCGATTCCTGCGGAGACCGTGGCCCATGTTCGCGGTTGCTCGGATTGTCAGCGGTTAATCCAGCAGTGGGGCGAAATCGCTAAGCTCGAACGGTTGTTCGATCATTTCGGCGTGGCATCGTCTCCCCCTCTGCCCGGCTCGAAGAATGCGGTCGCGAGCACGGCCACAATCACGTTTCAACGTCCCGTGGTTCGCCGGATCGGACAATACGAACTGCTGCGAAGAATCGGACAAGGGGGCTGCGGCGAGGTCTTCGAGGCGGTGCATAGTCGCCTGCGTCGCCGCGTCGCAGTCAAGTTGCTGCTCACCAAAGATGCCGGTGACGCCTACGCTCGGCAACGCTTCTTGCGTGAGATGGAGTCGATCGGCCGCTTGGACGATCCGCATATCGTGCAGGCACACGACGCGGGTGAGGTCGATGGCGTCTTATATTTGGCGATGGAGTTGGTTGACGGCGAGAACGTCGAAGCGGTGGCTCGGCGCTGCACGCCGTTGCCGATCGCGGAGGCTTGCGAGATCGTTCGACAGGCCGCATTAGGTTTGCAGCACGCTCATGAATTCGGAATGGTGCATCGCGACCTCAAGCCCTCGAATCTGCTGCTGTCTCCGACGGGAGTGAAGATTGCCGATTTGGGCATGGCGCACCTGCATAGCACCGAGACCGAAGACGCTCGACTGACCGGTGCTTATATCGTTCTGGGAACGGCAGACTATATGGCTCCCGAACAGGCGGAGGAGTCTCGTCATGTCGATATTCGCGCCGACATTTATAGTCTGGGATGCACGCTGTTTCGACTGCTGGCGGGACGCGCTCCGTTTGCCGTCGCGGAGAATGACACGGCCATCAAGAAGTTGATGGCCCACGCGCACGATCCCATTCCGAACATCTCCCTGTTGCGGAGCGAAGTGACCACCGAATTGCAGTCGCTCCTGGCAAGGCTGATGGCCAAGAACAAGGGCGATCGTATTGGCACACCGCTGGAACTGGCGAATGCGTTAGCTCCCTTTTGCATCAACGCCGATTTGAAGCGTTTGTGGAGTCCGCTGTCCAAGGAACCGGAGGAAGCGCCGGCAGGGCAGCCTCGGCTTTTGCCGTTCTCAACCCAGCCCCCCACTCATCCCAGCGTGCCGGCGGATACCGTGCCGCTCTCGGACGAGAAACGGAAATCGCGTTCGTATGTGGTCGTGCTCGCGGCGGGGGTTCTCTGTTTGGTCGCGCTCATCGCCGGTCGCCAGCAGATGGGGAAGGATTCCAAAACAGTCCCGAACCAGAACCCCACGACTTTGGTGAACGGCCCGTTGGTCGTTGAACCGGTCGCGCCCGTTGTGAAGAGTCCACCAGGATTGCTCCAGCCGCCAGCAATTCCGCCAGCCGTTGTGAACGCTCCCAATCAGGTGCCGCAACTCGTTCTCGGAGCGGTTGGGCAAAACTGGCAGAAGCAGTTCGGCATGGCACCGACCGAGGTGGTTTGGCCAGGACGTTCGGGGCTAGGAATCTGTCGGTTTGAAGACGACCTGCAGTCGCTGGTCATTCAAACGAGAAAATCCATGCGCCTCATCGCTCTGGGTGAGTTCAAGCAAGGCGATCCCGAACTCCTGTTCTCCGTCGATATGCTCCCGCAAACGCCTGAGGGGGAGTATGGGATCTTCGTGGGATATCGTCCCGACAAAAATGGCAATCAGTTCTTAGCGCAGTTTCAGGCCATTCAAATGCGGATCATCTCCACGACCATCGGTGAGAGAACCGTGCTTGTTCGCCGCTGTCTGGCGATGATCAGCGCCGACACGGGACAGGTCGCCTTCGAACGCAATCATCACGAGATTCTTGCGATCCCCATTCATCCCGAGAAACTGCACTTCGAGATTCGATTGCAAGAAGCTAGTTTGCCATCAATCAAGCTCAATGAGTTTCGATGCCATCAACTGGGCAGCGACGAGCGAAATTCACGTTTCCTGGCAAACGACTACCAAGGACGATTCGGAGTTATTGCGAAAGATACTACAGTCTGGTTTAGTAATCCCCATATTGAAAGGAGTGCTAAGTGAGCGCAGTCGTCAACTACAACAACACCACCGGTCAGTATTCACTCATTGTTGTGGGGTCCGCCAATCCCAGTTTTATCTGGGCCAAATGGTATGAGGCCGCCGCCGAGCCACCAGTGCCCGATCTGAACCCCTTTAGTAATGTCACACCCGGTGGAAACGCCTGGCTCTTGCAGGCCACCAATACCGGCAACCAGTTCTTCGGCCCGCAACCAGTGAATCCCATTGGGGGCAATGGAGTCAAACTCGTCGTGTGGGAGATTGAGTCCGGATCGGCCGCCTTCTCGGGATCGGATTCCGCGTGGGAACCACCTCATCCGCCACCGAGTAGCTCCAGCAGCAGTTCGTCATCGAGCAGCTCCAGCAGTTCCTCGTCGAGCAGCTCCTCTTCTAGCAGCTCCAGCGGCGCGCCCTCCAGTTCCAGCAGCAGCAGCATGGGGAGCTTCCAGGCACCGAAGCCGTATAAGAAGAAGAGATAAGGTCTTCACCAGAATCTATGGGTGAAACGAGTCGGGAAATGGATTTGTTAGAGCCACGATCGTCAGGGAGCGGGCTTAAGCTCTTATCGATGACCACTCCCATACGGTCGCGGCTCTAAGTCTTCACAGTCACCGGTCGCGGCCCTGCTGGCGGCAGCGCGGTCTGGTTGGGTTGCAGGTACTCGGCATAGTTGCCGCCGTAATTGGAGTACTGGCCGGCGGGGTCGGTGACTCCGTTGGCGACGACGCCGAACAGGTCGATGTCATGTTGCCGGAGCAGGTGATTCGCCTGCCGCAGCGCGACTCGCGAGTTCTTCTGCGTGCGGACGACCAGCACCAACCCGTCCGTGCGAGATGCGACGATGCACGGATCGCTGACGACCAGCAGCGGCGGCGTATCGAGCAGAACGAAGTCGAACTCGCGGCGCGCTTCGGCCAGCAGCGCATCGAATCGCGGAGACGAGAGCGTTTCGGCGGGATTCGGCGGGCTGTGTCCGGCGGTCAGCAGCCACAGGTTGGCCACCGGACAAACTTGAACCGCGTTGAGCAGTTGAATCTCGCCCGACAACACGTCCGTCGTGCCGATGTCCTGCCGAGCGTGAAACAGTCGATGAATCGTCGGCCGGCGCAAATCGGCATCGAGTAGCAACACTCGCTTGCCCGACTGAGCCAGCGCGATCGCCAGATTCGAGATGAAGGTCGATTTGCCGTCCCCCGGTTCGGGGCTACTGACTTGGATCACCTTTTGGCGGGGACTGAGTCCAACGAACAGCGCGGTGCGGACGGTGCGATACGCTTCCGCCTCGACCGAACCGGGGCGATGGAAGTAGCACAGCGACGGTTGCAGCGGCAGGTTGGGATCGAACGCCGTGAGTCCCGCGTCAAATTGCGGGACGCTGCCGAGCACCTGCGCTCCGTCGATCAGCTTGCGGACATCGGCGATCGACTTGACGGTCGTGTCCCGCCACTCGCGAAGGAAGATGATTCCCGCGAACGCGGCCAGCACGAATCCGATCGCGGCTCCGACGATCTTGAGATAGCGCTTCAAACTCCATTCTTCGCGCGCGGGGGCCAGCAGCGTCATCGAGTAATCCTGGCTGTCGCGTGTCATATCCAGATGGCTGACATTGTTGACGATCGCGTTCCATTGAGCCTTCAGCCGTTCCAATTCATCGCTGAGGTATTGGTCGTCCACCAGGAACTTGGCGATGTCTTTGACCGCCTTCGTTTCGGAATCGTAGAGCTTCGTCAGCTCGGTATCGCGATGGTCGATCTCTTCGAGCTGTTGCTTGAGGAACTGCAAGTAGCCGGCGACGACATCGGTCTTTTGTCCTTTGCCATCGCGGCCGGTCAGCTCGGTCAGCGACACGCCGCGAGCCGCATAAAACTCCTTGAGCTTGGCGATGCTGCGGCGCACGTTGACGACGTCGGGATGATCGTCGGAGTAGTCGCGGAGCAGCTTCTGCTCTTCGATCAGCAACGGCAACAGTTGAGTGGCAGCCAACTCCGCGGGGTTAGGCGCGCCGAGCAGCGCGTTGGGTCCGTTGGTGGCGGCTTGGCCTCCTCCGGCCGCTTGCGAGGTTGCGATCAGCAGACGCACGACGCTTTCGAGTTCCTCGTGCGATTGGCCTTGGTCGATCGCGCTCTGCAAGGCTTGCCGCTTGCCGTTGATCTCGACGCGGCGAAGCACGTTGGCGGTGCGGTCCCGTTCGATCTCAACCGCTCGCTCTTGATGCACGTTGGTGACATCGCCCGGCTGCCGCTTGTCTCCCGGAGCCGTCCGCCATAACAGCGGAGCCTCTTTGCGAAACTCCAGCAATTCGGCCTGCTTCTGTTCGATCTTCTTAGCCAGCTCGTTGTCCATTTTGGAAATTTGCCGGGACAACTCGCTGGTGGCGCTCTGCTGCGATTCGGCGATGTATTCGCTGTAGGCTTGGATGATGGCGTTGACGACGGCGCGCGCGTCCTCGCGCTGTTTGTTGCGGTACTTGATCTCGAAGACGTTCAACGTCGAGTTGTCTTGACCGGCGGTTCGTTTAACTTCCAGGCAGTCCAGGATGTCCTCGACCGGATCGTCGGATCGCAGCAAGGTCGGTAGGTCGTTGAGCCGTCCGATGGCGATCGCTTTGTCGATGATCTTGGGACTCTTGATGATCGCGACGTGCTCACCGCGTCCCTCGCTGAGCAGCGTCTGATTCAAAGTCTCGCGAGTCGGCACCTGAGCCTTCCGCGTCACGAGAATCTGCGCGACCGAGTTGTACTCCGGCCCCAGCTTGGTGAAGGCGAGCTGCCCCAGTCCGAACCCTGCGACGAGCCCGATGACTAAGAACCACTTGTATTGGTTGGCGATCCGCACGAAGTCGAACTCGCGCGGTGGAGCCTCGTCGTTCGCGGGTGCGGACGTGGTCATGAACTCGAACGGCTGGTCGCTGGTGCGTCGTCGCGTTTTTCGGCGCGCCGGCTCGTTGGCCGCTTCCGGCGGCGCGGACGGGTCCAAGAACTCAAACGGTTGGTCGATGTTGTCGGGCTTCATGATTTCAGTTCGCAGAGATCGTGAAATTGCAGACCATTTCGAGTTGTGTAGAGACCGATGAGGCCAGCTCAATGGGGTTTGCGAACGTCGCTGTGATGAGGATTAGTGTTTTGTCGTGTCGAGCGTTGCGTAGTAGTCGATCGTCCGTTGCAGCCCGTCGGTCAGTGTGATCTGCGGGCGATAGCCGAGTTCTCGCTCGGTGGCGGAGATGTCCGCCCACGAATCTTGGATGTCTCCGGTTCGCGGTGGAGCGAAGATCGGATCGAACGGAACTTTGAGCCGCTCGCAAATCATCCGCAGCAGGTCGATCACGCTCAGCGATTGTCCACAGGCGACGTTGAAGACTTTGCCGCTGACGTTGCTCGCCTTCGCGGCCAGCAAGTTGGCGTGGACCGCGTTGCCGACATAAACGAAATCGCGCGACTGCGTGCCGTCGCCGAAGATCGTCGGACGTCGGCCTTGCAGCAGCGCGGAGACAAACAACGGGATCACCGCCGAGTAGGGACTGGCGGGATCTTGTCGCTCGCCGAAGATGTTGAAGTAACGCAACCGCACGGTCTCCAGCGAATAGACCGCCGCGAAGGATTCGCAATACAGCTCCCCCGCCAGCTTCGCGGCGGCATACGGCGAGAGCACCTGCGGCAACTGCGATTCCCGTTTCGGCATCACCGGGTCGTTCCCGTAGGCGCTGCTCGAACCGGCATAGACGACGCGTCTCACGCCAGCCTGTCTCGCGGCGTCGAGCACCGTGACGGTGCCGGTCACGCAGGCGGTATGAACCGCGACCGGGTCTTTGACACTCAGCGGCACCGACGCCAGTGCCGCTTGATGGAAGATGACTTCCACACCCTCGACCGCACGCCGCACCGCGATCGGATCGGCGACGTCCCCGTGTTGGAACTCAACGCCATCTTGCAGATGAGCCAAGTTGCCGCGCGAGCCGGTGCAAAGGTTGTCGAGCACTCGGACTCGATGCCCTTCCTCAACCAGCCGCGTCGTGATGTGCGACCCGATAAACCCCGCGCCGCCGGTCACCAAATACGTCGTCACGAAACAGGCTCCCCGATTCAGTGCGCAGAAAACACGCCGGGGAACCTTACCACCTGATTGGACGGCGACGGCGGCCGATCCAGCAAGAAGCGGACGCGCGGCCTCGCACATTCGGCACAGTTTGCTTGACCGTAACGATCGTCACGACCGCGTGACGTTCCGAAACGCCTGACTCAATCGAGCATCAACAACTCGTTCGAGGCCAACAGTGCTTGGGCGTATTGAATCCAACGAGCGTTCGCGTCGCGATTCAGTTCATCGACGAAGGCCGCACCGAGTTGGAGTTCTTCTTCAGTCGCGGGGCGGTTCAAGATCAAGGAGTAAGCTCGTTGAATGCGGTCGGGCGTGGAAGTCGCTTCGGCCATCAGGCGGGCGACGAACGCCTCAGCCTGCGCGATCATGAACGGACTGTTGAGCACAAACAGTTTTTGCAGCGGCGTCGTGGTGTGGATGCGGCGGTCGCTGTGAGTGTTCGGGTCCGGGAAGTCGAAGCGAGCCAGCAGCGGATTCAGCTCCAATCGGCTGATGCGAGCATACAACGTGCGGCGAGTTTCGTCCGGCTTCTCGGGCTCGATCGACGGGCCGTTGAGCGTGGGATTCAAGCGGCCAGCGACGAGCAGCACCGCGTCACGCCACTGTTCGATGTCGAGCCGACGGCGATTCATGTGACTGAGCAATCGGTTGCTCGGATCGGCCGCTTGGCTCGCCCCGTCCGCGTCACTGGCTTGCCGATACGTCGCCGACAGCACGATCTCGCGATGCAACGATTTGATCGACCAGCCGGAGTCCATGAATCGCACGGCGAGATCGTCCAGCAATTCGGGATGCGTCGGGCGTTGGCCGAGCGCTCCGAAGTTGCTCGGCGTGCCGACCAGCGGGCGACCAATCAGCAGCGACCAGACTCGGTTGACGAAGACTCGCGCGGTCAGCGGGTTACTTCGGTCGGTGATCGCTTCGGCGAGTTCGCGTCGGCCGCTGCCGGTTTCAAAACGGCGCGGCGCGGAGGGACTGAGAACGGACACAAACCGGCGATTGACCAGCGGGCCTTTGCGAGTGATGTCGCCTCGGATGTGGACGTTGAGGTCAGTCGGTTTGGAATCGCGGACGATGTGCAGCGCGGACTCGACCTTCTTGGCTTGGCCGCTCTTGTTGTCGGACTCGGCTCCGGCGAGCGGCTGATTGAACATCTCGGTGCTGGCGAAGACTCCGGCCAGAGCGTAGTAGTCCTCGGTCTCAATCGGATCGAACTTGTGGTCGTGGCAGCGAGCACACGCGACCGTCAGACCAAGCAGCCCGCGCGAGACAACATCGACACGATCCTCCCACTCTTCGGCCATCACTTCGGGACTGTTGCGACGGTAATACTTCGGGCCGAGTCCGATGAAACCGAGAGCCGCTCGCTGCGAGACATCGTCGGGAGCAATCACATCCGCCGCGAGTTGCCGCTTCACGAATTGATCGAACGGCAGGTCCGAGTTGAACGCGGCAATGACCCAGTCGCGATACAGGTAAGCGTTCGGAAAGCAGAGCGACCGATCGTTGCCAACGATGTGAGCTTGATCCTCGGCGAAGCGCATGACATCGAGCCACAGGCGTGCCCAGCGCTCGCCGTAATGCGGCGAAGCCAGCAAGCGATCGACGAGTTGCTCGTAAACATCCGGCGATGAGTCGCCCACAAACGCTTCAACCTCTTCAGGAGCGGGCGGCAAGCCAATCAAGTCGAACGACACGCGACGGATCAACGTGCGCCGGTCAGCGGCGGTACTCGGAGCGAGGCCCGCTTCATCGAGCTTCGACAAAACGAAGCCGTCAATCGGGGTCGCAATCCAGCCCGGCTGTTTGACGTTCGGCAACCGATGTCGCCGCGGCGGTTGGAAGGACCAGAATTTCTTTCCGGATTCGATGTCGATCTTCCCGGCAGTCGCCGGCGTGTCAGCGGCCGAGGCCGATTCGACGCGCGGATCGGGAACTCCCAGTTCGATCCATTTGCGAAAGTCGGCGATCACTTTGTCCGGCAAGCGGCCGGAGGGAGGCATCTCGATGTCTTTATAACGGAGCGCTTTGAGCAGCAGCCCTTCATTCGGCTTACCCACGACGACTGCCGCTCCGGTGTCCCCTCCGCGAAGCACTCCGTCACGACTGTCGAGCCGCAAGCCTCCCTTCAACTTCTTCGAGTCGGCGGAATGACACTCGTAACAATGTTCGACCAGGACCGGCCGAATTCTCTTCTCGAAGAAGTCGAGCTTCAGAGAGTCCGGTTCGGCGGCGCGGAGCGCAAACGGTGCGATCGCAATGAACGGCAGCAGCGAATTCAAGATCCGACGTCGCATGACTCATCCCTTAACTTGGGCTCATGATCGTCACCGTCCTGTGCGAGATTGTCCGACAATTCCGTCAGCGGTTCGACGATCGCGTACTTGCCTTCGGACCAGCGGACGAGATCGATGTTCCGGCAACGCTCGCTGCAAAACGGAAAATGCTCGGACTCGCGAGCCGCATCGCTCGCGAGCGCCTTGCGACAGATGGGACACTTCGATGGTTGGCTCATGGGGACTTTCGATTCATCCGCCGCGACTTCATCTCTGATCGCGGCAGACTGTGCGTATCAACGGGGATGACTTCCGGGGTGAAATGCAGCCGATCGTGAATGGCCGACTCAATGCGGTCGATCATCGCGTGAAACTCTTCGAGTTGCTCGACGTCGGGAATGCCCATCGTCGTTTCGATTTCAATTTGAAGCTGCGGCATCGAGTCTCGCGTCACGGTGCGGAATTGGAATTCGAGAACTTCGGGGAACTCGCGCAGGATCGCTTCGATCGCCGTCGGAAAAACGTTGTTGCCGCGAATCGTCAGCATGTCATCGACGCGGCCGAGGATGCCCCCCTTGAGCCGCATCAGTGATCGGCCACACGGACATGGCTGCGGATCGAGTTCAACGATGTCGCCGGTGCGATAGCGGATCATCGGCGAGCCGACACGACCGAGATTCGTGATGACGAGTTCGCCGCGAATTAGAGGTTCGGAAAAAACGGAATAGCGGCTATCGGCTGTCGGCTGTCGGCTGTCGGCCGACAAGACGCGGCCCGAATCGGGGTCGATGATTTCGGCGATGCACTCGGTTTCGAGGATGTGCAGGCCGCCGGGATTCTCGACGCATTCTCCGGCGAGCGGGCCGAGTTCGGTCATACCCCAATGGTCGATGACTCGCGCGCCCCAGGCGTCTTCGATCTTCCGCCGAATCGACGGCACGCTGCCGCCGGGTTCACCGGCGACGATCAGCATTCGTACCGAGCCGGCTTTCAAGTCGATGTCCTCTTCCGCCGCGACCTCAGCCAGCCGCAACGCATACGTCGGCGTGCAGCAGACAACGGTGGCTTGGTTCTCTTCGATGAACTTCAGTCGCGCTTCGCTCGACATCCCGCCCCCCGGCAAGCAGAGCCGTCCCAATCGAGCCGCTCCCTCAAACGCCGCCCAGAAACCGAGGAACGGCCCGAACGAAAACGGAAACGCCAACCGATCATCCGCACGCAACCCGGCCAGTTCAAAAATCTGTTCCCAACAGCCGAGCATCCATTGCCACGACTCCGGCGTATCAAGCCATCGCAACGGCTGCCCCGTCGTCCCGGAGGTCTGACAGAATCGCGAATACGCTCCGACCTCAAACGTCAGATTGGAACCGTAAGGAGGATGAGCTTGATGGTCCGCGACCAGATCGGCCTTCGTGGTGAACGGCAGTTGCGAGAGATCGGCCTCTGAGAGATCGGCCTGTGCGAGATCGACTCCGGCCGCGTGCCACTTGGACTGCCAGAAGCGATTCGATCCCCCCACCGTTCGCAGCAGTTCGCAGAGTCGTTCCGCTTGCAGCGTTCGTAGGTCTTCAATCTTCAATCTGCCATTTTCCATTTTCAATTTGCAATCCCGTTGCGACTTCTACTCCGCCAGATAGTTCAACGTGTAGAACGCCTGCTTGTGTAACAGCGGCAGTCCCTCGGCGGACTTCACGCCGTCGCTGTGCAGTTCGTGGACGTGTCCTTCTTGCAGGCGGTCGATCTTCAGGCGGACGCTCTTGCCGTCGGCAGCGACGGTCGCGGATTCGATCGTCGGCGTCGTGGCATCGACCTCCGGGCTGCCGTAGCTGGCCTGATAGATGTAGGTGTACGTCGAGAGCTTGTACGACTTCACGTCGCCGGCCGTCGCCGCGTCCACCGGTTGCGTGAAGGTCAGCTCGAAGCCGTCGGATTTGGCTCGCATCTCGTGAATTTCAAACGGCACCTTGCCGGACCAGTCGATCCGATCCAGCGAGTGCGGCTTCGGCCCGCGCGAGCCCCAGCCACGATTGGTTCCGCCGACAAACAGCGAGCCGCTCGGCGACATCATCATTCCCAGGCTGCCCGAACCGATCCCGCTGCGGAACGGAAAGCAGGCTCCTTGATAGTGCCCTTTGACCTTCTCCAAGAAGACGCGCATCACCGTGCTGTCGGACTGATCGCCGACGAACAGTTGGTTCACGAACGGCCCGAACTTGCCGCTCGAATCAAACGCGATCCCGCTGGCCGACTTGCCCATCTTGGAATAGGGGAAGTAACAGGCAGGGGGTTCGAGTTCGGGAATCTTCTTGGCTTCGACCATCAAGCGGCTGCCGCTTTCCGGCTCCGTCGGCTTGGGGCCAAGAGTCGTCTTCACCGCTGGCTCGTCGTACCATTTGAACCCGCCGGGATGCCCGACGAACTTGCCGGGCCGCAGATGTTTCAAAGCACAGGCTCCGTTCCACGGTCCTTGATTGTCGGTGTAAAAAACTTCGCCCGCGTGATTGAAGCCGATGCCTCCGGGTGAACGAATGCCGCTGGTCGTCGGGATCACCTTGCCGTCCGGAGAGATTCGCAGACACCAGCCGCGATACTTGCTCTCGCTGCTGAATGAGCCAGTCAAACAGAGCACAACCCAGATGTTGCCCTCCTTGTCGAACCGCGAACCGAAGGCGTACTCGTGATAGTCGCCATTGATGCCCCAAGCATCCGAGACCGTTTCGATGAGGTCCGCTCGTCCGTCGCCGTTCACATCCTTCAGCCGGGTCACCTCCGGCCGCTGCGTCGCGTAAATCCAACCGTCGCGATACGCGATGCCCAACACCTCGTGCAACCCGCTGGCGAACTGCGAGAACTTCGCATCCTTGCCCGTCGCCGAAAAAGGCTTATCGAGCAAATAGATTTCCCCGCGCCGCGTGCTGATCGCCAACTTGCCATCCGGCAAGAGTTCAACGCCACCCGCCTCCAGCACGATGTTGTCGGGGATGACAAACGAGGTGATCGGGAAATAGTCGTCCTCGGTCGGCGGCTTGTCGGCGGCGAAAGACGCGGCCGTCCACAACATCAACCAACTGCAACAAACGAGTAATAGTCGTTTCACGTTTTTAATCCTGTGGTCCAAAGAACTGGCTGAGGTCGCGAGCACCATGCAGCACGCGGCGAATGAAAACAACATCCGCTTCGACCTCGTAATAGATGACGCGACTCATGATTGTCCCCGCTCTTTGGCGAGCCGTTCGCGTCCGCGCTGATTGACCGATTCGGCATACGCTCGAAAGTCTTCACGAGTCTCTAAGACGATCGCCTCACCGGGAAAGTCGTCGCCTTCCGCGAGTGCGTTCCGGACGTCTTGCTCCCAGGCGGCCTGCCGATCACGCATCTGTCTCAAGGCTGCGGCCACGACCTCGTCGCGCGAGGCGAAGTGTCCATTGGCGAGTTCCGATTGAACAAACTCTTCCAACTCAGTAGAGATCGCTGCCACCATTTCACACCTCGCTCCCTTTTCATCAAGTCGGTTTTGTTCCAAGCATCTCACCTAACTCTGACTCGCAGACATCAATCACTTGGCCTTCTCCGCATCGCGAGCCGCATACGCCTGACGGCAGATTTCTTGGAGCATCGGATCGTCTCGGTATTTGCCGAAGAGGGCCATCAATCCTTGCGGCTCGATCTCGCAGCTTACCAACTCGCCACGATTCGCCATGTCTTGAATCTCTTGCTTGAGTGCATCAACGGCCGCTTCGCGAGAAGGCCGCACCGCACGAAGTTCCGGTTCACCGACGACCGATGCCGTGAACTGTCCGTTCGTCGGAAGGACTCAAATGGAAATGGTCATTGCACTCTCCTGCGAATTACCGGACGTCGTTCTGTTCGATCTGACTCATGATTATGCACGATGTCGTCGTGGCCCTCGGCGATCTTGCGTCGCAGTTCGTCGAGTTCACTCGGCAGGGTTGCGATCATGGGACGACTCCGACTGATTTCTCACAAAACCTCAGCATCGGTTCCAAAGTATTCGCTGAGGTCGCGTGCGCCGTGCATCACACGACGAATTTGGGGGAAACGTGTTTGGTTCTCGTACAAAACGGCATACTTGCCGGCCATCACAAATCGAAGTCCTGGGCTGCGGTCTCCAACCCGCGATCCAATTTCCGGTTGGCGGCCGACCATCCGGATAGTTTTCTTGATTTGACGCAACACACGATCGGCGACCGAACGCTCGGCATGCTCGGCGAGATACGTCCAAATCTCATCAAGATCGGCCTTTGCTCGCGGGCTGATGGTGAAGTTCTTCATGACGAGGCTCGCCTTTTCGCCAACCGTTCGCGACCGCGAGCCATCACGTCGTCGAAGAAGGCATCGAGTTCTTCCTCGTTGTGGATCACCGTGTCCTCTCCCGGAGTCGCATCACACTCAGCAATCAGCTCCGCGACTCGGTGTTCCCAAGCGGCTTTCCGATCTCGCATCTGCCGCAAGGCCGCATTGATCAACTCTTCGCGCGTGGCGAAATGGCCATTCGCGAGTTCCGATTGCACGAAGTCTTCTAGCTCGGTTGAGATCGCCGCCACCATTTCACACCTCACGTTTCTGGGTGATTGAATTTCGTTACCAAACATATCGCATCTCGATTTTCGCTCCGCCGTTCGTCAACTCCACCGGCGCGAGCAATTCAAACCGGTTGCCGGCTTGGCGGACAAGGGGTGGTTTGGAGGAACTCGACACGACTCGCAGCTTGAGCGCGCCGTCGATCGTGAACCAGCCGTCGGGGCCGGGTTCGATCTTCTGAGCGGTGACGGCTCGGAAGTAGAGATTGTTGAGCGTCACCGGATCGCCAGGAGTGACGGACAGAGTCAGCGTGCGGTCGAGCGACAGCTCTTTGTTGCTCTTGCCGGACTTGAGCGGGCGCGGGTGATCGTCGATGGCGACTCGGCCAAACGTGTATTGGAGAATCGGGCGGCGTGATTCATCGAAGCGATAGCCTTTGAACTGATAGCCTTGATCGCGAGCCGGTTGGCTCGGCCACGCGGTGCTCGCGTCGGCCAGCACGGCGAACGGTACTTCGGCCGGCAGCGGCAACACGTTGTCGCCGAGTGGACTTTGAAAGCCGGGACCACGACCGACCCAGTGCTTCGAGGCGTCGATGAACTGTCCCTGCCAAATCCAGAGCAGCGCGAAACGATCGAAGTCGAACGCGAGATTCACACCTTCGGGATACCCGACCGCGAAGCCGCGCGGAGCGGTGATGTTGCCGCCGTCCGGCTTCGGACCTTGCAGGAAGTTGCGATACAGGATCGGCTCTTTGTCCGGCACGAGCACGATTGCTTCACGCACGATGCCGGCGGGGATCGCCGCGCTACCGCCGTCGGTGAGATACGCCCACACGGCTTGCATCTGCTTCGGAGTGTTGGCGTCGAGCACATCCTTGATGATCGCCATGCCGTTCGGCCACGCGGACGGCATGCGTGTGCCTCGGCGATAAACCTGTGGATCGGCGAGATACCGATAGAACCAATCCTCGCGCAGCCGACGGTTCATCGCGTTGAGATTGATTGCTTGAATGCCAGTCGCGGTGTGTTCGTTGAACGGATGGCATTTGACGCACGACAAGCCTTTGTCACCAACCAATTGCCGTCCAGCAGACTTCGCTTTCGCGAGCGAATCGTCGAAGGCCGGCAGATTCGCTTCCGTCTTGAGGTCCATCGCTGCGAATGTTTTCGCCAACGAGCCGGCATGAAACCTCGGCATCCGAGCGTGCATGTAAGGTCGATCCTTTTGCTTGGGATCGCTCTTCGTGCCGTTCTGCAAAAGATCGGTCAGAGCCTCTTCACGCAGCTTGTCGCCGACTCCGTCGAGTGCCGGCGGAATGCGGCCCTCGTCACCCATTTCGGGAATCTGTGTCTCGAAGTACGCATTGCGAATCGGCTCGACGCCGCCGACTTTGCCGCGTTCATGACAGGCATAGCAGTTGAAGCTGAGCAATGCGTGCGCGATCGTCTCGGTCGGAGTCGGTTCGGCCGCGTTGCTCAACGCCACCAACGCCGCGCTGGCTGCCGAAGTTTGCAACGCCGTCAGCTTGTAATGCGGCAGTCCGCGCGGCGGCTCGATCGCCAAGCATCCGCCGATCGCTCCGAGCTTCGACAACGGCTTCGCTTTCAATTCCGAGGCGAGCTGCTTGTTGTCTTCTTTCAACTGATGACACGACGCGCAGCCAAGCGTCGTGAAGAGCTTGCGGCCCTTCTCAACTTGCGACGGATCAATCACGAACGGTTTATCACCATCGTCGGTCGCAATCGGTTTCGGTCGCTCGCGAGTCATCGTGATGAACGCGGCGGCGGAGGTTCGCTTGACCCCCGGCCCCTGCATGTCGAGCGTCAGAGTCCACTCACCGCCACCTTGGAAGTAATCGACGATGATTTCATGCGGGCCGACATCCAGCGAGACGCGGCCTTCTTTGTCCGTGTGAGGATGCACGCCGCCGTTCTTGACGACCTCTTTTCCGTCGATCTGCAACCGGCTGCCATCGTCACTGCCGATCCAGAATTGGTGCTGACCCGGCTTGTCGATTTGCAGGAAGCCGGTGAACCTCATGCCGAAATTGTTCTGTCGTTTGCCGACGGCCAAATCAAACCCGCTGACCGTTCCGGTTGAGACCGGCTTCATCGCCCCGAAGTCCGGGACGTCATTCCAGTCCCCTTCAAAGTAGGCATAACTCATGTTCGGCGGCACCTTGTGCCCTTGAAAGAAATACGCGGCGATCTCGCGAGCTTCCTTCTCGTTCAAGTTCAGTCCCGGCATCCGGCCACTCGGTCGCACGGCGTGCGGGTCTTGCAGGAATTTTGCGAGGCTCGGCAACGTGTACTTCGCCGGCAAATCGCCCAGCGGAATGAATGTCTGCGTGGCCACCTTCTTCGGAGCATCATCGTCGTCGTCAATCAACGCGGCCGCGACTTTCGGAACCGGTCCCGCCGCCTTGCGAGGCATGTGACACGCGATGCAACCAAACCGATGAAAGTGTTGCTCGCCCGCTTTGACCGCGGCGTGCTCGGCCATCGCATCGAGCGGAGCACCCGTCGTCGCGAGGAAATGCGTGAGCGACTCGATCGCCGCGCTCCGTTCGTTCTCTGGCAATCCGGCCAGCACGTCCGGCATCGTCGTCCCCGGCTTGGCTTTCTGAGGATTCGCGAGCATCGCTCGGATGAAACCCAACCGCACGCGCGAGCCGACTCCATCCAAAATCGGAGCTTGCTTCTTCGTGATTTGTTTCGCGGCCGCACCGTCCACCTGATGGCAGGCGACACAACCCAACTCACCCAGCAACAGCTTTCCGCCCGGTCCCAAATTCTTCGGAGCGTTGTCTCCCGCCGCCGCAAAGAACCGTTCGAACCCGGCCACGATCGGGTGATTCACCGCAGGCTCGGCGAAGGGATCGCTGGTCGGCTTGGGGTCCGCAGCCAGCAGCGATGAACTCAACCAACAACCAATCACCAGGCCAAACGACGAACATGCGGCGAGACCATGTCTGGGCATCACGAGTAATCCTTGAGGAAAGCGGAGTCTTGAGGCGGGCATCAACCGGCGGGAATGTGCGGCGAAGTATAGCGCGGCGAAGCCGCACCGAAAGTAACCCGAAGCGCTAGTTTTGAAGTTGCGCTCTCTCGAACAAATTCGAACGCGACACCAAGAAAACGGCCCGAATTCATTCGTTTCATTCGTTTGACCAGATTCCTTTGATCGTCATCCTGAGACACAGGTTCGCCCCATGAATCAAAGGAATCTGGTCAAAGGAATGAAGACAGCCTGAGAAATTGACAAGACGGTGCGGAGCCGAGTTCAAAGCACGCAACTTCAAAACTCACGCTTCGGGTGACTTCGCTCGTCAGCCCAGCGACCGAAACCGCCAGCAACCCGCCGCGAAGAAGACCGCCGAGAAGCCGAGCAGCACCAAACAACTCTGCATGATGACCGCGATCTCGGGTTGAGGATTCGTCATGGCTTCGAGGTACGCGATCAACGACCACGAGTGCGGTGTGATGACGCTAATTTCCTTCATCAGCTCCGGCATCCAGTCGCGAGGCACGAAGCAACCGCTGATGCCGGCGGTCGAGATCACAATCAGGTTCGAGTACGACGCGACTTGCGAATCGGTTCGCACGCTGGTCGCAATCAACAGGCCCAGGCTCGTGGCGGCCAGTGACGTGCAAACGATGATCGGCAGCAGCAGCCACGGTTGCTCGCCCCACGTCATGTCGTAACTCAATCGGCCGAACACGAACAACGCGGCGTTCTGCAACAGCGAGACCAAGAAGTACGGCAGCGTCTTGCCGATCAGCAAACCCGCAGGCGTCAGCGGAGCCATGCGTAGTCGTCGCAGCGTGCCGATGTCTCGTTCGGCGATGAACGAGCGAGCCATCACGTTGACCAGAAAAAACGTGAACATCACCGTGAAGCCGGGCACCAGTCGGTCGTAGATCGACGCTTTGGCGGAACGTCCCTCGGCGACGGAAGTCTCCGACGCGGCGGACGAGGGTTCGTTTGTCGGTGGAGGTTTCGGAAGCTCCGCTTCGTCGTCCTCGGCCGACGCTTCCATGTTGTTGATCATGGTGCGGACATAGGGGTTGTTGTGCCGCTTCGTGAGGATCGGAAACACTTCGTCCAACGTCAGCGAATACAGATTGTTCGTGACCAGCTTGCTGACCCAGCTCCACGAGGGTTTCGTTTGGACGCCGATGTCGAGACTAGCCAGCCCATTGGCCAGCCTCCCCTTGCCCTTCTTGCGTGTGAAGATGTCGCGCAGTTCCAGTTCATCGACTCGCTTCTGAAACTCCGGCCCGATCGTCAGGGCCATTGTCGCCTTGCCGGAGAAGACGTCTCGCCGCGCCAATTCCGCGTCGGCATACGCGATGACTTGGATGTCCCCCTTCTCCGCGAGCTTCGCTTGCAGCCGCTGCGCGATTTCGCCGCCGTCGCGATCGACCCAAGCCACTTGGATGACTTGATTGCTGGCTCGCCAGCCGAGCAGCTTGCCGGTCGATAGCCCGATGATGCTGATAAAAATCAGCGGGAGTAGCAGCAGCACCGCCAGCGAACGCCGGTCGCGCATCTGCAACCGCAGGTCTTTCCAGGTGAGATGAAACCAGCCCATCAGACGAGTTCCCCTTCAATCCCGCAGGCTGTGCCCGGTCAATTTCAAGAACAAGCGTTCGAGATTCGACTGGTTCGTTTCGACCGAAATCAATTCGGACTTCTCCCGATCGAGTACGTCCAACACGCGTCGCAATTCGCCGATTAGTCCGTTGGTGGCGTCGGCCGAGCGATGCAGAACCAGTCGAGACTCGCCGGTGATGTCGCCGTTCGATTCCAGCAATCCACTGAGTTCCTCGCGCGCCTTCGCCGACAGTCCGCGGACTCGCAACGCCAACTCCTGCTGCATCTGGCCGAGCAACTCGTCGAGCCGGCCCATCGCCATGCGGACTCCATGATCCATGATCGCCACGCGGTCGCAGATCGCCGAGACCTCTTCCATGTAGTGGCTGGCGTAGATCACGGCCATCCCCTGCGATGCCTCGTGCCGAATGCAGTCCAGCAAATGCGATCGCGACTGCGGATCAACGCCGACCGTCGGTTCATCCAGGATCAGCAGCTTCGGGCGGTGCAGCAGCGCGACTCCAAAATTCAATCGCCGCTTCATGCCGCCGGAGAAGTGCCCCGAATGCCGTCCCGCATGTTCGGTGAGGCCGATTTGGTCGAGCACTTCGTTGCACCGCTGTTTCAACGCCGTGCCATGCAGTCCGTACAACTTGCCGAAGAATTCGAGGTTCTCGCGAGCGGACAGCTCCGGGTAGATCGCCAAGTCTTGCGGCGCGATCCCCAAGAATCGGCGAGCGTCTCGCGGCAACGACTTCAGCGGCCGACCGTCAAAGCGAACATCGCCAGAGTCCGCTTCGAGCAACCCGGCGATCATCGACATGGTGGTCGTCTTGCCGGCTCCGTTGGGACCGAGCAGTCCGAAGATCTCACCCGCCTCGACGGTAAAGCTGACGCCATTCACGACCCGCGCGCTGCCGTAGCTCTTTCGCAGTTCAACGACTTCCAGGCAGCTCATCCAAGGTCTCGCAGTCGCAGCGTTCACATCCCGACGAGGCAGGCGTGCGTGGCAATCGCGGTCACGGCCGCAGCAATGCCCACTCGCACGTTGTCGTTCACGCGAGAAGGTAGCGACTCGGCAAACGCCGCCACAACCGCCGCCGAAAAGCCGCACGTCAACGCGACGGCCCAGCTTGCTCGCGGTTGAGACTCGGCCCAATACGCCAGCGAAGCCAGATAGCCCCCGAACCCCACGAACGAGATTGAGCCTGCCCAACTCTTCTCACGATTCCAAGGGAGCGTCGGCCCACGCAACAACAACCCGAACGTCGTCGCCATGCCGTCGCCGAACGCCAGAATGCACAACACGAGCATCCCGATTTCCGCATGTTTCGGCAGCAGCAACAACGTCGCCAGCACCGACACCGAATACCCGAAGACCGCCGCCAACTCCGACTGCTCGCCCTTCCGGCGGATCGTCTTGTAGCGCCACAGCAGCATGGCGGTGATGCCGATGATCAGCCCCGCCGCGATCTTCTGAAACGTCGGCGACAACGGATCTTTGTGAGGCCAGATGTACGACGCGATGGGCAATAGGCCGGGACTCATGTGCCAGAGTCGCCGCTTGAGTTCGATCGCCGACAGGGTGCCCGACAGTTCCAGCCAGCGCCGCGGCCGCGCGACCGAGTCAATGCGCAGCCGCTGCCCCGATGCCGTTTCGTGCCACTCGCCGCTCGCTGGCGACGATGGTTTGCCCGCGATTCGCTCGCGATCAGAAGTCTCGTGGGCTGGTTGCCGAGACATGATGGCTGCACCGTTTGTGGATGACGCTCCGCGATCACCGACCGCGCGCAACGCCGATGACTGCACTCATCGGACGGCGCGGAGCACAGATATCAGAAAACTCCGCGACCGGCAGAGCCTGCCGATCACTCACCAAGGCGAACGGCAGGACTTAAGTAACCCGAAGCGTTAGCGAGGGCGAGCGCTCCTGCACGCGACAAATCCCGGATTCCAAACGCTGTGAAGCGCTCGCCCTCGCTGACGCTTCGGGTTAGTTATCTGTTGCCGTTCGCTTAACCAGCATGGCGGCCGACTTGGTTAATCCGGCCATAAACGTCGTTGAGGATCCAATGAAACAGCACGAGATGAATCGACTCGACCAAGCCCATGTCGTCCAGCGGCACATGCAGATTGTTCTTGGCCAGCGTTTGCAGCTTGCCGCCACCGTAGCCGGTGATGCCCCACGTCCGCAGGTTGTGGCGATTGCCCCACTCGACCGCGTTGAGCACATTTGGGCTATTGCCGCTGCCGCTGATCGCAATCAGCACGTCATCCGGCGAAGCGAAGTTCTTGAGTTGCTCGACGAAGATTCGATCAAACCCTTCGTCATTGCCCCACGCCAAAATGTACGGCGTGTTGTCCGTCAGGCTGAGCACCTTCAACCGCTTGACGCTGTCATTCGTGAAGTCCTCGCGCCGCAGCGTGCTCTTGCCGAGGTCTTCGCAGAAGTGCGACGAGTTCGACCCGCTCCCGCCGTTCCCGCAGATGAACACAAACCGGCCGTCTTGATACGCCGAGTAAATCTCATCCGCCAATCCTGACGTCTGGCTGAGATCCAGCCGCCCGAACTCTTCGGCACAGCGAGCGAGATATTGTTGCGGGTTGAGATGTGCTCCGAGCATGACGAAATACTCCTTTGGGCCGACCCGCCGCGGCGGGTTCGCCAATCGTGGTGATACCGTTTTTTGTGAGTTAAGGCGGCGACTCATCGCGACTTGTCGTGATTCGACTGTCACCTTGCAACTCGAAATTTCGGTCGCGTCATCACTGATGCCGACAACCACGAGTGGTTTGCAATCGCTCTTGCAGGTTTGAATCAACAACGAATTGAGTCATCAGCGTCGCCCCTCAGGCGAACGGCAACAGATAAGTAACCCGAAGCGTCAGTTTTGAAGTTGCGCAATTCAGAGTGGTGAATTGCGGAGAGTCGCCCAGACCGTTGTTGTTTCGAGTTATCCGTGCTCCGGCCCTGCCATCCGTGCGAAGAAATTGAGATTTTGACTTCGCACGGATGGCAGGGCCAAAGCACGGATGAAGAACTCAAAACCCAAAGTGACTTGATCAACCCGCTGCACGCGACCTCAAAACTGTTCAACTTCAAAAAGCGTAAGCGATGGCGAGCGTTTCACAGCAATCGGAGTCCGAGATTTGTCCCGTCCTGGAGCGCTCGGCCTCGCTTACGCTTCGGGTTACTTAACTCCTGCCGTTCGGCTTAGCTCAGTAGCTCGTGAATCACCTTGCCGTTGTTGACCACTTTCACGGGTCGGCCTTCGGGGGTGTAGAACTCGGCGTCGGGGTCGATGCCCAGGCAGTGGCACATCGTGGCGGTGAGGTCTTCCGGACTGCGCGGATCGGCGGCGGGTTTCTCCCCCTTGGGATTGGTGGCTCCGACGACCGTGCCGCCGCTCACGCCGCCGCCGGCCAGCAGGATGCAGTTGGCCGGGCCCCAGTGGTCGCGGCCGGCGTTGTTATTGACTCGCGGAGTCCGGCCGAACTCGCCCATCACCACGACCAGCGTTTTGCTCAACAGGCTGCGGCTGGAGAGATCGCTCAGCAGCGTCGAGAGGCCGGTGTCGAGTTGCGGCAGGAGTTCGTTCTTCAGGATGCGGAAGTTGTCGTTGTGCGTGTCCCAATTGGAATGGTCGATGGTCACGCAGCGGACGCCCGCCTCGATCAAGCGTCGAGCCATCAAACAGCTCTGTCCCAGCGAGTGCCGGCCGTATTCGTTGCGCAACGCTTCCCCTTCGGAATGAATGTCGAACGCGGCTTTCGTTGCGGGCGAGGTGATCAAATCAAACGCCTTGTCACGGAAGGCGGAGGTCATCCGGGCCTTTGAGTTCGCGGCCACCTCGGCAGATTTTTCAAAGCGATCGACTTGCCGCATCAACGCTCGGCGGTCGTTCAGTCGCGAGCCATCCACGACGACCGGCGGCACGAGGTCGGGCACGCTGAAGTTCGGAGCGTTCGGGTCGGCCTCGACAACGAACGGCGCGGCGACCGATCCGAGATACGCGGGGCCGGACGACGGGTGCATCTTCGGCAAGCAGACATACGGCGGCACCGCTCCGCGCGGTCCCAGCACCTTCGCGACGACCGAGCCATGCGCCGGCCGCTGATTGTTCGGCACGAGGTTCGGATTGAAACCTGGGAGCGGCTGATAGCCGGTCAACATGTAATGGTCGGCTCCGCCGTGATCCGAATTCGGATGCGTCAGCGACCGTAACAGAGCGAAGTGCTGAGCCTGCTTGGCGAGAAGCGGCAAGTGCTCGCAAATCCGCATCCCCGGCACGGTCGTGTCGATGGGATTGAACTCGCCCCGAAACTCCGGCGGAGCGTCCGGTCGCAAATCGAGCGTATCGATCGTGCTCAAGCCGCCCTTCAAAAACAGAATGATGAGCGACACATCATCCTTCCCCTTGTCCCGCGCGGCCTTGCTCAAGTCCGCCGCTCGTGCTCGACCGGCCAGCAACTCCGGCAACGAGAGCATCCCGGTCAGAGTGCTTGCACAACCGATCTTCAACAAATCACGACGTTGAATGCCATCACAGAATTGAGCGGATGAGGACATGAGAAAATTCCTTGCAAGTGCGAGGTCAACGGGAATTAGCGTTTGCGGCGTACGGCGACCGGGGCTTCAATCGGCTCAATCGCCGTCACAAGGAGCAACGAACAAATCTTGAAACTGGCTGGGATTCCCTGCCGCGTTTCATCCACGCCCACCAAAATGTCGGTACGAGTCAGCATCGCCATTTCAGGATGCTTCACGTCGTAGCTTTCGCCGCTGGACATCACCAGCCGAAAAGGCCGGAATGGTTGGGCGGAGAGCAGTGTTCTAAATGTTTGAACGGTCATGGCGATTGTCCAAGCTCCAATTCGATCTGTGTTGAATTCTGACCGTGACAACTCAGACCGTCACGGCTTCCCTAGATCGCAGAGTCTCCAATTGCTTTGTGGCGGCTTGAATCAACTCTTCATCGTCCATGTCCCAAATGGACTCGTGGGCCATCCCGCGAGCCAAGTAAGACAGGTTGACGATCAACTGGCCGAATCGAACGTCGGGACAGTGCTCGCACAACTCGCGCAAGACTTGAAAGACGTCGTCACGTTCTGGGTTTGTCATGGCAATCGTTCTCCCACCGTAGGCCAATTGCCGACTTTGGTCGGCAGGCGTCCCACAATATCAATTGGAACCAATGTCCCCGGCGATAACTTGGCGATCCGCGTTGCACGCGTCACTCCGTTGAAGATCGCCAGTTCTCCGTCGGTTCCCTGGTAAATCCAAATCGGCGGCATCCCGGTTGCCGACCGACCAAATCGGGCAATCTGTCTTTGCAGTTTGCCTGGGTCCGCCCCGCCGGATCGAGATGCCGGCAGGTGCAGCGACCGAGGGTCAACCCAAACAACATTCGAATTACTCATCACGACAATCTATTTAATGACGAATCGCCGCTGTGTGGAACGAGGAACTCAGTGATTGAACACAAACTCCAACGAATTGAGCAGGCTCCAGGCTAAATCTTCGGCCGCTTGGCGGCGAGTCGATTCGTGATCTTGCAGGTATTTCGTCGCGATCGCCTTTTCGTCGGCGGTCGGCAGGCGGCTCTGGACGGTCAGGTAGAGTTCGTCGATCAACGCGGAATTGTCTGACGGATAGCGGCGGACGAGACGGGCGACGGTGCCCGATTCGTGCGAGAGTTTGGCTTGCAGTTCGGGCGAGTTGAGCACATGCAGGACTTGCGAGACGCTCGGTTCGGTGGCTCGTTCGCATTCGCAGGCGGTGGCTCGCAGAGGGCGACCAAAGAGCTTCAGGAAGTAGTGGTTGACTTGGCTGTCCCAGAGGTGGATCGCTCGCGCGCCTTCAGGGACGCCGTTGAATTTTTCGGGGATGCCGGTCGCTTGGCAGACCGCGTCGAAGAGGACTTCCGCATCGAGCCGCTTGAGCAACGCGCGTGAGTAATTCTGTTCGTCCCGTTCGTTCGTCGCGTTGGGAAGAGCGGATCGCTGATAGGCGTGCGAGGCGGTGAGCGTGCGGATGAGTTGCTGGACGTCGAACCCAGTCTCGATGAATCGCGCGGCCAGCGCGTCGAGCAGTTCGGGGTTCGTCGGTGGGTTCGTCAGTCGCACGTCATCGACCGGCTCAACGAGACCTCGGCCGAGGAAGTGTGCCCAGAAGCGATTGACGATGTTGCGAGCAAAGAACGGATTCTTCGGCGAGGTCATCCAATCCGCGAGCAGCTTGCGACGATCACCCTCCGGCGATTGATTGGGCATCGGCTCGCCGAGAGCGTGCGCGAAGACGACCTCTCCGGTGCGCGGATGCTTGGTGACTCCGGAGTCCTTCGCCAGCAGCATCTCGCCTTGCGGAGTCGGCTTGAATGAGACCTGCGTGAAGAACGCCTCCATGCCGAAGTAATCGGTCTGGCTCCAGCGGTCGAACGGGTGGTGATGGCACTTGGCGCAGTCGATGCGGATGCCGAGCAACACTTGCGAGAGCGTCCCGGCTTGCTCGCCCGGTTGTTTGACCGCTTTGAAGACGTGGCCCGCCGGCTGATCGCGTAACAGTCCCTCGGCCGTCAACAACTCGCGAGCAAATCGGTCAAACGGCTTGTTCGTGGCGAAGCCATCGCGCATCCAACGGTAGTAGGCGTGTGCTCCGGCATGTCCGAGAGTCGGCCGCTCGGCACGCAATAAGTCGGACCATTTGAGCGCCCAATAGTCAGCATACTCCGGCCGCTTGAGGAGATCGTCGATCAAGCGCGCTCGACGGTCGGGGCGTTTGTCGTCGAGAAACTTGCGAACCTCGTCCGGCTTGGGCAGCGTGCCAATGACGTCGAGGAAGGCTCGGCGGAGGAAGTCTGCGTCGGAGCAGAGTTCGCTCGATTGAATGTTGAGCTTGGCGAGTTTGGCATCGACGAGCGGGTCGATGAAGTTTGCCTGGGCCATTGGTCCGGCCGTCGAGGGCGTCACGGTGACAGAGTCGATCGGTCGCGGGATCAGCACGCGGAAGACGTCCACCGCACCGAGGTAGTTGGCCATGATCGCGACGTCGCCCGGAGTTTCGCCGGTTGTGACGAGGCCGTGCTCATCGACCCCCGCGAGGCCGTCGTTGTTCGATTGGAATTTGGCGTGGCGAGTGACGTCTTCTTCAATCCCATTGTCGAACTTGGCGACCACCTTGAGCGGCTGAGTCGTCTTGAGTCCCATCAATCGTTCACGCGGCGAGACGGTGATCGACGCGACTCGGGGCGCGGTGGGTTCACCGAATGGCAGACCGGCGGCGATCCAATTCCGCAGAGTGCGATACTCGTCCGAGTCCTTGCGAATGCGAACTCCGCCGCCATGAGGCATATCGCCGCATGCCTTCTGCAACAGCAGGCTCTTTTCGGGGACCGTCGGGTTCGTGCGTCGTCCGCGGCTCTCGCTGGTCAGAGAAACGTGATCGGCTTGCGGGTCAAAGCCGAAGATCGACAGCTTGAATCCGTTCTGGCCTTCCGCCTTGCCGTGGCAACCCGAAGCGTTGCAGCCGAAGCGAGACAGGATCGAGACCACGTCGGTTTCGAAGTGAAACGGCCGAGTCTGCGCGGTTTCCTCGGCGGCCAGTGCGGGAGCTGTCGGAGCCAAGCCAAATAACAGCAGGCCAATCAAAAAGGCGAACGGCCGGAGAACATTTCGCGGAGCCGCGCTCGCCAGAGAATGTTGAAAAATGTAACCCGAAGCGTAAGCGAGGGAGTTCGATGTCTGATTTCTCGGAGATTCTGACCCTCGCTGACGCTTCGGGTTACATTTCTCCGAGTCATTCAATTGCCACGCCAGAGCGTGGAAGCCCACGTTCTGGTCTGCCGCGGCGGATCGGCTACGGTCAATCGCACGAGTAGGCGGTTTCATGGGCGGGAGTTCGCAGGTGGGAGATTGCAGGTGAGCGGCGTGGAGCACAGCGATTTATCGACCATCTCAACGCATCAAAGTCAGCGGATGCTAGCAGCTCAAGTCGGCTGGCAACAATTCGTCAGCTCAATGGGTCCGATTTTTCGGCTCGTTCGTGGACCGTTGCCGGAGTGGCCGGTCGCCGTTATGAGTTCGTGCGTTGCTGCCACCCGACCGCTCACCGCTTGATTTGAGATTCTGTGACCGCACTGGCTTCCAGCCTTGATTCGATCTCCGTCAGACCTCCGGTCGGCGAGTTGCCCGTTTCCCCGTCGCCGGCGAGAGCCGAGTATCAACGGCGACGAGACGATTTCTTCATCGAGTTGCAACGGCTGGGGAAGATCGACCGAAAGCTGTCACTTTCGCGGTTGGGGCTGTTCGTCGTTGGGCTGGGTTTGGCGGCGATGTCTCTGACGGCCAGTGAGGTCGCGTTCTGGTGGTGCGTGTTTCCGTTCGGTCTGTTTGCGATGGCCATCGTGTGGCACGAGCGGGTGCTGCGACGCTTGGATCGCTGCCGCCGAGGTATCGCGTATCACGAAACCAACATCGACCGCATCGAGCATCGCTGGCACGACGCTCAGCCGGCCGGTGAGCGGTATGTCGATGAGCATCATCCCTACGAATTCGATCTCGACCTGTTCGGCAAAGGCTCGCTGTTTCAACTTCTCTGCCGAGCACGCACGCGGCTGGGCGAGGACACGCTGGCCGAATGGCTGCGATCCGCCGCTAGTCCGTCGGCCATCGACTTCCGGCAACGAGCGATCAACGAGCTGCGTGGCCGAGTCGATTTGCGGGAAGAGTTGGGGTTGTTGCCGTCCGAGATTCACGACTCGATTGATCAGTCGTTGTTGCAGGACTGGGCCTCGCGAGCGCCGCGGTTATTGTCGCGGACGTGGCTGGTGACGGCGGGGTTGTTGGGGGCCGCGGCGTTGATCACCGGCTTCGGTTGGTTGCTGTTCGACTGGCCTCTGGCTTACTTCATCTCGGTGGTCACGGCCGAGCTGGTGCTGCATTTCGCCCTTCGGGGATTGTTGGGGCAAGTGGCTCACGACATCGACCGAGCCGAGTCGGGGATCGCCATCCTGTCGCAAGTGCTCAACGTGCTGGAAGCCGAGCGGTTTCAGACGCCGTTCCTGACGGCGTTGCGTTCGCAGCTCGATACGGATCGGCATCCCCCCTCGTGGCAGATACGGCGGCTGCATCGGTTGGATGCGTGGCTCGACAGTTCGTTGCACAATCAATTCTTTGTGCCGTTCGCGTTCTTGCTCTGCCTACCGATCTGGTTGTCGCACGCGATCGAACGCTGGCGAGCAAACATCGGCCCGCACATCGCACAATGGCTCGATGCGGTCGGGCAGTTCGAGGCGATCAGTTCGCTGGCGGGTTACGCCTTCGAGCATCCGGCAGATCCATTCCCGGAGATCGTTGGCCCCGAGGCGATGCTCGACGCGGTTGGTCTCGGACATCCGCTGATCCCGGAAGACCGCAGCGTTCGCAACGATCTGCGTTGCGGACGGCAACCACAGTTGGTGATGGTTAGCGGCTCGAACATGTCGGGCAAGAGCACGCTGCTACGGACGATCGGCAGCAATGTCGTGCTGGCCTTCGCAGGTGCTCCCGTGCGAGCGACTAAGTTGAAACTGTCACCATTCGTGTTGGCGACGTCGATCCGCGTGCATGACTCACTGCTGGAAGGCGCGTCGCTGTTCTTCGCGGTCATCTCGCGCCTGAAAGGGATCGTCGAACGCACGGGCGGCCAGACACCGCTGCTGTTCCTGATCGACGAAATCCTGCCCGGCACGAACTCGCACGACCGCCGCGTCGGGGCCGAAGCGATCATTCGCCAACTGTTGCATCGCGGCGCGATCGGATTGGTCACGACCCACGACCTGGCTCTGACCGACATCGTCGATCAGCTCGGTCATGTTGCTATCAACGTCCACTTTGAAGACCGGCTGGAAGAAGGCCGCATGACGTTCGATTACCTGCTTCGTCCCGGCATCGTCCGCCGCAGCAACGCGCTGGAACTGATGCGACTGATCGGACTCGGCGAACCGGTGGACTCCGGCCGAGAGCCGGAAGCCGATAGCCGATAGCCGTTATTCCCTTTTGAATCTCTCTCGCTTTGTGAGCCGATGGCGCTAGCCACGGGCATCGGTGGGTGACGTTTGACGGCGAATCGCCCGACGCTAGCGCGTTCGGCTCACAAAGCGAGACGCACGTTCCCATGTGGAGCGTGGGAACGAGATGAACAACTCTTCCAGCGGATCGCTGTGAACCGCCGCCGAGCCAAGTGTGACGACCATCAAGTCCGCTCGTTTGCCGGGTGTGATGGTTCCGCATTCGTGCTCGCAGCCGAATGCTCGCGCACCGGCCCGCGTGCCGAGTTCCAACAGCGTGCCGGGCGCGACATCGGGAAATCGTTCGCGCAGAAAGACCAGCTCGTTCCACAAGCTGAGGTCTGGGTTTGAGCCTCGCCCATCGGTGCCGATCGCGACGTTCGCTCCGCGTGCCAGCAACTGCCGCCACGGGTGCGGGTCGTGACCGAAGAACTCGTGCGTGCGCGGGCAGTACACGACCGACATCTTTGGCCGAGCGGCGATGAAGTCGATCTCGTCGTCCGACAGATAATTGCCATGCACGACCAACGCTCGCGGCGCATCGGCCAGCGCTTGCAGAATGTCGAGCGGCCGTCGTCCCAACGGCAATCCGCCCTCTGGCCACGCGCCGAACGACTTCAACATTTCGACAAACTCGCCCCGGCCGTGTGCGAGGAATTCCAACTCCTCGCGCGTCTCGGCCAAGTGCATCGCGACCGGCGCATCGAATCGCTTCGCCAGTCCGACCGAGCGACGCAGCAACTCCGGCGCGACGCTGTACGGTGCGTGTGGTGACAGACCGTAAGTCACACACTGGCTCGCGCGGCGAAGCCATTCCTCCGCGAGTGTGATCTGTAATTCCACGGTTTCTGGCTTGAGTCCGATCAACTCGCGAAACGCAACGACGCGCGGGCCGCTTGTCGGCAGAGCGACTTCGTCCCAACCGGACGTAGCAATCTCCCCCAACAACGAAGTACCGGTCTCGGCCGCTTCGATGGCTCCGGCATTCAAGGGGTCATTCAAGGGGTCTGGCATTTCGGAATTTCGGAATTGGCCCCGGCCAATTCCGAAATTCCGAAGTGCCTGACCCCGACGATTCCGATACGCAACCAGCGAACGAATCCAATCCGTAAAAGGCCGAGCTGGTTGGAATGGCTGTTCGACGAGGCTGAATTCCAAATGCGTGTGAGCGTTGACCAAGCCCGGCAAGAGCGCGACATCGCCAAGATCACAACACGACTCGTGCGGCAGCGCCGAGCGAACCGCTGTGATGAGACCGTCGTGAATCTCGACCACACCGTTCTCAATCGGAGGCCGATCAACGGGAATGATCCAAGCCGCTTTGAAATGAGTGACCGATGACATGCCGAGATCCTAACGTGGCGAAGCCGCAGTGTGGCACGACGCTCCGCGTCGTGACTTGCGACGCGGAGCGTCGCACCACACTTCAGCGCACAACTTCGCGGACCAGCACGAACGCCTCGGCCGCATGAACGCTGACTGTCGAACCGCGATACCGAGCCAATGCTTCGATCGCCACCAGCGATCGAGGATTCGGTGCCGGCTTGAGCTGCGAGGTGAAGCATTGCATCGCCTCCAGCTTCTTGGGCAGGTACTTCGCGATGTCCACGAACACGGTCGGATAAAACACCGCGCTGGCGATTGGCGGTGCCCACTCGGTCTCGCTGAGCGTTTCGTAGCAGAGCAACTGATTGACCGGGCAATTCGCCAGCGGCCGCGCGGCCACGAGCGTCGCGTGATAGATCCGGCCATGATCGGCGTGCATGTCGCCATGATGCGGGAGATAGACCCGCTCCGCCCGCAATTCTTGAAACTGCTTCGCCAGCGCGTCGGCGATCAGATGTCCCGGAGTCACATCCAGCTTGGGAGCGGGAAAGTCGAGGAACCGCGTCTCGCGCACGCCCAAGATCGCGTGTGCTCGACGAGCCTCCGCGCGAGTCCGTTCGACCGACTCGTCGGAATACAACTCCGGCGCACCGCGCGTGGCAACGATCACGAAGACATCGTCCCCCTCGGCGGCATGCCGAGCCATCACGCCACCACAACCGAGGACTTCATCGTCCGGATGAGGGGCAATCACCACAACTCGCATGAGAGACTCCAAAGTAACCCGAAGCGTGAGTTTTGAAGTTGCGCGCTTTGAACTCGGCTCCGCACCGTTTTGTCAATTTCTCAGGTTGTCTTCATTCCTTTGACCAGATTCCTTTGATTCCTGGGCGAATCTGTGTCTCAGGATGACGATCAAAGGAATCTGGTCAAAGGAATGAAACGAATGAATTCGGGCCATTTTCTTGCTGTCACGGTCGAATTTGTTCGAAGATCACTTTCTCCAACTCCGCAACCCGCGCTTTCAACCGACTGACTTCATCCTCGACGACATATCCCAATCGTTGTCCGACAGACAGCTTTGGTTTCGTCAAATCGCCGTCGCCCCAAGCGAACTCACTGAGCCATATCAATCCGTCTCCCGTCTGCACGAGTGCTCCACGTTGTGGATCGGTCAGCAAGACTCGGCCGATGACACCACGAAACGGTGTGACCGTATCCAACTCTGCTCGCCACACCAGCAGCTTGCGGTCTTTGTGATACGAGTACGCTCCCGGATGCGGACGCCCCGCCGCGCGGATCAACGCGTGAATCTCAGCCGCCGATTTCGTCCAGTCGATGCAGCCGTCTTCGGGAGCACGCTTGCCGTGATACGTCGCCAGCGATTCGTCTTGCGGTTGCGGATTCCATTCGCCCGCCAGCAGCTTCGGAAGCCAGCGATCCAACCCGCGGACGATCGCTTGTTCGAGTGATGTGGTGACTTGCTCGGCGTCATCGGTCGGCGAAACATCAAACGGTTCTTGAACGAGGATCGGGCCGCTGTCGGTCCCTTCGTCCATCACAAAGAAGTTCGCCGCACCCGGAGCCGCATCGAGCACCAACCACGCGACCGGTGCTCGTCCACGACCGCGCGGCAACAGTGTCGGATGAAAGCCAACACACGCCAGCTTCGGCACCGCGAGCAACTCCGCTTTGACGAGCTGTGACAATCCGACCACGAACAACAAATCCGGCTGCCACTCGCGCACCTGAGCGACGATCTCCGGCGTGTTGATGTTCTGAAACCCAACGCACGGCACGCCCGCTTCCGCAGCGACATCATTCATCCGAGCGAACCCGCTGATCGCCGACTGATTGTCAGGAACAAGTTCAAGCACTCCGACCACGTCAGCTCGGTGACGCAGCAGCGCCAGCAATGTCAGCCGGCTGCTGCCGACGCTGCCGGCCAGAACGATGCGAAGCGAGGATGCGGGCACGGTGAAGCACCTGTTCAAATTGTGGAAAGAGACGGTCTGTCATTGCTGTTCTTCATCCGCGGTTCGGCTTTGCGATCCGCGGTCAGTCGGCTTCCAAAGGCTGCCCGCGGATGGAAGGCGCATTGCCAGAATCTTTTTGCCCCACATCTTTTTGCCAGCCGCTTGAAATGCCGAGCTGGTAATAAAATGAGGGACAAACAAATCGAGAAGCAGCGGTCGAGAATTCGCATGACGATCGGTGTCTCGGTTGGGTTGCGGGCGTCGTCCGGGCCAAGGTGATTGATGAAGCTCTCCGGCCGAAAGCCGTGAGCCGAAAGCCGTGATACCGTTTTTTGTTTTGAAAAGGATATCGGCGATCGGCTTTCGGCGATCGGCCGGAAGTCACGCGGCCTTAGACAACTGGTCTTGGGACATGTCGCGTGCGATCTGCTCGAAGCGGCGGTGGTCGCTCAGTCCCGGCGAGTAGTGCAACTGGCTCGGTCCCGGTGGAGTGAGCGTAGGCGAAGCTCGGAAGTCATCGCGGTTTTGGTGAATCCAATCCAGCAACACGCTCGCTCCCGTGACGCTCGATTTGGCGAGCAGCGTCAGCAAGTTGTCGATCGCCGGTTCGAAGGGGAAGCGGCCTTGCTTCACGATCGCTCCGGTGTCGATCCCCTTGTCCACGAAATGCAGCGTCACGCCGACGTTCTCGAAGTCGCGGTTGAGCACCGCCCAAAACTGGCCGTGAGCACCGCGATACATCGGCGTGATGCCCGCGTGCAGATTCACGAAGCACGGCGCGGCGGCGAGCACCGGTTCCTTGATGATGCTCGTCCCCAGCACGACGACGAGTTCCGGCTGCGACTTCTGCAACAGGTCGATGACCGAGGGATCGTTGATCGACTCGACACGCAGCACCGCGCCGTCCGTCTCGAAGTCGGAGGCCGCGCGAACCGCGCGGTATTCGGGACAGGCCAACGCTTGCCGTTTGAGTTTCAGTTTCGTGTACGCGCCGAGCAACAGGCGGTCGAGCCAGTACCCACGACGAAGTTTCTTGCCGCGACGAAAGACAGCCCGCAGCACCTCACGACGCGGACGTTGTTGCTTCACAACGGCGACGAGATCGACCTCGGCCGCGAGTCGGCTGAAGACGTACTGTGAACCGGCTGACGGTCCCATCAGCACGGCGACTCGCGGGCGATTCACCTTCGTAGCCGCGTTCGCCAGAACGCGGGCTTCCGCACCCCGCCTTCTGG
>JBJXEX010000415.1:0-18332 GCA_046156195.1 Planctomycetaceae bacterium | reverse complement strand
TCACCTCGTTGTGACTCGAACCCAGGGTAGCCGCGAAGCGCGGCAACCCTGGGCTATGAGACATAACTCCTTCGGAGTAACGGACAGTCGCAAACGACTTTGAAATCTCTCCTGTTGGGTTGCGGGCGAAGCCCGCCTCAAGTGGGAACGCCTGCCTCGACGCTCCGGGTCGAGTTTGCGATCGTTCACCTGAAATCATCGCGCTCGCGTTGTGAATCGATGGCGCTAGCCACGGGCCTCGGTGAGTGACGTTTGACGGCGAATCGCCCGACGCTAGCGCGTTCGGCTCACAATGCGAAAGAGCGAGTGTCTTGATGAACGATGCCAGTCCTATCGAAAAACAAGTGGTCCTGGTCGGTGCGGGGAACGCGCATCTGGTGTTCTTGCGGCGGTGGCGGATGTCGCCTTGGCCGGGAGTCGCGGTGACGTTGGTCTCCGAGTTCGCCGATGTCCCTTACTCGGCGATGGTCCCAGGACACATCGCGGGGGACTATCGCTGGGACGAGATCACGCTGGACCTCGTGCGGTTCTGCCGATCGGTGGGCGTGCGATTCGTTGCGGCGCGAGTCACCGGCGTCGATGCGGCGCGGCGACTCGTACAGATCGAGGATCACGCGGCGATCAGTTACGACGTGTTGTCGTTGGGACTCGGTTCGCTTCCGGCCGCGCCGGAGGGATGCGCGAATGGCGAATGGTCCTTCTCGATGCGACCGTTGGGTCTCTTCGCTCGGCAACTGGAGCGGCTGGAAGAATCACTCCAGCAAACGCCGCGAGCGTTTCAACTCGTCGTCGTCGGTGGCGGAGCCAGCGGTTGCGAATTGGCGTTGGCCATTCAACGTCGCTTGTCAAAGTCCTCCGGTTTTCGGCTGACGTTGTTGCAAGCGAATCGCCAGTTGTTGCCCGGCTTCGCGGATCGAGCGTCTCGGCTGATGACGCAGCGTTTGCGAGACGCGGGGATCGACGTGCGACTGGAAGCGTGCGTTGTCGGCGGTGGACCGGATCGGTTGCGATTGTCGCGCGGGACTGAGATCCCCTGCGACGGCGTGTTGTGGGCGACTCCCGCCTCGCCGCCAGCCTGTTTGCGAGACAGCGGCTTGAGCATCGACGAGGCGAACTTCCTGCGAGTCGGCGAGACCTTGCAGTCGCTCGGCGATCAGGCGGTCTTCGGAACGGGCGACTGCGTCACGTTCACGCCTCGGCCAAGTCTCCCGCGCAACGGAGTTCATGCCGTTCGGCAAGGTCGCGTGCTGTTCGACAACGTGCGCGAGTTCTTGCACGAACGACCTCTGACACCGTTTCGTCCGCAGCGCAATTGTCTTTGTCTGCTGAACACGGGCGATGGCGAAGCGATCCTGAATTACGGCTCGTTCGCGACGAAAGGTCGATTCGTGCGGAGTCTGAAGAATCGGATCGACCGCGCGTGGCTGGAATCGTTCGACGTCATAACTCGAAGCGTCAGCGAGGGACGAGAATCGGATGTAACCCGAAGCGTCAGCGAGGGACGAGAGTCGGATGTAACCCGAAGCGTCAGCGAGGGACGATCGGATATTGGTGAGACCACTCCCTCGCTGACGCGTCGGGTTACGATGGATCGCCGTCAGCATCTCATGCGATGCGGTGGTTGCGGAGCGAAGGTGAGCGGTGACGTGCTCTCGTCGGTGCTGAAGGGATTGGAGATCCCGGATGATCCGCGCGTGTTGCTCGGCACTCGATCGGGCGAGGATGCGGCCGTGCATCGGGTGCGTGCCGATCTGTTCGGGATCGCGGCCGACAAACTGGTCGAGGTGCAGACCGTCGATTACTTCCGAGCGTTTATCGATGACCCGTATCTCTTCGGTCGCATCGCCGCGCTGCACTCGGTCAGCGATGTGTATGCGATGAACGCTCGGCCGTTCTCCGCTTTGGCGATCGCGACGCTCCCCTACGCTCGCGGCCCGATTCAAGCGGCTCAACTCCGCGAGCTGCTGGCGGGGGCCACTCGGTCACTCAACGAACTCGGCGTCGTGCTGACCGGCGGACACACGTCGGAAGGACACGATCTCTCGCTGGGCTTCGCGGTGACGGGCTACGCGGATGAGGATCAACTCTTCCGCAAGTCGAACCTCAAGCCGGGTGACACGTTGATTCTGACGAAACCGCTGGGGACCGGAGCGATCCTGGCCGCATGGATGCACGGCGCATGCTCGGCGGCGGAGTTCGCAGAAGTGATCGAACAAGCTCTGATCGCGAACGCCTCGGCCGCGGCGGTCTTCGCTCAGTTCGGCGCGCGAGCGGTCACGGACATCACCGGCTTTGGTCTGGCCGGTCACTTGCTAGAGATGCTCGATGCCAGTCGTGTCTCGGCCCGATTGACGATGACAGTGCCGGTGCTATCAGGCTTCTCGGCTGCGGTTGCGCAGGGCATTCTCAGCACGCTGCACCCCGAGAACGCGAAGCTCGCCTGCCGAGTCCACGGTTCCGAATCGCCCCCCGAATGGCTCTTCGATCCTCAAACATCAGGCGGCCTGCTGGGAGCCATTCGTCCCGAAGTCGCCTCCGCCGTGGTTGAGGAACTGCATCGTCGCGGCCTGACTCGCGCGGCGGCGATTGGCCAAGTACTCGATTCCACGGCAACACCCGTGATCGAGTTGGGACCGTCATCACAATTCGGAAAGTGAAAGTGCCCGACGAATGAAGGGAGATGACGAGTTGCTCCCGCCACCGAAAGTGAAGTCTCACGACTTCGGCGACAACGGCATCGTGGTGACGGTGAACGGCGGGAGGGTGGTCTCGGAAGTTTTCGGATGAAGTCCGCACGGCAAAGTCAGCGTCCGGGCGCGAACTCGTCCATGTTGATGGCAGGCGGCTCACCCACGAGAAGCTGACGCAGCAAGACCGCCGTGATCGGAGAGAGCATCAAGCCAGCTCGGAAGTGCCCGGCGGCGACGAACAGGTTCTCGGTGTGAGGGATTCGGCCGAGGTACGGCAGGCCATTGGGCGAACCGGGGCGCAAGCCGGACCAGCAGCGTTCCAGTCGTGCGGATTTCAGTGACGGAATCAGTTCGCATCCGAAGCGGATCAGTTCGGCCACAGCCTCGGCGGTGTTGCGTTTGTCGAAGCCAATCCATTCCTCGGTCGAGCCGATCAAGAGATGCCCATCGGCGCGCGGGACGATGTAGCGCGAGCCAACTTCGATGATGCGGCGAGTCGGCAACGGCAACATGTCGAGCAGCACGATTTGACCATGCACCGGCTCGACGGAAATCGGACAACCCGCCTGAGCCAGCACGGACTGACTCCAAGCTCCGCTGCACACCACGAACTGATCGGCGGTGATGACCTCCGTCGGCGTGCGAACGGCGGTGACGCGCGCGGTGTGTTGCTCGAAGCCGATCACCGGCATCCCCGGCGAGAGCTTGACGCCGCGAGCGGCACAAGCGGCCAACAACGCTTTGAGCAATCGCGGATTGCGGACTTGGCAGTACTCCGGCAAGTGAATCGCCTCACTGAGTTCGGAATTCAAGTGAGGTTCGAGTTCGCGTAGCTCAGTCGCGCCGAGCCGTTCTGCGCGGACTCCTTCGGTTTGCAACTTCGTGAGTAGCGCGGAGGTTTGAGAGGCGGAATCATCGGGAGCCAGTTCGATCCCGCCGCAGCGGGCAAACCCGGTGTCGATACCGGTTTCCTCGTGCAGTCGCGCGGCCCAATCGGGCCAGCGGATAAAGGTCTCGGCTCGCAACCGAGCTTCAGGCG
This sequence comes from Planctomycetaceae bacterium, assembly GCA_046156195.1. Taxonomy (GTDB): domain Bacteria; phylum Planctomycetota; class Planctomycetia; order Planctomycetales; family Planctomycetaceae; genus SXKJ01. Next base: position 14,603 of record JBJXEX010000415.1, on the reverse strand, counting down.
ATCGCGCATGATCTGGATTGGCGGGGGTGATCATCCCCGCGCCGGCCCAGGAGGATTCCTGTCCGAGCTGTCCTTGATCGAGGATTCGCACAGAAGCGCCGCGCGTTGCCAATTCATAAGCGATCGACAGGCCGATCACTCCGCCGCCGATGAGGACGATGTCTGACATATTTCCGAGAGACTTTCCGCCATTCGTGTTGAAAACCAATTCGAGAGCCGCAAGGCGCTAGCCGCGGGTTGATGAAGGCGACCCGCGTCTCCCTTCATTCGTCGGGCTGCTCGTCTCATCAATTGTGGCGCGACGCTCCGCGTCGCGACTCACGACGCGGAGCGTCGTGCCACATTGCGGCTTCGCTGCGTTACTTCTTCGCTTTCTTCTTCGTCGGCGCGGGGGCATTCCCCAGCGAGCCGAGATACGAGGTCGCGAGCGTTTGCGTGGTCGCCGGCTTATAGACATCGTTCACCGAGGTCTTCAGATCTTTGCCCGATTGCAGCGCGGACACGAACTGCATGAACTTCGGCTGTGAGCCTTCCCTGATCATGAAACTGACCAGCGTGAAGCCGATCGGAGCCATGTCGGTCGGCGCGAATTTCCCATCGTTGAACAAGTCGCCCGGTTGTTCGATCCCCCGCAGCGCATCAATCGCACCGGCACGCAGACCCTTCAGGAACTCGTTGTCGCCGCCGACCTCTTTGGTCGCCATCGCCAAGCCGGTGCCGCGAATCAACCACTCCGGGAGCTTCTTGCCCTCGCGTTTCAAGAACGCGCCCGTCAACTGGTCGATGAGATTCAACCGCGTGTCCGGGTTGATCTCGTTGGCCGTGTCACCCACGTCTTGCAGAACGATGTAAGCCTCCTCTTGTCCCACTCCGATGTGGGAATGCCCAACGATCGCCGGGTCCGGTTCGCGGTTGTTGATCGTCTGGCTGAATTCCGAGTAGCCGAAGCGATCCTTGTAGACGATGACCGCGAGCTTCCCCTTCCAGATGAGTCCGTCAGAAAGTTTGAACGCACCACGCAGGGCCTTCGCGTGCTCATCGGCCCAGCCAGAAAGTTGTTTGAGCCGGCCTTCATCGACATTGCCGTAGAAGTAGAAGTCGGACGTTTCCAACTCGCGCGACTCTTCTTTGGCGAGCACCTTCGACCATTGCTCCTTCGTTTGTTCCTTTCGCATCGCGAGGAATTCGTCAGCGGTCATGCGGGAGAGTTTGGCCAGTTTCAGTTCGTCCTCGGTGGGGACGTACTTCTTCAACGGAGCCTTCGGATCATCGCCATCGAACTTACAGCCCTCTTCGATCCAAACTTTGAGGTTCTCATACCACTTCTTGTAAATGCGAGCCTGACCGGGAGGCATCTTGGGAGGCCCGCCGTTGATCAAATCCCACAGCCGACTCTCGTCGGGCTTTCCCGCGATGAGCACGGCACCACTGTCACCGCCGCGCATCAAGTCTTCAAAGGTGACGGTGCGAAAGCCGCCGCGCGGGTTGTTGCCGCTGTGGCAACGCTCGCAAATGTTGACGAAGTCGGGGGCGAGGTCGCGAATGAATTTCACCTTCTCGTTACCCGTGGCTTTGGCGATCTTGATCGGCGTGTTCGGCCGCGCCTTCGTTGCCGGCTTGCCGAATTCGGACAGCTTGATGGCCTCGTCATCGCCGTCGAACTTGGCTCCTTGCTTGATCCAATTCGCCAGCAGATTGATTTCGTCGTTTGAGAGTGCGGCGGCGTCTTTGGGCATGCGTTGTGGCCCGGTCGGCGCGGTCACGCGAGCGATCACCATGCTCTTCTGCGGCTGACCGGGAGCCAAAAAATACCCGCTCTTGCTGGGCTTTTTCATTTCGGCGAATGAGTCCAACCGGAGCTTTCCGGCCGCCTTCTCGTCGTGACAACTCAAGCATTTGGAATTGAGCAGCGGAGCGATCTGCTTGATGAAGCTGACATCCGCCGCGTCTTCTTTCCCTTTGCCGACGCCTCCCTGTTTTTGCAGCGTCTGCTTCTGTTTGTCGATCATCAACTGCACCGGAGCGATCAGCTTGTCTCCCGGTTTGAGTTCCGCGTCCTTGGCGATTTTTTCGAGCTTCGTCGTGAAGCCGTCGAGCAGCTTGCCCGCTTCGTCGTACTTCTTCTCTCGGATGAGCTTGGAGACGTCGCCAATGTCGTCTCGAATTTGATTCAGCTCTTTGCGTTGCTCGTTCGTTATCGCCGCCGGGGCAGCGGTCACGACGACGATCAATCCAGAAACCAGCAAGCATCCCAAAATGGCCAGTGGGCGTTTCATCGTTCAGTTCCCTGCGGAATGACTATCAAAATCATGGTCGGCTGACCGTCGCGGCGAGTATAAGTGGACCGTCCAGGTCGTGAAACGGTCCGTCACAGTCTGTGAACCGTTTAACCGCCACGCCACCGGCGTGCGCGCGAACGCCGATTGTTATTCCACGTCGCGCCCACGCACATAGCGTTGGGGTAAAAAAGAAATTCAATAACTATCGAGGCCCGTGGCTAGCGCCAGCGGCTCACAACCCTTTTCACGCGAATCTGACAACCATGCCCGATCTTCTGATTAAACGTGACGCGTTACTGGCTCGGCTGGCCGAGTACGGCCGAGTTGCCGTGGCGTTCTCCGGTGGCGTGGACAGCGCGGTGGTGGCTCGCGCGGCGTTTGAAGCGTGCGGTCAAAACGCGGTCGCAGTGACCGCCGTCAGTCTCAGCTTGGCGTCGGGTGAGTTGGAGGCTGCTCGGAAGCTGGCCGCCTTGATCGGCATTCGACATGTCGTGCTGGAGACTCAGGAATTCGAGAACGAAAGCTATCTCGCGAATCCGGCCAACCGCTGCTACTTCTGCAAGACCGAGTTGTACTCACGCCTCGAATCGCGACTGACAGAGTTGGAAGCGGATGTGATCTGCAACGGAGCCAACCTTGATGACCAAGGCGACTACCGTCCCGGCATGACCGCCGCGAACGAGCACGCCGTCCGCAGTCCGTTAATCGAGGCCCGCCTGACAAAATCCGACGTCCGAGACCTGGCGAATCATTGGTCGCTCCCTTGCTGGGACAAGCCCGCGATGCCCTGTCTCTCCAGCCGCATCGCCTACGGAGTCGCGGTCACACCAGAGCGAGTCGCACGCATCGACGCGGCCGAACAATTCCTGCGTCGCGAATTCGGACTGCGAGAATTTCGAGTTCGCTGTGAAGCCCAAGACCTCGCCCGCATCGAGATCGCTCTTGGCGAAATCACACCGCTGTTGAGTCTGACCATCTGGGAGCGCATCGCCCGCGAGCTCCGTTCGCTCGGCTTCCGCTGCGTGACGTTCGACCTCGAAGGCTTCCGGTCAGGTAGCCTGAATGCACTCGTTCCGCTTGTTCGACTGTCATAAACATTCCTGACTCTCACAGAACTCTCTCGTCATGCATTGGGCATCCTTCGCGTGAAGTTGAATCGCCCAAAAGCCCGCTTGACCAAATTACTAAGACTCTCGTAGAAGCCCGCCGCGCTGATGCCTCGCGCGGTGTCGATTGAGGTATAAACGGATTTTCGTGGCTTCACGATTTCACCAGGGCGAACGAGCCTTCAAGGGGATTCGTCCCGGTCCATTTCAGGAGTTTCGGCGCGGACTGAGTCACACGCTGCTGGAGGGGGAGCGGACGATGGCCAAGGTTCCCTCGACGTGGCTGGGAGTCGATGTGCGTGGTGAGGATGCGGCCTGCAGTTTAGCCAGCAACGTGGCGACCTTGCCGAACTGTGCGGTCTGCGATGTGTGAGAGTTCGATAGCCGGCATTCGGGCGGAGCCAACTTTCTGTTCGGCGACGGCCGCGTCAAGTTGGTGTCGAATTCATTCGTTTCATTCCTTTGACCAAAAAAGCGTGAGCGAGGGAATTGGGAAGTCGTGCGTGAAATCGGCCCTCGCTCGCGCTTCGGGTTACTTTTGAAGGAAACGAAATCATGCCGGAACTGCATCTGACGAAGTGCGAGTTAGAAGTCCTGGACGTCGTCTGGCGCAAGCAACGTGTCACCGTGCAAGAGGTCTGCGACGCACTCAGCCGCGACCTTGCCTACACGACCGTGATGACCACGCTCAAGATTCTGGAAGAGAAGCGCGGTGTCTTGCGGCGCGAGAAATCCGGCCGAGCCTACGTCTACGAGCCGGTCGTGACTCGCGAGCAAGTGCGGCAGCAGATGGCGGGCGAACTGACGCAGCGGATGTTTGCCGGATCGGTCAAGACGCTCATGCTCAGTCTGCTGGGGACACGTCGGGTGTCGAAATCTGAAATTCGGGAACTGAAGCAAGTGATCGAATCGCTCGAACGGGAGAACGCGGCATGAATGTGACTTGGTTCTTAGAGTTACTGGCGTCGCTCTCGGCGCAAGCCGTGTTGGTCATTTTGGCCACGTCTTGGTTGGCCCGCGACTTCGAGGTGTACGACGATCGGATCGAACTGCATGAGATTCTCGAACGCGAGGACTTGAAGTCGGATCGCTCCGCAAGCAACTCCCCGGTCGTGGGGCATCGTCCCGATCCGTTTTTTTAGCGACGGAGCTACTAAAGGACTCGTAGAAACGCTCCGCAATCATTCTCCCTGAATCACTCCGCTTACCCTCTCACAGGAACGCTCCATGTCTATGCCCACGGCTACGACAACGGCTACGGCGATGACGTCTCCCGCCGAATCGTCCCCCGAATTGACCTTTTCGTTCGCGTACCGCCAACGGATTCCGATTACGTCTCTGTGCGTGGTCGCCGGAGTCTGCGGAACCTTGCTGACCGTCCCGTTTGTTCGCGAGGCGACGCCTCTGGATCACCTGTGCGATGGAATCGGCTGGGCCATGTTGGGAGTGGCCATTCTCGTGCGATTGTGGTCCAGCGGGCACATCAGCGGACGCAAGTCGAAAACGCTGGTGTTCAGCGGCCCCTACGCGGCCTGTCGCAACCCGCAGTACATCGGCACGCTGCTGATTGCGATCTCGCAAATGCTGTTCTTGAAAAGTTGTCCGTTCGCGTTGGCCTGCATCATTCCGATCATGCTCTATGCCCTGGCAGTCGTCCCCGCCGAAGAACGGTTGCTGCGGCAGCGGTTTGGGACCGCTTATGCCGATTACTGCCAGCGCGTGCCGCGCTGGTCTCCGCTGGGCTGGGCGACTCTGTGCTGGCCGTCGCGGTGGAGTTCGCAATCTCTGCAATGGGGCCGCCCTGAGAATCCGACCGCCTTTCGGCGCGAGTGCATTCGTTGCGTCTGGTGGTGCCTGCTCCCGTTGGTCAGCGAGTTGATCAGCGCTCTCCGCGAAATGATTTCGCCAATCGTTTGAGAGGCAGCGAAGTTTTGGAGCCGCTGAATCACCAGACCTGAATTTCCAACTCCAGTTCGACGCCGAATTGTTCGGCGATCTTGGAGCGGACGAGATCGACCAGTCGCAGCACGTCTTCGGATTTGCAGCCTGCGTGAGTGACGACGAAGTTGGCGTGGCGGTCGGAGATTTCGGCTCCGCCCATGCGTGTCCCTTTGAGACCGGCTTGATCGATCAAGGCTCCGGCACTCTGGCCGCGCGGATTCTTGAAGATGCAACCGGCCGATTGATCGGACAGCGGCTGCGTCGCCTTCTTCATGATCCAGAGCTTTCGCATCCGAGTAGTAATCTCATCGGGATCATCGGCCCGAAGCTGAAACGTCCCTTCGAGAATGAACGGCTCGGTGATGTTGCTCGACCGATAGACGAAGCTCAGGTCGTCACCGGTGCGAGTGATGACCTCCCCCTTGGCTGTCAGCGTGGTGACGGAACGAGCGGTCTCGGAAATCTCACCCGATCGTCCGCCGGCGTTCCCTTTGAGCGCTCCGCCGACAGTGCCGGGGATGCCCGCCAACACTTCCAAGCCCGCGAGACCGGCGCGGACGCTGATCGAGATCGCCTGCGAGAGCAACGCGCCGGAACCGGCTCGCAGCGTGGTGCCGTCCAGGGTCAGCTCAGCGAAGCTGGCATTCGCCAGGCGGATCACCGCGCCGCTGACACCCTCATCGCGGATCAGCAGGTTCGAGCCTCCGCCGAGCACATGGATCGGAATGCCGTTCTCATGACAGCAGATGACGACGGCTTGCAGCTCGGCTTGATTGCGTGGCTCTAGGAAGAATTGAGCGGGGCCGCCCAGGTTCATCCAAGTCAGCGGGGCGAGCGGCTTATCGTGTTGCAGAATGTCGTTGAAGTCTTCGAGTAAGCTCATGCTGAATCCGATTGATGTCCCCAGCCCCCATGAGGAAAAGCACATCTCCAGGGCGGGCGGCATGGTCTAGTTCGCTCGCCAGTCGGTCAAGCGACGCCGACAACCGCACCGCTTGGCCGCGAGATGCGATCCGTTCCGACAGCTCCGTCAGCGTTTGCTCAGCCGTTGCCGAACCCTCTTCGCGAGCCGTGAAGATCGGCGCGAGGAAGACTTGATCCGCCACGTCGAAGCACGCCGAGAAATCATCGAGCAACGCTCGCGTGCGCGATTCCTGATGCGGCTGAAACGCGCACAGCAATCGCCGGCCGGGGAACTGCTCGCGAGCGGCTTGCAACGTCGCTTTCACCGCGGTCGGATGATGCGCGTAATCGTCGATCAACGTCACGCCGCCGAACGAACCGAGAACTTCAAACCGCCGCTTCGTCCCGCGAAAGTCGCTCAGCCCCGCACGCACCGCGCTGGCCGACGCGCCGAGATGATGGCACATCGCCGCCGCCGCGATCGCGTTCAACACATTGTGACGACCGGGAACTCGCAGACTGACTTCGGTGAAGAACCGATCTCCATGAAAGACTCGGAACGACAAACCTTCCGAGGTCGGCCGAAGATCCGCCGCCCACCAATCGGAGCAGCCTCGCAGAGAAAACGTCTCGATCCGCGCGAGGCTCGATGCGGCCGCGATGCGCGTCGCTTCGCAATCGCCTCGAATGATCAGATGCCCGTGCGACGGCAAGCGGCTGACGAATTCGGCAAACGCCTCGCGCGTCTCAATCAAGTTGTGGAAGCAGTCGAAATGATCCGCCTCGATCCCCGTCAGCACGGCGTGCGTCGGCGACAGAGTCAGAAAATGCTTCCGATACTCGCAGCTTTCAACCACGAACAACTTGCTCGCACCCGCCCAACCGGAGGCTCCGTCGGCGACGAGTTCCGCCCCGATCACTGCGCTCGGCGACAACCCCGCATCGCGCAGGACCGAGGCAATCATCGCGGTCGTCGTGCTTTTGCCATGCGTCCCCGCGATCGAGACCCCCACGCGAGTCTTCATCAACTCGCCGAGCATCTCGTTGTAGGACCGCTGCGGAATGCCAAGTTGTTCGGCTTGTGCTCGCTCCGGGTTCGAGGGGGCAATCGCTGGGCTGTAAATCAGCAGGTCGGCATTGCTCGGCACAAAGTCCGCCGTGTGTCCGTGATGGACTTGGAAACCTTGTTGACGCAGCAACTCCAAGCGGCCGGGAGGCGGCTGTAAATCCGAACCAGAGACGCTCCAGCCCAGTCCGCGGAGCATCTCAGCCAGAGCCTTCATGCCCGATCCGCAGATGCCGACGAGGTGCGCAGCCCCGCGTTGGCCAGCAATCGGGAATCCCGACTGGCTTACGCGAGGGTCCGCATCAATCGTCGGAGCACTGATCATCGAGCACCATCCTTGAGTGAGCCGATGGCGCTAGCCACAGGCTCCTCCAAAACCTCACTGCTTCCGAATCACTCGTCTACTTTGCAGCACGCTTTCTTTTCTGCCGATCGAGCGATCGTTCAAACCATTGAAATGCCTGCACCGCCGAGCCGAGTGTCGTCATCGCGCGGATCGTAGCGGTTTGCTCGAATCCAGGGAGTACGACTTTTGCTGGGCCACAACCGATGTGGCACGACGCTCCGCAACCAATTTGGCACGACGCTCCGCGTCGTGAGTTGCGACGCGGAGCGTCGCACCACAATGCTGGTCGCCACAATCGGGTCGATCGGCTTTGCAGGTGTGATGGCGTCGGGCGGCATGTGCGGCAGGTTGGCATTCGTCGGCGAATCGAGCAGGCGCGGCACAAGGCGGAGGATGCTCGCAACGTGGAACAGTGGCGATTTCGGCGTGTCGAGTCAGTTCGCCCACGGTCTTGCTCGCCGGTCGATTTCGAGGCGATTCACTTGCTTCTCGGCGAGGTGGGCTGCCGATTCTCTTGGCACCTAAGTCAGACAAGGATGAGTGACACGACGACGGGATGCGTCAGCGATTGAAAGCCACAACCATGATCCTCCGACCGACGGCCATAGTCGTTGTCACCAGCGGCCTGATGGTCGCGGCGGGATTTACCAGTGGCTGTCAGTTGCCGCGTGCGGTGCAGTCCTGGGAAGCCCGATCGTTCCCGTGGCGACGGTTGCCCGAACCTCGATCCGATCTTCCCGAAGATCAACTCGATTCGGAAACCTACGTCCCGGAAGTGATCGACACGCCCCGAAGAAGTCCCGAACAACCGACCTCAGAACAACCGAACTTGCGGCTCCCTTCCGAGCCATCATTCACTCCTGAGCCTGTCCCCAACGAACGTCTGGTGCCGGTCCCGCCGGCTCTGGAGTTTGAATCACCGCAGGCTCGACGTTGGACTCCGTCTCGACCCAACAATCGGATGGTCTCCGCACCGCAGCCGATTCGCGAAAGTGAATCGGCCACCGAAGACTTGAGCCTGCCTCCGGCGCGAGTCACCTACGATTCCGAAGCAACGTCCGAAGAACCCGACAGCACTGCCTCCCCCGAACAACACAGCAGTTCGCAACCGCGACTGTTTCGCCCAGCGGGGACGGCCAAGAATATGTTCGATTCCGTGAAGCGAAAGTTTACCAGGTAGCCACGCTCGCCAGAGCGTGCCTACAAAGCCACCGAGCATCATCGCGAAAGCCACAAGGACCAATCGCCCCGGAGTGATTTCAACAGGTCTCTTCCAAGTGTCCTTGGGGCTGGGAGGGTTGAGGTGTCGCAGGGAGCTTGCTCCCGCCATCTCAACCCTTCTTTTTTTTGCGCTCTTCGCCATTCGTGTTGATGACGACTTTGTCAGCCGCGAGGCACTCGCCTTGCGGCTCACTCGACGAACTCATTGCCGACCTTGCGGGCGCGCTCCGGCTTGTCGAGGTTGATGGCCAACGCGATACCCGTCTCCACGAGGATGTTCCAACCGGCCGCCATCTGCACGAAGCCGGACAAGTTGCCGGCATCGGGAATCGAGATCGTGGGAAACGGAGTCGGCTGCGACGAGACCGCGATCACCGTCAGCTTGACTCCCTTGACCAGCACGTCTTCAAACTTGGACATCGAGCCGGCATACGGATCGATCCAGATCACGACGTCGCTGGAGTCCATGACCTCTTCGATCCCGTGAACCGCATAAGTCCCTTCGAGAAAGTCCGCGCGTTTGCGAGTGATCTCGTTGGTCTTCAGCGTCAGCTCCTCGGCGACGCCGTCGTTGCGACCGGCCCAATAGATCGTCCGTGCGTGCTTGAGCTTCTCGACCAGCTCGGGGGAGATCGGCGAGGTGAGCGCTTCTCGAAACTGATCGGCCAGAGCGGGCAGTCTTGGTCCCAGTTCGGAACACTGCGCGATCTGTTCCATCAGAGCGCGATGAAACAACGCTTGCTCGATGACGCTCTTCGTGGCCGCGACCGCTCCTTCTCGACCGCACGACAGGACGAACGCTCGCTGTGCCAGCGAACCGAGCTTGGAATCTGCGAACGCCGTCAGGCTGAAGAGCCGCGAATGCCCGCGCTCACGCAATGCTTGATACAGCTCGATGACCTCCGCCGTGCGGCCGGAGTTCGACAACGCGAAGACCGCCCAGTTTGCGAGGTCATAGTCTTTTGCTTGGCGTCCCGCTTCGGTGTGTAGTTCCAGCGGCCAGCCTTGCCGTCGCGCTTGAGCGATCGCGTGCTTGGCCGGAAAGATGCGGCTGGAACCTTCGCCCGTCAGCAACAACCGCCCGACGCTGGCGATGTCGGCGGCGACCTCGCTGGCCTGTCGCGGATCGAAACGAGCGATGATTTCCGGCGTGTCGAGCATGTCGCGCACGAGTGCGAATCGGGAGTAGCGTTCGTCGGTGAGATTCATGGGGAGCCTTTCTGATTAAAAAGATTATTGGCTTGTGAGCCGATGGCGCTAGCCACGGGCCTCGGTGGGTGACGTTTGGCGGCGAATCGCCCGACGCTAGCGCGTTCGGCTTACAAAGCGAACAGCATTGGGCTGACGGCGTCCCGATCGCCGACGCGTCAATTCTTTTCTTTTTTTCGACTCGAAGAGTCAGCCTACGGCTTGGCTTTCTGCTGTTTGAGGTTCGTGAAACGAGGCAACTCGCCGACGAGCGGCCGGGCGTAATCGAGAAACGCTTTCGTCACGAACAGGCCATCGGCCGTGATGAAGTGGTCGGGGAGCGGACGCTCGTGATTGGCGACTTCGGACAACGGGATCGTGCCGAAACCGGCGCGATACGGCTGACCTGGCTGAGAGGCGCGGGTGATCGTGACCATCACTCCGCTGGTCCCTTTCTCCGCGAGCTTTACCGCTTTCCGGCCGCAGCCGTAAGCCTCTTTGATGTCGAGCGGCACGACTCGATCCGCCGCACACATCGGTAACGACTCGGTCACTTGGAACTCGCCCCGCCAACCGAACTCCTGGCTAATGAGCCGATGCAACTGCATCGCCGCGCTCGTGCCTCCCATCGCTCCGAATTCGACGTTGTTGAATTTGTCGCGCGTCTGCGAACCACTGATCGGCGAGCCGTCCGCAGTTGTGATCCCCTCGCCGCAGACGATCGAAACGAAGCCGAACTTCTGGTGAGCCTTCAATACGGCCGCGAGAAATTGGTCGGGTTGAAACGGTCGCTCCGGCAACAACAGGATGTGAGGTGCATCGGCGGGATCAGACTTGGCGAGCGCGGCGGCGGCAGGCAGCCAACCGGCACTCCGGCCGACCGTCTGAAAGATCACGAATTGATCGACACGCTGCATATCCCGCGCGAGCAGTCCCGCTTGCTGCACGCTCAGCGCCACGAACCGCGCGGCACTCGGATAGCCGGGCGTGTGGTCGGTGCCGAACAAATCGTTATCAACGGTCTTGGAAACTCCCACGCCGCGCATCTCGTGGCCGTGACTCCCCGCGTATTCGACCACCCGATGGATCGTATCCATCGTGTCGTTGCCGCCGATCATGAACAGGAAGCGGACGTCGTATTTCTTCAAGCACTTCAGCACCGCCGGGAAATGCTCGTCCTTCAGCTTCAGTCGACTGGAACCCAACGCACTGCTGGGAGTCGTCCGCAATCCCTTCCAGGTCTCGGCCGGCTCGGCCCCCAGGTCGAGCAACACATTGCCGAGCACCCCTTCAATACCGAACCTCATTCCAAACACGCGGCGAATGGCTGGACTCTTGAGCGCCGTTTCGACGACACCCGCCAATGACGCATTGATGACCGACGTCGGACCTCCCGACTGACCGACGAGTGCGTTGCCCTGAAGCATGTGTGATCTCCCAACAGAAAATGAAAAGGGGCGAAGCCCCAATGAAAGTAACCCGAAGCGTCAACGAGGGCGAGCGTTTCAGAACACTTTGAATTTATAGTTGCTTGGAGCGCTCGCCCTCGCTGACGCTTCGGGTTACATCGCCGCACGCTTCATCGTTTCTTCAGACGCTCAAGTATTCGAGCATTGGAGAGCGTTCGACTCGTCACGCCGAGCTGTGACGGCTACGTTTGGCACGAGCACCGGCGAGCCGCCCGTGCCAAACAATCCCCGCACGGAGCAGTCTCTACATGACAAATTCGATCCTGTATCTCGGTGACACTCACCTGACCGATGCGGCGGCCTACTTGGCCGGATTGATGCACAGTTGGGGTTGGCGTTTCGATTACGTCCCCAGTCATCAACCGGCACCGACGGCGATGTTCGATGAGCCACGAGCCTTATTCATTGTCAGTGATTATCCAGCCGCGCGCATGGATGCGGTGGCTCAGCGAAAGTTGGTCGAGCAAGTCGCTAACGGAGCCGGACTGATCATGATCGGCGGTTGGGAATCGTTTCACGGACTCGGTGGCGATTGGGATGGAACGCCGGTTGGCAACGCATTGCCGGTGGTGCTCGCATCAGACGACGATCGCCTCAATTGTGATCAGACGGTGCTTGTGCGGCGGATCGCCGAGCATCCGGCAGTGGCGGACTTGCCGTGGGTTTCTCGTCCCCCTGTCATTGGCGGTTTCAATCGCATCACTCCGAAGCCCGCCGCGACTGTGTTACTAGAAGCGCAACGCTTCGCGGCACGCTGCGACGGCGAGTCGTTTACGTTCGTGCCGCTCGACCGACACCCGCTGTTGGTGGTCGGCGAGTTGGGCCGCGGACGCACCGCCGCGCTGGCAACCGATGTCGCTCCGCATTGGGTCGGCCCGCTGGTCGATTGGGGACTACCGCGAGTCGCAGCTCAGGCCCCGCAGGCCAACGGGGTCGAGGTGGGCGCCGATTATGCGAAGCTCTTGCGTCAGCTCTTGAGCTGGGTCGGACAGTTCGGCGAGTGAAGTCGCCCGAAGCGTCTGCGAGGGCTGAGGAAACAGGGCCTCACTGACGCTCCTTGAAGTTGCGCGATTTGAACTTGGCTCCGCATCGTTTTGTCAATTTCGCCGTTTGTCTTCATTCCTTTGACCAGATTCCTTTGATTCCCGAGGCGAACCTGTGTTTCAGGATTCGAATCAAAGGAATCTGGTCAAAGGAATGAAACGAATGAATTCGGGCCTTCATACTTGGCGTCGTGGTCGAATTTGCCATCTGCGGGCAGTGGTATTTCGACGACTTCCTGTCCGCCGTGGCGGAGCAAGACCGAACTGCGGATGAAGACCACGGCCAGACGGATTTCTTTCAAGACGCCGTCAACGAGCTTGATGGTGACTTTCGAACCCGAGTTTAGTCACCAGCAAGCCCATGCTCTGGCGAGCGTGGCTACCTGTGTCTGAGCGACGGCTTGCGGTAACGATTCCGGCTGTGTGGGTCGCGTCTATTTTGACGATCGCGCAGATTGGCCAAATGAGTTCTCAAGAACACTGAGAGTCTGCGTGGAAGACCGACAAACAATTGAACTGGCGAAAATGCCCGATAGATTGTTGGCCGATGTTGTTGTCGCGTGGGGCAAGTTTTCAACCTGCCCGTTCGTCGTCGACAGGTTGCCTTCCCGCTTCACTTTGGAAAACGATTTGCCATGCCTTCCACCGCACTCGCTTCGTCGTCCGTGATGCCTTCAGACTCAGACTTCGCGACATCCTCGCAGGGGGACGCGGCCTTCCGATTCACTCGCTTGGAACACGGCTTCCTGCGCCGGACTCACAACTTCGCGGAGGTGATCGAAGGGGCCGAACCGGGAGTGACTTGGTTGTTCGTGTCGCCGCACGACGACGACCTGTGCATCGGAGCCGGGTTGACCATCCAAGCCGCTCGGCGAGCCGGCGTGGAAGTGCAAGCTCTGATGGTGACCGACGGTTGCCTGGGCTATTGCCGAGCCGAACAACGGGAGTCGATCGTCGAGATCCGCCGCGCGGAAACCTATGAGTCTTTCGAGATTCTCGGCGTTGATCGGGAGCATGTGACCTACATCAACTATCCGGACGGCGGGTTGACGCCTTACATCGGACGCCGCGCGGCACGCCCCGGCGAGCCAGCCATTGAAGGCTACATCGGTCTGCAAAACGCCTTCACCTATTACCTGCGCGAGTTTCGTCCGACCTGCGTGTTCGTCCCGACGCCGACCGACCTGCATCCCGATCACCAGATCACGAACAACGAATTGCTCATCAGTCTGTTCCATGCGTCGGGCGACATTTGGCCGGAACTCGGCGCGCCGTTGGCCGTGCCTCAACTGTTCGAGTTGGCGATCTATTGCGACTTCGCCGAAACTCCGAACCTGGAAATCCGCGGCAACGACGAGTTCTTTCAACACAAGCTGCGAAGCATCGAAGCCTATCGCTCGCAGTTACAGATCGCCGCGCTGGTGGAAAGCATCCGCCGAGACGGTCCCTACGAGTACCTGCGCGACGTCCACTTCCGGCTGTATTCCTCGCGAAAATACCGATCGCTGTTTGAAGGCTAGTCCTCCAACAAGCGCCCCGCCGAGTTTGTGCCGCTGGATAAGGAGACGACGACCACCGTGTTGAAAGAGCACATTCGTCGTCTCCCTTCGTTTGATGGACGGCTTCGCTGCCCAATGTTGTGACTGCGTCCAACCACTTGCCCACGTTCTCGTCCGCCGTGGCGAATGGCGACCGTGCTCGCTCAAAACTCGCGTCGATCGATCGAGAAGCGGGCCAAAATCGGGAGGGCCGAAATTGAAGACGGAGAAAATGCCTCCGCCCGCTCGGATTGAACTCCGCGGATTTGCACAGAAGCATTGATTCAACTCATCATCGACGAGCCTTACGAGAACTCGCAGACAAGATCGCATACTTGGTTCGTGATGAGTAGCGGGCATTGGGGTGCATGTCAGCTTTTGATTTTTTCCTTCGAGAGTTTGCGGGGTTTGGGTTTTCTAGTGAAGGGGGAGCCGCGTCGGGTTTGTAGATGAGTGACGAGGCGGTTGTCGTCGCTCAGGGCGGCGGCACGGACTTGCAGGAT
>JBJXEX010000404.1:0-13531 GCA_046156195.1 Planctomycetaceae bacterium | reverse complement strand
GCTCTCGACCGGCACGCGAAACCGATCCCCTGGCTGCAAGGTCATCGCCTGGAATTTGACTTCCGGTGACTCGCGCACGAACAGTATAAAATGTTAGTCGATTTCGGCCTGCGGAAATCGGCGTTTACCATTCCCACTCTTGATGAACAGCATCCTGGATTACGCATCAAGTGAATGAGCCGGGTTTCGCGTCGAGCCTGTGAAGTCATTGGTCGCTGAACTCGTGAGAGTTTAGTTCTCTCGGCGAACTCAGAAGTCTCACGACTTCTGCTCCCAAAAAGTTCACAGCTTCGTCGTGTCTGTGAGCGAGGACGCTGTGGTTGCCGTCGATTGCAACAGCGGGGTGCAGAGTGATGATCGCTCGGTGATCGAGCATGTGCCGTGGGAGACGGTCGCGTGGGTTGCGGGTGCCGGTGGTGAATCTTTGCTGGCAGTCTTGTCTGCTGGCGTTGGCGTGAACCAACGCGACGAGGCCGAGATGTGCCCGGTGAAGTCGCGGTTGGAACTGTCTGTGGGTGACGTTTGGCGGCAAATCGCCCGACTCTATCGCGTTCAGTTCACGTCGTGACAATCGCCCGACGCGAGCGCGTTCGGTTCACAATGTGAGTCCCGTTCTGGCGAAGATCTCTCGCAGCAGTTCGACGGGGACTCCTGCGGACCAGGCGGCGGCGACGGCGGGGAGCCAATGTTCTCGCTCGATGGGGCCAGCGGATTCGATCGCTTTCAGCGGCAGGAAGTAGGCGTTTGGGCCGGTGCCGAGAACCAAGCTGTCGTGCAGAAAGAACGCGACTCGGCCGCCACGAGCCTGGTGCTCACGCAGTTGAGCGGTCTCTCCGAGAGTCGAATACAGCAGCAAATGGCCGCGGCAGGCAGACAGCAATTGGTCGATGTGCGGCCCGTTCGCGGGGACGATCACCGCACCTTCCGGCGGCACGGCATGAACCAGTGGCAGCACTCCGTGAAGGTGATCTTCCGAAGACGAAGCGGCACTCACCGCAGCCAAGCTCGCCAGGACCGAGACGTCGCAACGCTCGCAGCCCAGGCCAAGGGTGCGGGCCTCTTCCGGCTGGCTCTCGAAGATCGCGGCCTCGACGCGCGGGTGCAGGACCAACGAGCGAATGCGATCCTGATCCGAGCCTCGCAGTAAATACGGTCGCTGACCATCGACGGAAATCTCACAGCCCATCGCGATGCCGACTCGTCGGCCGATCTTGCGGAGCAGGGCGGCAATCAACAATCCGATCTGACTGGCCTCCGCGCCTCCCGCGATGCCTACGATCGGGATGCGACCGTCCGCGCCGCCGGGAAACATCAGCTCGACAATCGCATCGCCGACCGGTTGAGGATGTCCATAAAGCGGCGCGACGTGCATCGCCAATCCCGGCCCGGCATTGACCTCGATGATCACGCCCCCTTGCTCTTCCAGCGGACGACCGATGTCTTCGGCGATCACGTCGAGGCCAGCGATATTCAGTCCAACCGTTTGAGCGGCCAACACGGCTCGTTGAGCCACCGCCGGGTGAACATCGCAGGTTTCGTCCGTCGTCAGATCGCCGTTGATCTTGAGCACCACGGTGACTCCCGCGGCCGGAACGGATTCGGGCGTGTAACCCTGCCGTTGGAGTTGCAGCAACACGGTCTCGCCGATGTTGATGTGGTCCAGCGGATCGGTGTAGTTCTCTCCGCGGCGCGGATCGCGATTCTCTTCCTCGACCAATTCGGCGATGGTGCTGCGACCGTCGCCGATGACGACATCGTTTTGCCCGCGAGCCGCCGCGATCAACCGATCACCAACGACCAGCAACCGATGAGCCTGCCCGCGTGCGTGCTGCTCGACGATGACCCCTTCCGTCCCCGGTTGATTCTCGCCCAGAGCACGCAGGAACGCCGCGTCGATCTGGGGACGAGTCCTGAGATCAAACGAGATGCCTCGCCCGTGATTCGCGTCGCGTGGCTTGATGACGACCGCGTCACCGATTTCTTGCGCCGCGATCCAAGCCTCATCGGCCGACTGAGCCACTCGACCTTGCGGCACCGGCACACCCACCGATCGCAGCAGCAGCTTCGTCAGGTCTTTGTCTTGAGCGATGTCTTCGCCAATCGAACTGGTCTCATCGGTTTCGGCGGTCCAAATGCGATGCTGCCGCGCTCCTTCTCCTAACTGCACGAGACTACTGCTCGTCATTCGGCGACAGGGGACATGCCGAGCCGCCGCCGCTCGCAAGATGGCTCGCGTGCTCGGCCCCAACCGCACATCGTCAGCGAGATCGACCAACTTGCGAATCTCCACCGCTCCATCAAACGGCTCATCGTTCAAGGCGGCGAGGACACAGGTTCGCGCGGTCTCCAAACAAGCTCGGCCAAGAGCCTCTTCCTCGAATTGAAACGTCAGCCGGAACGAGCTTTCGTCGATGCCAGCATGGCAACCGCTGTACTGCGGAGGAGTGCCAGCTGCGGCTTCGAGCACACAGGTCACTCGTCGCAAGACTTCCGGCAGCGACAACCCACGCTCGGCGAGCGTGTGAAACGGCTCTTGCGGACGAGCCTCGTTCACGGCCGACAGCGATTGCTGCGGTGGGTCGTCCAAGGCCGGCAACCAAGAGAGCAATCGCGCG
The DNA here is from genome assembly GCA_046156195.1 of Planctomycetaceae bacterium. GTDB lineage: Bacteria > Planctomycetota > Planctomycetia > Planctomycetales > Planctomycetaceae > SXKJ01. Next base: position 10,916 of record JBJXEX010000404.1, on the reverse strand, counting down.
ACGAATTTCCGATCGTCACAAGAACGCCACACCTGACGATCCTGCCAATTCACGAGCACTTCCAACGTCGGTACTCCCGACCAACGATTCGGTCCCGGATACGCGACGATCTGACGAAACTCCATTTCAAACTCTCCATTGGTCGCCGCGCGAGGTATTTGTTTTGATGCCTGCCACCGCGATCGCCAAGCTCAGCCAGCCGATGAGAAACAACACTCCGCCGATCGGAGTGATCGCGCCCAAGACGCGGAGGCCCGTCACAACCAAGACATACAAGCTCCCGGAAAACAACACGATGCCGCCGATGAATGACCAACCGGCCACCGTCAACGAACGCCGCGAATCCTCTCGCGCGAGCAATCCCACCACCAACAACGCCAAGGCATGAGTGAGTTGATACTCGGCCGCCGTTTTGAAATCTTGCAGATACTTCCACGACGCGGGCACTTCAAACCCCGCGACGACGCGCTTGTCGGAAGCGGCATAGACCGACTTGAGAACTTGATCCAAGCCATGCGCCCCGAATGCTCCCAGCGCAACGGCCAATCCGGCCAGGATCGCGCCGCTCGTCAGCCAGAATCGTCCGCTCGGCATGTCGATGTCTTCCTTGTCTTCTCGCTGTTTGCAAAGTGATGCGAAGCCATTCAAAAATTGATTGTGGTCGAGCCATCGAACTCCGGCAACCAACGGTCACTTCTGCCCCCAAAATCGTTGAACGGCAAGCCGAATCCTGAAACACAGGTTCGCCTCAGGAATCAAAGGAATCTGGTCAGAGGAATGAAGACGAATTGAGAAACTGACAAGTCTCTGCGGAGCCGAGTTCAAAGCGCGCAAATTCAAAACCAACGCCTACGCCTTCGGCTCGCCGTTCAACGATTTTTCGGAGCAGTGCCACAGTGCCTGACCCCGATCGAGACCAATCAATACCATTCAAACATGACCGCAGAGAAAACGACTGGCTTGGTGATTCGATTGGCGGACTTCAGCGAGTCCAGCCGGGTGGTCACGTTATTCACTCGCGACTTCGGCAAGATCTCGGCCATTGCGAAGGGAGCCAAGCGGCTCAAGGGGCCATTTGAAACCGCTCTTGATCTGCTCGCGGAATCTGGCCTAGTGTTCTTACGCAAGTCATCGGGAGGGCTGGACATTCTGACCGAATGCCAGTTGATAACTCGATTCCGTCCGCCGACGGGCAATCTCAATTGCTTATACGGCGGGTACTACGTTGCCGAGTTGTTGGCTGGTCTGACTGAGGAATACGACCCACATCCCGTTCTGTATGACGAGGCGGTGACGACACTGCGGCGACTGACGACGGAGCCTGACTTCCGTTGGCCAGTCCTGCGATTTGAAGTCGTCATGCTCCGCGAGATCGGCCTCTTGCCGGACTTTCGAGCGTGCCTCGCCTGCGGACGGATCGTGTCCGATCACACCAACTTCGTCTTCTGGGTCTCTCAAGGAGGATTGCTCTGCCCGAACTGCCGCGAACCGGATTACGCCTCGCACCCGATTCAGGGGGCGACGTTGTCTCTGTTCGAGCAGCTTTCCGCCGAACAACCACCTCCCGTTCCCACCGATCCCGTCCCTCCGAAAATCCTGTCTGAGCTACGTCACCTCATCACCGCCGGTATCTGCCAGCCGCTCCAACGTCGGCCCAAGATGCTCGGTTTCCTGCCGTTCTAATTCAACAAGCTCAAATCTCGAAAACCCAATGACCAAGGAATGACCAGATCCCAAGTCCTCAACATTCGTGTTGACGATCAAAGGGGGATTTGGAGCTTTGTCAATTTGGGGACATTCGAGCTTGGAGCTTGGGGTTTCTCCAAACCATGCCTCACCGCTCGACTGCCGCTGTTCGATCAGCCGCGTGCCTGACGCTCGCGCTGTGCGTGTTCATGGCCGGCTGCGCTTCGAGCGGCTCGCCAATCTCGCTGACTCAGTGGAGTTGGGGACGCAGTCTCGACTTGTCGAAGAACAAGAATCAGCCACCCTCGTTCGACCCGGAGTCCGAGTCGGACATGACCCGCGTCGATCCGAAACCTAAGACCGATCCGAAAGAGCCGAGACGCCTTTTCGGCTCGGCACGAGACAAGAAATCCGACGACGATTTCAAAGGCGACCACACGCACCACGACCGCGAAGTCGTCCCGAAGATCGCCGACCGAAACGGCTCCGACGAAGAACACTGGTACGATCGCTTCCGACCCTCCCGATCCTCGAAGTCGATGGTCAAGACCGAAGCGGAACAACGTCGCCAGCAGCAGCAGTACGACGAGGCCGAGCAGCTTTATCAGAACCAGCGCTATGCCGAAGCCGCGAAGTTGCTCAAGCCGCTCACGAAGAAACCGCAGACGTTCTTTCAGTCGATCCGCTTTTGGAGTGCCGATCCCGAATACCACGACGACCACAACCGCGTCCGTGAAGACTCGATGTTCTTGCTCGCGGAGAGCTACTTCAAACAGGATCGCCTGAATAGCGCGAAGGGCTATTACGAAATTCTGTTGAAGGAATATCCCTCGACGCGGCATCTGAACGCGGCGACTCGGCGACTGTTCGGAATCGGCCGGACTTGGCTGGGGATGCCGGAGTTCGCCACGAACTCCGACGTGACGCCGGTCAACCTGGAAGACCCCCGCGCGACCAAAGTGCCGAAGAGACAAAAGCCACCGCACTCGGCGATCCTGGTGCCGAACTTGTTCGATAAGACTCGGCCAGTTTTCGACACGCCGGGCAATGCGCTCGACTCGCTCAAGTCGATCTGGTTGTACGATCCGCGCGGCCCGCTGGCCGATGACGCCATCATGCTGACTGCCAGCCATCACCTCCGCACCGGCAACTATCAGGAAGCCGACCGCTTCTTCTCAATGCTCCGCGAGGAATACCCCAACAGCCCGCACTTGCAGACGTCGTTCGTGCTCGGCTCGCACGTCAAGCTGATGAGCTACCAAGGGGCCGGCTACGACGAGAAGCAACTCGAAGACGCTCGCCAGTTGAAGGCCAGTGCGCTGCGACTCTTTCCCAATTTCCCGGACAAGGAACGACTCAAGGACGAACTCGATCGCATCGAAGAGGCCCGTGCTCAACGCTTGTGGGAATTGGTCGAACTCTACGGCCGCAAGAGCAAGCCCAAGGCACAAATCATCTACGCCGAGGATTTGCTGAAGATGTACCCGAAGAGCAGCTACGCACCGAAAGCCCGCGAGGTGCTGGTGAAGCTGCGTGCCCCGATGGTCGAGAAGCCGTCGATTGGCACACGCGTACTCAACAGTCTGCCTCGACTCCGCAAACCCAGCGCGGAAGACATGGGCGAAGAAGAGTTCGATTCCAGCGGGACCAGTCGCCTCAATGATGAGCCGTCCGAGTCCTCTGCTCCTGAGTCTGCGGACCCCGATGTCCCGACTCCCAAGCGCGACCGTTCGAGACAGCCGCGTCCCTCCGCCGACGAGAACGATGACGATCTGCAATTGCTGAGGAACGCGCGATGAAGTTGTCTCGGCGAGAGTTGCTGATGACGGGTCTCGGCACCGTGCTGAGCGGCACAGTGCTGAGCGGCCTGACCGGCTGCGGTTACATGGTCGGTGGCGGTTTCGATCCGCAGGTTCGCAGTGTCGAGGTGCCGATCTTCGAGACGAAGTCGTTTCGGCGAGGCATCGAAGTGCAACTCACGGAAGCGGTGCAGAAACAAATCCAACTTCGCACGCCGTTCCGAGTCGTCAAAGGAGACGCCGACACGCGGCTCTCTGGCCGAGTGATTGATCTTCGCAAAAGCGTGCTCGGCGAAACGCTGCAAGACGACCCGCGCGAGCTGCAAGTCAATCTGGTCGTCGAAGTTCTCTGGGAAGACCTCCGCGCCGGCCGCATCCTGGCCGAGCAGCAAGTCCCGATCGGTCCTGAACTCCTTGCGCTCCGTTCGCAAGCGGACTTCGCTCCCGAAGTCGGTCAATCGCTGGCCACCGCCACGCAGCAGTCGATCAACCAACTCGCCCGGCAGATCGTCAACCTGATGGAGACCGCGTGGTAATGCGTTGAAGTCGCTCATCAACACCAGATAATTGATGGGCGGGAATCTGTCTTCCTCCGTGCTCCGGACCTGCCATCCGTGCGATCCCTAAACGTGGTGAAGAGTCGCGGAAGACTAGTTGCCGCACGGATGGCAGAGCCGGAGCACGGAGAAAGACGGAGCTGGAAGTGTTCCTTTTGGCCCCGTGCTCCGCACTCCGGTTCCGGGACGGCACGATCGTCACGTCGAATGACTCTTCGCACGCGGGCCGCTTGCGCCACAGAACTTGCCCGCTCGCCCCTTGAGGCTGGGACAGAAGTGCTGGGAACCACAGACGGGTTATGCCGGTTGACGAGAGCTTGCGTGCGCGAAGCCTCTCTCAGCCATCCGATTTGTGCGTCTGATCGTCACAGGTGAATCAGGCTCTTGAAATCTCCGAAACGAAGTAGGACGGGCTTCAGTCGCAATCAAAACCGATTCCGGCGAGCGGTGCGGCGTCAGGCCAATGGTTCTAGGTTTCAAGAGGATTCAAATCATGTCCCGACTTCGATGGCGATTGTGTTGGTTCTCCGTGTTGGCTTTGCCAGGCGTCTTGTGGTGCGAGCCTCATGCAGGCCGTGCTGCGGAAGCTCCGGTGGTTTCCGTTCCTGCGGCAGATACCGCCGCAGCCGACGGTTCCGAGCCGAAGCTGGCACCCGCCGAGGAAGCTCCGCTTTCGGTGGCGTTTCGCGAGCATCTCGCGGCACCGCAGTCGGGGCCGTGTGGTCGGCCCGACTGCCCGATCTGCAATCCGAAACCGGCCGCGAAACCGCCGGCACCAATCCTGCCGTGGAAGCCGCTCTATTTCGACAATGACTTCTCGTACAAGACCAAGCCCAACGCACCGCACTTCCTCGGCGAGGAGCTGAAGAACATCCCGCTGTTCGATGGCGACTGCGAGCCGAGCGGTCTGACCCTCTCTTACGGAGGTGAGATTCGGCACCGCTACATGAACGAAGACAATCGTCTGCGGCCGGGGGGGCCGGGACGCAGCGACTACGACCTTTATCGTTGGCGTCAGTATCTGGACCTCAAATACCGGGACGAGTTCCGCGTCTACATCGAAGGGATCGACGCGTCGATCTTCAACAACGAGTTGCCGGTGACCGGCATCGACAAGAACCGCTGGGACATCCAAAACGTCTTCTTCGATTTGAAGGTCGCGGAGCGAGACGGCAAGCCGGTGTACTTCCGCGCCGGCCGGCAAGAGTTGCTGTATGGAACGCCGAGCGCCGTCAGTCCTGGGCAGCAAGTGATCTCGCCGTTGGATTGGGCCAACACGCGGCGGAATTTCGAGGGCTTCAAGCTGTTCAGCAAAGGGGAGACGTGGGATCTCGATCTGTTTGCCGTGCAACCGGTCAACACCGCCAATCCGACCGGACGATTCGGCGGACGTCCCGCCGCGACGACGACCGTCCTGGGAGTCGTTGATCCCGCGGCCGTCAACAAATGGGACAATCAATTCGACCACGCCGATTCGTCTCGTTGGTACGGCGGAGCCTATCTGGTCTACAAGGGCATCAAGGACAACACGATCGAGCCGTATTACGTCTGGCTGCAAACCGATTCGGGGCAGCAAGTCGGCACCTGGGCTGATGGCAATCGACACACGCTCGGCCTGCGTTGGACCATGACCAAGCCGATCAAGGACGAATGCGATCAGCCGTGGGTTGTCTTCGCCTCGGACATTGAAGGGGCGTACCAGTTCGGCAAGGACAACAACGAGAACGTGCAAGCCGGCTTCTTCACCAGCAAACTGGGGACGACGTTTTCTCAAGTGGCTTGGACCCCGCAGTTGAGCTTCCTCTACTACTACGGTTCGGGTGACACGAAGAGGGGGGACGGCACGAACTCGACCTACGATGTCTTGGTGCCGCTGAACCATGCGTATTGGGGGATTATCGACAATCTGTCGGGTCAGAATCTCAACGACTACGCTGTGCAAGCCACGATCAAGCCACACGCCAAGCTGACCGGCCTGGCCGCGTTTCACTGGTTCAATCAGGTGACGGCTTCGGACAACGTCTACAACGTCGCGGGGACTCCGGTCGGCGGTCTGAACACGGGGACCAACCTCGGCCAAGAACTCGATCTGATCTCGACCTACTCGTACAACCCGAACTTTGACGTGCAGTTTGGATACAGTTGGTTCTGGTACGGCTCGCACTTCCGCGGCGCGAACGGGACGCTCAATGGCAGGCCGATCGAAGACGCGACACAGCTCTATATTCAGACTTCGTTGAGGTACTGAGGCCCGTTGTGATGGGACCGTTGTGATGTCGTCGCCACGTTCGTCAGAACGTGGGCGAACACAAGCGAATCCCGTCACACGGTTGTCGGAATCTCGGTCCAGTCGATGGTGGGCACGAATTGGCTGAGGTGCTTGCGGTTGGTGGTCACGACGATACCGCCAACTTGATGAGCTTGGGCGGCGAGGATCATGTCTGCGTCGAGCGACAAATCGGAAGCTGTTGGGCGTCCATTGCGGCGGGCCTCCGACCAAAATTCGGAGGCCGTTCGCATCGTCGGTGTGTCGAGGGGCAGATAGGTAAAGCTCTCTGCTGCCGCATCCAAACGTGCGATGGATTCCGATTGCATCAGGCTCTTCGAGATCAGATGTAGCAACTTGCGCCGCACTTCGTAATCCGCGATCTCTGGGATAAATACCTCGTGGTCAACCGGGGACGCGCGGAGGAACCTCCACAACCGCGTTTCCAGTGGCAGATACCGGACACGACTGGTGTGGCACAGCACCCCGAGCACACCTGAATCAAGCAAGAGGTACATGTTGCGCTCGTGTTTCGTGGGCTGGCGTTTCCGCAAATTCGCCGGGGATGACTTCAAACTCGGCTTCAAAAGCAGTGTAGTCGGCAATCATGTCTGGCTCGTTGGCCCATTTCTCCAACAGACACATCGCGCGTTCGTTCTGTTGCCGGCGCTGGTCTGGCGTCTTGTTCGGATCGTAGATGTTTCGTGGCATAAGATTCCCTTCGTGGTCGGAGCATCGGGATAATATCGAGCAGGAAGACCTCGTACATCGACTCGCAAGTCCTCGTATCGTCGCAATTCCGCGGAATCGAATTCTGTCGCCATGAGACGGTCCTCCTCGCGTCTCTCAAAAACCATTCTTGATGTTTTCGGAGGCACCTTGCCCATGATCGCCTCCACGGACGAATGGTCTCACACAGTCGTCGGAATCTCGGTCCAGTCGATGGTCGGCACGAATCGTTCGAGGTGTTTTTGGTTCGTTGTCACGACCGTCCCCGAAACGAGTTTGGCTTGAGCGGCCAAGATGACGTCGCAGTCGAGTGCTTCCGGCGGGGATGTCGAAAAACCATCAGAACGGGCGACCGACCATAGATGTGCCGCCTCCTGCCAAGTCTCAAGATCAACAGGCAGGTAGTCGAACCGCACCGAAAGCTGATCGAGTCGTTCCAGACTTTGGAGAGTGCTCTGGCCTTTGCCGATCAAGTGCAACAGCTTGCGGCGCAGTTCATAGTCGGTCACTGCGGGAATGTAGACGCGCCGCTCAGCCACTCCGGCCGCGATGAACTCTTCCAAGCGGACGCTGACCGGGTCATTCAAGTGCTTTCGGGGATGACACAGCCGGCCCAGAATCCCTGCATCAAGAAGCAACCGCATGTTTGATCGGCCTTGCGGTGGGAGGTGTTTCGAGGCGCGGATCGCCATTCGCGTCAAGGACCGCTTCTATCGTCGGCCAATCGAGGGTTTCATCCTCCGGTTCAGAACGCCATTGCCTCAGCAACTCGGCCGCCTCGCCATAACGGCGCAAGCGGTCGGCAATCTCTTCCGGAGTCTCTTCGCGTTCAGGCTTCATGTTTGCTCTCCGGTTCGTGGGCTTGGTTCTTGTCCAGTCGGTGATCCTTCAGGACGGCGAGTTCCGTGTCACGCACTCTCTTGGCACAACTTGAGTATTGCTCTGAGTCGCCGCCCTCACAAGCAAGCGTTCTCCGACGGGCCAGATTTCGACTCCAGTATCGTTAGTGCCGATTTCCGAGGGCGAGTTGTTCGGCGTCGCGATGTTGAGCTACGCTGACGCGGCAACTCAGCTTTGCCCGCGCTCTGCCGAGCGTGGCTCCCCAAGAACAGTCTGTGAGCGGCTCAATGGCTTCCGACGTTGATTCCAAACTGGGCGACTCGACTCCCTCTTCCGACAGCGAGCAAATTGAGTCGTACTCGCAAACCGGCGAGCGGATGTGGCTCAACCGTATCTCGACGCGCTGGACCGCCGTCAACAATCCGACGTTGTTCGTGAGGCGGTACGGCCGAGCCATTCGCAAATACATCGCCACGCTCGTCCGCGATCCCAACGACGCCGAAGAGGTCGAGCAAGAATTCATGCTGCGGATGGTCCAGAAAGGCTTTCACACGGCGGACTCGAACAAAGGGAAGTTTCGCTACTACCTGATCACGATCGTGCGGAACGCGGCGATGCAGTGGCTCTGCCGACGCAATCAAATGCCGCTGCCCATCGAGTCGCTCGAACACATGCCGGTCTCCGCACACTCGCAGCTCGAATGGACCAGCGACTGGCGGAAGTGCATCTTGAAGGCGGCTTGGAAGGCGCTCGACAAATATCAACAGCGGACGACCAACAACTTGTTCTGCACGGTGCTGCGAGTCTCCGCTCAGTACGAGAGTGCCGATTCGCCGACGCTCGCGAAAATGGTCTCCGAGATGTCCGGCCAGTCGCTCACCCCCGAAGCCTTCCGCAAGCAACTCAGCCGAGCACGCAAACGCTTCGCCGATCACATCGTCCAAGAAGTCGCCCGCACGCTCATCGAACCGACGCTCGACGGCATCAAGGACGAGCTGAATTGCCTCGACCTGATGAAGTACGTCGAAGGCTATTTGCCGGAGTGAGTCCGTCGCGCGACTCGCCGAGCCGCCTGTGCTACGCAACGCCCTTCGGATCGGACCAGCGGCTGAGCACGGTCGAGCCTACCAGCGTCGAGACTCCGAAGATCGTGATCCCCAGCAGCGTCGAGGCGATCACGGCGGCGAACAGCTTCGCGGTGCTGAATTGTGTCCCCTGCAAGATCATGTAGCCGAGTCCGTGACGCTCGGCCAAGTTGCCGGCGAAGAACTCGCCGACGATCGCGCCAACCACCGCCATGCCGCTCGACGTGCGAGCTCCCGCGACTAGATACGGCACCGAGTGCGGCAGCCGCAGCTTCCAAAGCACTTGCCAGCGAGACGCTCGATACAGACGAAACAAGTCCAGCAAATCGGGATCGACCGCCAGCATCCCGCTCGTGACGTTCGTGACGATCGGAAACAAGCTGATCATGAACGACACCAGCACCACGCTGTGAAAGCCCGCTCCAAACCAGACGACGATGATCGGAGCCACCGCGACGATCGGGACTGTTTGCAGAAAGATCGCATACGGATAGCAGCTACTCCGAATCACCCGCGACTGCGAGAACACGCACGCCGTCAACGAGCCGATCAGCAAGCTACCGACGAATCCGCAAAGTGCCGCCGCGGATGTCAGTCCGACCGCGAACAGCAACTCCTCGCGGTTCTCAAACGCCGCTTGCCACACGCCCCCCGGTTTCGGCACCAGGTAAGCCTTGATGCCGAAGCTCACCACGAGCAAGTGCCACGCGGCAATCACGAGCACGAACAACACCAACGGCGGCAACGCGGATTTCACGATTCGATTCATGCCGGAAACATATCGCGAACGCGAGTGCGGCCCGCAACCCAATCCCGAATCTCTGCGCCGCAATCGGTGAATGTCTTCGTGCTGTTGTGAGAAGCTTCTTGGCGTCCGATCTCACATCATTCTGCTCGCCGGAATTCAGCAGAATGATGGGTGGGCAGAATGATGTGAGGCCGGGAAGCAACGCCCCAAACCTTCTCGCGAAAACAAAACTTCGACCGTTTGCCTTGCAGAGGTGATTCTTCCCGTCGGATCGCTACGCTGTGCCGCCAATCACTCGAACCCCAACTGATGGAGTCCTTCATGCGGCACGATGGCCGACAATCTGATGAGCTGCGTCCGATCACAGTCCAACGGCACTTCACCGGAGCGGTCCCCGGCAGTGTGCTGATCAAAGCGGGTCGCACGACGGTGCTCTGCACGGCCAGTATCGACAACGACCTGCCGCCGTGGATGAAACGCGAAGCGAATCCCAACGGCTGGATCACGGCCGAATACAACATGCTCCCCGGCAGCACCGCGCCGCGCAAGCAGCGTGAGAGATCCAAGATCGACGGCCGCACCAACGAGATTCAACGGCTCATTGGCCGCAGCCTTCGCGCGGTGGTCGATCTCGCCGCGCTCGGGCCGCGAATGGTCACGGTTGATTGCGATGTACTCGAAGCGGACGGCGGCACACGAACGCTAAGCCTCACCGGTGGCTTCATCGCACTGGTCGATTCGCTGGCCGCCATCAAGTCCTTGCTGCCGACCGATCGTCCCGTCTTGAAGAGCAGCATCGCGGCGATCAGCGTTGGGATTGTCGCAGGCCAAATCGTGGCGGACCTCGATTACGTCGAAGACAAAGACGCCGAGGTCGATATGAATGTCGTCATGACCGGCCAAGGGGAGTTCGTCGAAGTCCAAGGGACGGCCGAGGGAACGCCGTTCAATCGTCGGCTACTCGATGCCCAACTCGCCCTCGCCGAGCAGTGCATCGTTCGGCTGACCGCCATTCAACGCGAGGTGTTGGGGGAGACGTGGCCGTTCTGAACGTAGCCTGACTCTCCGAACTGCAAAGATTGCTGACTCTAACGGAATCTAGGTACTAAAAACTGGGTTCGCAAAACTGGGCCAAGATCTCGATCCTTTCTCTTTCTCACGGAGGAGGGAGCGAGCATGGAAGCTCAGGGACGAACCCAGCGTGGA